>JAJFUJ010000243.1 GCA_021372475.1 Chloroflexota bacterium | reverse complement strand
GGAACCGGCGAACGTGCCTTTGAGGAAAACTTGCTTGCGCCATCTGTCATCCAGGAATTGGCCGAGGTGCTGGTCAAGGGACTGTTTGTCAACAATGGCGATCAAAGCACAGCTCAGGTTTTCAAAAATGAGTACGGGCAGCGCCCGCCGTCGCTTTTGTTGATTTCCCCCGGCAAAGCCTGTAACCTGCGCTGTGCGGGCTGCTATGCTAACTCTACTGACAGCCACGAATCGCTGTCGTTTGCCACCGTGGATCGCATCATCAACGAGGCCAAAACGATGTGGGGTTCGCGCTTCTTTGTCTTTAGCGGAGGCGAACCGTTCGCCTGGCGCTCGGAGGGCAAAGGCTTGCTCGATATCGTCGAAAAGCACAGGGACTGTATGTTTATCGCTTACACTAACGGCACGTTAATCGACGATACCATGAGCAAACGCATAGCCCGAACGGGCAACCTGCTACCGGCCATCTCGCTGGAAGGTTGGCGCGAAAAGACCGATGCGCGCCGCGGCGAGGGCATCTTTGACCGCACCGTGGCGCTGATGGCCCGGCTGCGCAGCAATGGCGTGCCGATGCTCAGCTCGCTGACGGCCACGCGTGAAAACGCCGAGGAGATCCTTTCGCCTGAGTATGTGGACTTTCTCATCAAACAGGGCATCCTCCTGACCTGGATTTTCCAGTACCACCCAATCGGGCGCGCCTACACGCTTGATATGATGCCTACCCCAGAGCAACGCTTGTGGATGTGGCGCCGCTCGTGGGATGTGTTGCGCAGCCGCAAGATGGTTGTGGCTGATTTCTGGAACCAGGGCACGGTCGTCAACGGCTGCTTATCGGCAGGCAAGTACGACGGAGGCGGTTACCTGTATATAGACTGGAACGGCAATGTCAGCCCGTGCGTGTTTGTGCCGTATGCGCCCGTCAACATCAATAAAATCTATGCCGACGGCGGCACCTTGAACGATGCCTGGAACGACCCTTTCTTTGGAGGGATACGCGCCTGGCAGAAGGACTATATGGACAAGCACGGCAACGTACTGGCGCCCTGCCCGTACCGCGACCATCACAACGAGCTGCAACAGATCGTGCGCGAATACGAACCTGAGCCGATCGACGGCGGTTCGTTGGCTGCGTTGACGGATCCCGAGTTCGCACAGGGATTGACCGCATACGGCCAGCAGGTGATGAACCTGACCAACGAGATCTGGGAAAAGGGCTACCTGCAGGTCGGCAATTCGCGCGACCTAACCAGGCATCCCTCTGAGGAGTTCGTCGCGGTTAAAAGCAACTGAGAACTCAGAACAGGCTGCACCTGGCCTCAGCAGGTGCATGGACGGGATACCGAAACTGTCTGTTTACTGATTGATTTATGTATTGTATGATGACTATATTCACAGTATAATCCTGCGCAATAGGGCGCAGGATATCCGACGCCACAGCTCTTTGAGCTGAGCACTCACCTGCTCGAAGCGGCGTCAATCTTATCAAGGAGTATATATCCATGACAGTAGCGAATTCAGCCTCCAGGCTCATCACGAACGTCGTCTCGTCGATTGCGTCCGAGTCAGGCACACGGATCCTTTACAATCCAACGGTGCGCGGGCACATCGTGCGCAGCATTGAAAAGCAGCTTGTCAACGACTACAAGCACGTCAACCTCGATGAAAAGGCAGCGCCGGGTCTTGAGCGCGACAGGCTAATGATGTCTCTGGCTATCCTGGGAACCGTCGACCGTGCGTTCGCCGAGAACCTGCTTTCGCCTTCGGCTATAAAAGAAGTTGCCGAGGTGCTCGTCAAAGGTTTGTTTGTAAATAGCGGGGAGCAAAATGCAGTCCAAGCCTTTAAAGATGAACATAGCATACGCCCGCCCACGTTTTTGGTGATCTCTCCCGGCAAAGCCTGCAACCTGCGCTGCACGGGCTGCTATGCCAACTCGACCGACAGCCGTGAGGCGCTGAGCTGGGATACCGTTGACCGCATCATCAACGAGGCCAAGACGATGTGGGGCACGCGTTTCTTTGTCTTCAGCGGCGGCGAACCGTTCGTCTGGCGTTCGGGGGGCAAGGGGCTGCTCGATATCGTCGAAAAGAACAGAGATTGTATGTTTATGGCCTACACCAACGGCACTATGATCGACGACAAGATGAGCAAGCGCCTGGCTGAAACGGGCAACCTGATGCCGGCCATCTCACTGGAAGGTTGGCAGGAGAGCACAGACAAGCGCCGCGGCGAGGGCATCTTTGATAAAACCGTGGCGTTGATGGCTAGGCTGCGCAGCGACGGCGTGCCGTTCGGTTCCTCACTCACAGCCACGCGCGACAATGCCGAGGAGCTGCTCTCGAAGGATTATATGGACTTTCTGATCAAGCAGGGCGTCCTCTTTACTTGGATATTTCAGTATATGCCCATCGGGCGCGCCTTTACCCTCGAGATGATGCCTACTCCCGAGCAGCGCCTGTGGATGTGGCGCCGCGCCTGGGAAGTGCTGCGCAGTCGCAAGATGGTTATCGCGGATTTCTGGAACAGTGGCACCGTCGTCGACGGCTGCCTCTCGGCTGGCGGCCATGGCAGAGGCGGGTACCTGTATATCGATTGGAACGGTAACATCAGCCCGTGCGTGTTCGTGCCGTATGCGCCTGTCAACATCAACAAGATCTATGCGGATGGCGGCACCTTGAACGATGCCTGGGGTGACCCCTTCTTTGAAGGGATACGCTCCTGGCAGAAGGATTATATGAAGGACAAGCATAATGTACTGGCGCCTTGTCCATACCGCGACCATTACAATGAGCTGCAGCAGATCGTACGCGAGCATGAGCCTGATCCGACCGACGGCGGCTCGCTGACCGCGCTGACCGACCCCGAGTTCGCGCAGGGGTTGACCGAGTACGGCCAGGACTATATGCACCTGACCAACGAGATCTGGGAGCAGGATTACCTGCAGGTCGGCGATGCGCGCGATATAACCAAGCACCCGTCCGAAAATAAACCGAAAGCCAAAGTGAATTAAGTCGCCAGACGTGGAATTGGGGGCGCTGCCGTTGAGGCGGCGCCCTTTTTTATATATGTTCGAGCTGCTGCGGCAGCAGGGCATGCGCTCAGTGGTAAAGTGCGCCTGGCATTGTTTCTGTGAAGGGACATCGTGTACAATGCTTAGCAGTTCAGTTTTGCGTGGAGGCGTGAGATGGTTCATGAGTATGAGTACGGCCGCATTCGCTCGCTGGATGCGCAACTGCGGGCAGCCGGCGTGCCTGAAGCATTCAGGCTCGAGATTATGGCCGGCGGCGAGGCGGTGCGCAAGGCGTCCTCCCAGACGGTAAAAGCCGACTGGCTGCGCGGAGCAATGGAGCGTATGGATCGCCTGCTCGACCATAAGACGCGCATCGCAGTGCGCGAAGGCTGTGCCTGCTGCCTGGGCGGCAAAAGGGCGGAGATGGCGAAAGAGATCGGCAAGCTGCCTACCATAGAGGAACGCATCGCGGCGGCCAACGAAACGCACTATGTCTTCGGCCACAGCGTGACGCTCGAACCCGACGGCCGCATCCTGGTGCTTTTTGCGCCGGAAGGTCAGCCGTTATACCGCTGCGTGTGCCTGGGCGGCGAGGTGAAAGAGCCCATCTCGCTGACTTACTGCCAGTGCTGCGGAGGGCATATCAAGCACCATCTGCAGCGCGCACTGGGGCGCAAGCTGGCCTGCGAGCCGCGCGTTACGGCGCTCTCCAGCGGGCAGCAGCAGCCATGTAGTTTTTTGTTTACAATTCTAGAGTAGAGCGCCGGACGGGAATCCCTCGCAGAACATGATTTGGCAGGTTTTATTCCCATAGACTCAAGGAGCATGACAATGCCGGATAAAATCCTTCTTGACCCCTCCTTCCGCCGCCTGGAGGTCATCTTTACCCCTGAGGATCTGGCGCGCGTCTATGCCGCGGGCGATGTCATCTGGGGACGCAACGCGCCGCTGCCCGAGACTGAGTATGACAAGGTGCGCGCCGAGACCGGCGTCATCGTCACCGGCAACTGGCGTCACGGCGACGTAGCGCGCTGGCCGAGACTGCGCGCCATCATGGAGGTGGGCGGCGGCTTCCCCGACCCTCATACGCTTGATTACGCTTATTGCTTTGCCCATGGCATCCGCGTGCTTTCCTGTGCGCCAGCCTTCGGTCCGGCGGTAGCCGAGATGGCCCTCGGGCTGGCGCTAGCCGCCGCCCGCCAGATTGCCTGGACCGACCGCGCCTTTCGCACAGGCGAGCCGAATTGGAGCCATACCGAACTGAATACCGAGATCGGTGAACCCTTTACCCTCTATGGCAAACAGGTCGGTTTCATCGGTTACGGTGGGCTAGCGCGTAGCCTCAGACCGCTGCTCGCGCCGTTCGGCTGCCCTATCCAGGTGTACGACCCGTGGCTGACGGATACCTACCTGCGGTGCCAGGAGCTGGCACCGGTTTCGCTCGAGACGCTGATGGCCGCCTCGCGCTTGATTTTCGTGCTGGCCGTGCCGTCAAGCTCCAACAAGGCGCTTATCGGCCGCGAGCTGTTGGAGCTGATCAAGCCCGACGCCGTCTTTTTGCTGATGAGTCGCGCGCACGTGGTGGATTTCGATGCCCTGACCGAGCTGCTGCTGGCAGGCCGGTTTCGCGCCGGCATCGATGTGTATCCCGAGGAGCCGCTGGCCAGGGAGCATCCCATCCGCGGGGCGCAGTTCGCCGTGCTCAGCTCGCACCGCGCCGGCGCGCAGGCCGAGGCGCTGCATAACGTGGGGCGCATCATTGCCGACGACCTGGAGGCGGTTTGTGCCGGGCTCGCGCCGCAGGCGATGCAGCAGGCGCAGCCCGAGTTCATCCGCTTGCGCGGGTAAACAGCAGATTTGTGGGTGAGCGGCGTTCTGGGAGTGAGTTCCAGAATATTCAAACGCAGCAATTTGTGGTATAATAAGCGAACAAAGAATATTCATGCTACTCTCGGAGAATGAAGCATTGAAAAATGTAAAAGGGATTCTATTAATTGTAATCACCACTATAATCACGTTTTTACTCTGGTATTTCGCTGTTTCCAGCAGTGCACTGATCCCCCTGGATCAGGCCCGCCATCTGGTAGCGGGCCTGGCGCTCAACGGGTTTTTGCTGAATTTTATGCTCGCTACCCGCAACAAAACCCTTGAAAAATGGTTCAACGGGCTGGACAAATTGTATATTTACCATAAATACATTGCCATCGTCACGCTGGGGTTGCTGCTGGTTCATGCGTTCCTGAGTGACGCATTGAAGACCACGGATAGTGTGCGCACCGCACTGGGTGGACTGGCGATGTTCATGCTCGTTGTCCTGATAGGAATCACCCTGTTCGATAAAAAACTGCCATATGAAAAGTGGCGAACCACCCACCGCTTGATGCTGGTTCTTTATGTGATAAGTCTGGTGCATGTTTACATTTCCAGCCGCATCCCTCTGTCCAGGTTCACGGCGCTGAGCGTGTGGGTCGGCGCGAGCGCAGTGGTCAGTTTAGTGTCGGCGATTTACATTGTTTTCTTTTACCAGCGCAGACACTTTAAGTTCAAGGGCGCTGTGACTGGCTTGTCCAAGCTGAACCAGGACGTGCTCGAGTGGCAGATTACTCTGGATAAGCCGCTGCCTTTTGCCCAAGGGCAGTTTGCTTTTGTCAAGGTTTTCCAGAAGGAGCTTGACGATGCTCCTCATCCCTTTACGATTTCGGGGGGAGAAGGAAATACAATCCTCTTTACAACGAAAATTTCGGGTGACTTTACCGCAAGCCTGTATCGTTCTCTGGAACTACAAACCCGAGTAGCAATTGATGGACCTTATGGTTTCCTGAGCTTTGATAATGGCAAGCCCAAACAGCTCTGGGTTGCCGGTGGAATTGGCGTAACACCATTTATTGCTTATCTGCGCGAAGACCATCCGGATAGGGAAATAGATTTCTATTATTCCTATAGAGGCCCGGAAGCCGGCGTGTATAAAGAACTCATCAGCGCATACCAGAGCAAGCATAGTGCCTTTCACGTGCATTTCATCGATACTTCGGCGATGCCTCCGCTGAGTTTTGAGGGATATACGTTGACCGATGATACGGATGTGTTTATGTGCGGCCCGGCCAAGATGATTCAAGGGTATGCACAGTATTTCCGCCGCAATAACCACAGCGCTAATATCAGCTATGAGGCCTTTCGGCTGAGGTAACACAACATACTCTGGAACGGGAAAGAGCCACTCGCTCAGAGGGGCTCTTTTTTTATTAGTACAGTAAGTTTCGCGCTGAACCGGCGATGAGCCAGCCGGGCGGCGGTTCGCCTAGCTCCCAGCCTCATCGGTTCATAGGAAGCCGCCTGGGCTTCCCCCGGCTCTGGCGCGTGTTCACTGCGCACATAGCGCAGTAACTCAACCCAGGCTGCGGATGACGGCCATGCCTTGAGCGACCCACCTCGTCCGCAAGGCGTGCTGGCTGCGGAGGCGGGTTGCCGTTTGACGTCCGACGGCTCGCGTTGATAATAAAATACCAGCGGAGGAGCTTATGCGTATCGTATCCCGTGTATATGCGCAAGGCGCGGATTATGCCGCCGGCACTGAACGCATTACCTACGCCAGCGCTTGCGACGGCGCTGCGGACTGGTTTTGCTACACCCCTGGCGACCTGGCGCAGCGCGCGGTGGTTTTCCTGCACGGCGCTTTCTCTGAAGGCGACCAGCTTTATACTCGCGCCGACCTGCGCGCTTTCTGGCTGACGCGCGTGCTGGCCGAGCGGCATCCGCTCATCACCCTGAATATGCGTGGCACCTCCTACATGAACCCGGCCGCAGCCGCCGATGCGCACGCGCTACTGGCCTGGGCGCGGCGCGAGCTGGGCTGGGGTGAGGTGACCCTGTTGGGCGGCTCGGGTGGGGCCTTTAGCGCGCTGATTTATGGCCTGCTGTATCCGGCGGATATCCAGGGGATCATCGCTATGGGCGCCTGTGATCTGGGCGCCTGGTATAACTGGCTGGCGCAGCAGAGCGAGCCGCTGCTCGTGCGCCTGGCCGAGAGTGTGCGCGCGGCATACTGCGGCTCCCCGGCCGAGGAGCCGGCGCTCTATGAGGCGCACTCGCTGCTGGCGCACGCCGACCACCTGCGTATGCCCGTGACGTTGACGATGGGCGAGGCCGACGCGCTCATCCCGATCGCCGAAGCGCGCCGTGCTGCCGCAGCGCTGGCGGGCAATCCTGCCTTTCGCTACGTCGAGGTGCCGGGCGGCGACCACGACTCGGCTGTGTGGGTGGATATCGACCTGGCGACTTGCCTTCCGCGTTAGGAATGCCGCATCAGGAGGCAGCCATGGGTTCCAAGCTGGTCAAATTCGAGGTGTGTAACTTTCCTGGAGCGCGCGTGATTGGCCGCAGCGTGCAGGTCATGGAGCCGACGACCGCCGCGGATACGTCCATCGAGGATCTCTGGGCAACACTGGAGCGCGACGGCGGCTTGGCTGCCTTGCAGGCGCTCCCCCGCCGGCTCATGCCGCGGGCCGACACCGTCGGCTGGATGGGGGACTGGAATCCGGGCGAAGGGGCTTATACCTATCTGGCGGGGATGCTCTTTGAGCCGGGCGCGGCGGTGCCGGAGGGTTTTATCGCGCGCGATATCGCGCCGGGCGAGATGGCCGTGGGCTGGATACAAGAAACCGCAGGGGAAGAGGGCGGCGAACTGCATGCCGCAGCATCCGGCCACGTCGGCCGAGCTAGGGATGCGCACGGCTATACCTACGACGGCTCGCGCGGATTGTTCGAGATGGAAGTCTATACGCAGGCGCGTTTTTATCGTGCGCTCGAGCGCGGCGAGTTGCCGATACTCGATTTTTATACGCCTTGCAGGCAAAACAAGTAGCATAAGAAAAGCATACGCCCTTCGACCATAAGGAGGTTACAAGATGGTTAGATTCACAGCGAGTTACGCCCGCTACCCCTACGGCCGCACCGCCCGGCTGGATGGTGTTTTGCGCGAGGCCGGCATCGACGAAGGACTGATTGCCCAGATTATGGCCGGAGGAGAAGCCGTTAAAAAGACCGACAAGCAGGCCGTCAAGGTGGCCTGGCTGCGCGGTGCGATGCAGCGTATGGATGCACTGCTCGACCACGATACCCGAGTGCGTGTGCGCGCTATGAGCGCCTGCTGCCTGGAGGGCGAACGCGGTAAACTGGCCCGCAAGCTGGCCCGCGAAAACGAAACGCTCGCTGAGCGTATCGCCGCAGCTAATGCTGCCCATTTTCTTTTCGGGCACAGCGTGACAGAGCAGCTCGACGGCAGCCTGCTGGTGCTGTTCCAGCCCGAGGGGCAGCCCGCTTACCGTTGCTCCTGCCTGGGCGAGGTCAGCGAGCCGCTTTCGCTGACCTACTGTATGTGCTGCGGCGGACATGTGCGCCACCACCTGCAGACGGTGTTGGGATGCGAGCTGGCCTGCGAGGTGCTCAGCTCGGCGCTGGCCAGCGCCGGTCGGCAGCCCTGCTCATTTGTGCTGACCTATGCGCAGGAGACGTTGTAAATGGATGGCGAACTGCTATGGCGCGGGTTTATCCTGGGGCTGGCGATTGCCGCGCCGGTTGGGCCTGTGGGGGCGCTGTGCATCCGCCGCACCCTGGCGGAGGGACGCCTGACCGGCTTTATTTCGGGGCTGGGCGCAGCCACCGCCGACCTGCTTTACGGGTGCCTGGCAGCATTTGGGCTGACGGCCGTCTCGGCTTTTCTTACTGCCCAGCAGATGCCGTTGCGTATTGTGGGCGGGGCTTTTCTGCTGTATCTGGGCGTGCGCACTATATTCACCCCTCCGCCGGCTGATGCGGCGATCAAAGAGCGCGGCAAAGGGCTGCTGGGCGCCTATTTCTCGACCCTGCTGCTGACCCTGACCAACCCGATCACGATCCTGGCTTACGTGGGCATCTTTAGCGGATTGGGATTAGGGCAGGGCACCGGAGGCTACGCCGGCGCCGGGCTGCTGGTGCTGGGCGTCTTCCTCGGTTCGGCGGGCTGGTGGTTGTTCTTGACGACCGCACTCGGCCTTGTGCGACAAAAGATCGGCGCCGGCTTGATGGTGTGGATCAACCGCATCGCCGGCGTGGCAATCTGCGCTTTCGGTCTATGGGCGATCCTGGGCGTGCTGCTGTAGGAGGGATGTGTTAACGGTAGAAGGGCAAGCTGCGGCATACCCGCGTTTCTGGCGCTGGGCGGAAGGCCTGGCGCTGGGACTGGTGCTGCTGTTGGCCGGCGTGCTGCGGATGGGTTGGCCGGGCGCCAAGCGTTTATCTCGTGGGCGGATTTCGACCTGCCGCAGGGAGCCGGCGCTATATGGTTCGATGTAGGGATGTATACCTGGCCTGATTTGCAGCGGGTGCCGATGCAGGACAGTTCGAACCTTGATGCGGCCATCCGCCTGGGACCGCTGGAATCCTGGAAGTAGCAGGAGGCACGATGAGTTCAGGTGCATGTCTTGAAAACAACCAAGTTTTCACTGGAATCGCCCAGACCCTGCTTTCCTTCGCTCCCCAGCCGGTGCCGCGCTACCTGCTCTTGCGCAACGTGCTGCGTCTGCCTGCCGGTGATCCACAACTCGCCACGGCGCGCGCGGCGCTGGACGGTATACCAGCGGTGCGCGCACTGGCTGCAGCGCAGTTGGCGGACGGCTCGTGGGGGCGCTTTCACACCCAGGATACTAAGGCCAAATCGCTATTCCCTACCAGCGAATATGCGATAGAGCGCGCCCTGGCGCTGGGGCTGGATAAGCGCAGCCCCATCCTGGCGCGCGCCCAGGGGTACATCGAAGGGCATCTGCGCGGGGAAATTGTGTGGCGCGATAGAGTGGAAAAGCACGACGATCCGCGCCTGTGGCCGTTTTTCATCGCATTCATCTCGGCCGCACGCCTGGCGCAGCTCGGTACCAGTAATCCGCTGCTTCACAAGTTCACCACCTTTATGCGCGCGCTGCTGGAGGCGGCCTTTCCCGCGGGCGTGTATAACCCGCAGGCTGAAAGAGAAGCGCAGCAGGCGCTCTCGGGCATCCCCACGCGCACGCATTGGGCGCTCCTTGCCAACGTATACGGCGTCCTGCTGCTGGGGGCTGCCGGGCCGCTGCCAACCGAACTGGAGCGCGCCTGGTTGGAGTATCTCATCCACAAGCCGGGCGGCATCTTTTATATCAGCGGGCGCGGCGTCATCGCCGAACCGCCGGCGCTGCAAGATCCGGCCTTTTCCGGATGGCTGCGCGCCGTTGAGCTGCTGAGCTGCTTCCCCTCCTGGCGGACGTTGGCCGGCGAGGCGCTGGAGTGGCTGTGGGCGCAGCGCGGCGCCGACGGATTGTGGGATGTGGGTTCGCGCGCCAGCCGATACTTGTATTGGCCGCTTTCGGAGACCTGGCGCCGGCGCGAGGACCGCATCATCGACGGTTCTGTGCGCATCCTGGCGCTCTTGCGGCGTATGGAGTGCGCCTAAAGTGCGCCGGTTTGCCGGCGCTACGGTGGCAACCTTGCTGCGTAAGATGCACAAAAGTGTGGCAAGCTTGTGCGTGCATGCCGAAGGTCAACGGCGCGTCGCTCATCCGCTCAGTTTTGAGAGTATTATCCTGTCCTTCAGTTTAGCTACTGACGCGGGCGAAGCTGAAATATCCCGCGCCTTGCAGTTGGCCGAAGACTCCTACTGTCTGGTGTGGGCAATGCTCAAAGGCAATGTGCAAATCAAGTACACGTGGGCGCTCTCCGTACAGGAATAACGCTGCTGTACAATCCGGATTCGCTGAAACTGGATACCGCAGCTAGGCTGTTATTGGTATTTATATTTATCTATATGCGATGCCAGATATTACAGTAAACTATATTGGTCGAATATAAGGTAAAGTAATGCCTGAACTAACTTATCGTCCCTCGGCACAGGCCGTCACCGAACGGCTGCGCCCGCTGTTCGAGCGGTGCGCCCAGGACCGCATTTTCGCCGTCATCAGCGTAACGCACCCGAGCCCAACCCTGGAAGCCTTCCGCGCCGCGCATCGGGCGGGCGAGTGCACTTATCCCGATCCGGAGGAACGCGCCGCGTTTTGGGCATCCCTGCTGGCCGAACGTCCGCCGGTGGAGGATGACTCGCTGCCGGGATGTTACCTCACCGAGATAGACCAGGGGGTTTACGGCGGGGTGCTGGGCGGGGAAGTGCGCTGGCTGTGCAATCCCGATACCGGCTGGATCAGCTCGATGGTGCCGAGGCTGTTGGAGGATCCTGTGCAAATCGGCGCGCTGCGCTTTGATCCGGCGCATCCCTTTTTCCAACGCTACCTGCGCCAGCTCGAAGTATTCGCGCGCGGCGCGCGCGGGCGCTACGGCGTGTGCACGCTGGTGGTCTGCAGTGTAATTCATTTCCTGTATGAGTTGGTGGGCGCTCCCGGCGGCGCTTATGCTCCCCGTGCTAGTGGCGCGCATCCTCAGCGAGGAGCGCACGCTGGCGCGCGAGCTGGAAGGCTATCCCGAGTATATGCAGAAAATAAAATACAGGCTGATTCCTGGGGTGTGGTGAACATGACTCCATCCTCCGCCAGAGATCGCCCTTTACTGCGGAGGGTGAGTAGATTGAGTGGATAAGGGATTGCCGCACGCGACGCCTTGCTATCGTGTGCGGTGAGTATGCCGCCCGTCACCCGTTGTAACCAGCGGCGTCATCGCCGCTGCTGCGGCCTGAGCACCTTGTTTTGCGGAGGAACTATATGACAAAAGAACTTGGCTCTCCCCGAGAACTAAATCCGACTTTTAGCCGCCCGGCCGACTTGCCGGTCGAAGGTGCACCGGTCGATCAGGTTCCTTGGGCTTATGCCTACCGGCGCGACTCTAACACCAATCCGCCAGAAACCCAATGGTTATGGGCCAGCAAGCGCATGGAGCGCGACGGCAGCGTCTGGACCTTCCATGAGGTGGAAGGGATCAGCCGGCTCTGCCCCAGGGAAAAGGTGTTGTGCGCCTTCCTGTGGGAGGAAGCTCGCCAGTTCAACCATATCGAGCTGGAATTCAAGCCGGCCGACGGCGCGCTCCCGCAACTCGATGATCTCACGGTTTTTAGCGCCGGCAAGGGTGCCATATGGGGTTATGATGATGCCAACACGCTGCAATACTGGCCGACTTTGGCGCCAATTACCACGCATGCCGGCGCTACGGTGTACCATTTTGTGATTCGCTGGTGGGGCATCCCGCACTTTACCGGCCAAAAGATGTACGTGGTCTACCGTGGATCCAGGGAGGATGTCGCCATCCCCACCGTGCGCGCGTTTGGCAGCGCGGCGTGGCAAAAGCCACTCACCGTAGAAATCGAATGGGGTTTTACATCCGAGCACAGCGCTCTGCGGAACGGCCGGCTGGAAGCTTACAACGGTTATATCATAAAGGCAGGACCGCTGGCCAACGGCAACGGCCTACACATGACGGGGCAGCAAGCCTGGAACGAGCAGCCGACGAGTGGTGCACGCCGCGGGCTGGTAGTGGAACTGGAGCCTGTCGCCGAACCGACCGAATCGCGCACGGTCATTACCCTGTGGAGCACAGCCGGCGACGTCTCCTTTGCCCCGCGCGACCTCGAACGCGGCCCGATTCTGGCGCCGTCGCTGGGCATTTTTATCACCCAAGCTGGGAGCGGGCTTACAGCGCGCCAGTACCAGGCTCAGCTTGCCGCCGAAGGCGCTCAGACTGTGCGCCAACAAGTGCGCCAGCATGCCGAGTATGACTTGCTGGCTGCGGTCAAGGCCTACAATCCTGGGCACGACACGCTGCCCGATATACCAGTGCCCCCTTATACGGCCCCTATGCGGATAGATACGCCCGAACCGCTGGTGAACGGTCAGTGGAATCTCGGAGCCTGGCACCTGCTGCGCTGCAATGAAAAGATGCCCAACGGCGCCGACTGTACCAGCATCTTTCCACTCAACTATGCCACCTTCTTTTCAGGCGGCGGTGCGGTGGCCATCGGTGAGGAGTCATTCCAGATCCTCAGAGCGCTCGATCTGATGGGCCAGCACGATAAGGCCGCCAGTGGAATCAACTACTGGCTGTACGGCGATCATGCGGCGAACTTTATGTGGTACAGCGAGCTGATGGGGGACGGCGCCCTCTGCAATTCCTACAGCGCGCCGGATGGCATCGCCATCGGTTACGACCAAAAGCACTACGGCGGCCACGCCAACATCCTGCAGACGGCCGTGCTGCATTATCGGTTGACGGCTGACCGCAGTTGGCTGCAACAGGCCTTGCCATTGCTGGCAAAAGCCTGTCAGGCCATCGTCAAGGTGCGACGCGCCTGGATGGAACAACTCGGAACCGATTGTTGGGCATACGGCTTGATCCCGCCGGGCATGGGCGGCGACACCCACGACCTGCGCTCTTTCTACAGCGCCAGCGCCAAGTACTATTCCGCGCTGCGGGATGTGGCCAAACTGCTGGCGGAAGAGGGCTGGCCCGGCGCCACTGAGTTTTTGGATGAAGCTGAACTTGCCCGCCAAGACCTGCGCCGTGCCTCCGACCGCTCCGCCGCCCTAACGCCGGTGGTCAGGGTCAACGACGGCACCTATCGGCGCTATATTTCATGGCAACCCTACATGCGCGGCATCGGCACCGACCTGCCGCTGGGCGTAGACTGGATGGGCGCTGCGAGCGCCCTCTACTTTGAGGGGGTGATGGGCGGTTTACGGTTGGTACCGCTTATCTATGCACCAGAGAATCCGCTGGCGCAGGAGATGCTGGACGTATGCGAGGACCTTTTACTGCCCCAGAATGCCTTGCTCAAGGATAAAAAGGAAACCGTCACCAACTGGTTCCTGCGCTGGGGTCCGCAGGGCGGCCATGAGCCCCATCATCAGGCGCATCTACTGGCGGATGACATCCCGCTCTATCTCCGCTCGGTGTTCAACGCTTACGCCAGCGAGGTGGACCCGGATAACGGCTATGTGCTATGGGAGCTGCCGCTCAAAGGCGGCTGCTGGGAAAAACAATTCGAGACGGCCGCCTATCTGGAACGCATCCGCCAGATGTTGGTGATGGAGGAGGGCGACACCCTCTGGCTGGCGCGAGCCACCCCGCGCGCCTGGCTAAGGTCGGGGCAGCACATCGCGGTGCAGCACGCTCCCACCACCTTTGGCGAGACGAGTTACCGCATCACCTCGAATACTGCGCACAATGTGATTAATGCCGAGATCGTGCTGCCGCAGCGCCGCCGCCCGAAGGCGATCTGTTTGCGTCTGCGCCATCCTGAGCAGGCAAAAATCCGGCAGATGAGCGTCAACGGTCAGTCTTGGAGTGATTTCCATACGGAACAGGAGGTCATCCACCTACCGACGCTGGGTGATATCCTGCATGTGAGGGTGGAGTACGGCATAGATGGCAGCGAATCCGGTCTTTCGTTGTAGATAAATATGCCAAGTACCTGCAGAGGACAAGTTATCGTTTGTTCGCGTGGATTGGACGGCGCGACAGTAGCAGCATCGCATCAATTATCTTACAATCACAACCATCAAGGTTGTTTCGGACCTGAGCATGTTTCGTAGTGCACGAATTTACCGTTGGATCGCACGGGTAAGGAGTATTATGGAAGACCGCGAACTGCTCAAACAGTGGGATGACGTCCTTAAAAACCTGTATGCCGCGTTGGACTTGTTACGGGACGACCAGTTGGCCTTTACGGCGCACGAGGGTTTGTGGTCGCTGGGGCAGACAGCCTGCCACATCGCCGGCACGGAAGAAGACTTTCTGCGCCACAGGTGCTATGGGCGCTGGGGCGGCGAGGAGTGCGATTACCAACTCAAGGATTACCCGAGCGTTTCCGCCCTCAAGAACCTGCTTGCGGATGTGCACGCGCGCACTACGGCGGATTTCAGCGCAGTCGAAGATCTGGCGGCGCGCCTCGAACAGCCGGCCGTGATGCCCTGGGGACCGACGGTCACCTGGCGCTGGGCGGTATGGCATGTGCTCGAGCACACCATCCACCACCGTGGGGAGATTTTCCTGATGCTGGGCTTGCAGGGGATGGAAGCGCCCGACGTATAGGGCGCGGAGGTTATCCGATGCCGCTAGACGCAAGGCAGCGGGGCTGAGCTTGGCCAACAGCGGTGTGTGGCACGGCTACCTGGTTTATCTGGTGCGTGACGGGGAATAGAGAACTGATATTTGGAGTGCGTCGGCTTGCCGACGCTGACATGCCGCACGCGCACGCGCCTGGCTCTCTGCTGTATGCGGGTATATCCCGCTGGAGCCTGTGAAAATACGCCACCAGCGAATAAAACTTTCCGGCTGGACGTCATTGTGTCGTTGTTTACCGTCTAGTGGTGTTTTCGGGCAGACCAGTATGTCGGCTTGCCTGAGCTAAAGCAGGCGCCCGAATTGTTGCAAAAACCACCTGAATATGGGCATAACCTATCCGGACAAAGCATGAACCGCGGCCGTGTCCTCGAGGCGCTCGGTTTAGCCGCAGTGCTTGGCCTGGCCGCCTGGCTGCGGCTGGGCTGGCCGGACTATTACAATTTCGGTTACGATGAGGCGCGCGCGAGTCTGTTGGCGCTGCAGATGGCGCGCAGCGGCGTTTTTATTTCCACCGGCATGGTCTCCTCGACTGGACTGCCCAATATGCCGGGGTTCATCTGGCTTCTCTCCCCGCTGTTTGCCCTATCATCCGACCCGCTGTTGGCCACCTGCTGCATCGCAGGCGTAAATGTGCTGGCCGTGGCCGGGCTGTGGCGGTTGGTGCGCCGGGCCTGGGGGCCGCTGGCTGCCTTTGTTGCTGCGCTGCTCCTGGCCAGCTCACCCTGGGCGGTCTTCTACAGCCGCGGCATCTGGGGGCAGGACCTGCTTATCCCAACAGCCATATTATGGATGCTGTTGCTCGAACGCGCCTGCCGTCCCCCCAGCGAGCGCATTCGGCGCGGCCGCGCTATGAACTGGCTTAGGCTGCGGGCGCCGGATATCGCCATGGCGGCGGCCGTCCTGACGGCAGGCTTTGCGCCGCAGGTGCACTACGCCGGGCTGGCGCTGCTCCCAGCGACGGTGGCTGCGTTTTTTATGCTGCGCCTGCATCGCCGCTGGAAGGGCGCGTTGGCCGGCATCCTCGCCGCCGGTTTATCGGCGCTGCCGTTTGTACTGGCGCTGCTGCGCGATTCAGGGCTGCACCAGGCGATTAGCGCCTTGCTGCGGCAAGCCCCAGTGTCTGATCTGGCGGCGCTGGCTGACCTGAAGCGCCTGGCGTTGGGCCAGGGGTGGGAGGAACTGCTTCTGAGCAGTGATTGGGTCTGGTCGCAGCCGTTGCAGCGCTGGCTGGGCGTTTGCCGGGTTATTACGGCCATCCTGGCAGTGCTTGGCCTGATAGCGATGATCCGGCTGGCCTGCCGTCGGGATGCGGTTAGTTCCCGTCTGGCGCGGCTGGGGTTGGCACTGCTGGTTGTGCCGCCGCTCCTGTTTATCCGGCATAGCACTGAGGTATACGTGCAGTATATGCTGCCCGCATTGCCGGGCGTTTTTCTGGCTGTCGGTGCCCTTGCGGCTGGGGATGCGCGTATCAGAGATGATGTTTCTCGTCGGCGAAGGGTAGTGCATCAAGTGCTAAGCGTTGGCACGGCAGCGCTGGTGCTGCTCACCGCCGCGGGGCAGGCGGCTGCGCTCAGCCAGGGAATCCGCATGGCGGGCGAGCAGGCGTTGCCGAACGGGCTGGGCACGCCGTTGGGATATCCGCGCCGTGCCGCCCGTATGCTCCAGCAACAAACAGCCGCGAGCGGGGCAGAGGTCATCGTCTACTCTCCGGGCGACGACCCAGCCTATATCGCGGACGCCGCCATCTACGAGGTGCTCTTGTGGGATAGCCCGCACCGCATCGCTGATGGCAACGCTGTGCTGCTGCTGCCCGCCGCATGGCAGGCGCGTATGCTGGCCGTCTTCCCCGATTTGCCGGTGATGGCGCAGGCCCGTGCTGATGGCCTGGTCGGCGATGAACAGGAGCTGCCGCGCCGCGCGGGCGAG
>JAJFUJ010000200.1 GCA_021372475.1 Chloroflexota bacterium | reverse complement strand
CGTTATTCAAATCAATAGCAAATCGGGGAAAAAGGGCAGCTCCAAGAACTCGGCGTATGCTACTAGTAAGTTTGCCGGCATTGGGCTTACCCAGAGCCTGGCACTAGAGTTCGCTGAGGTTCCAATCCGATTCAACGCCATTTGCCCCGGCAACCTGCTTGATTCGCCTCTGTGGGTCAACAGCTTATTCGAGCAGTATGCGCGCAACCAAGGAATTACCAAGGAACAAGTCCGGCAAAAGTATGTTGACCAGGTGCCCATGAAGCGCGGTTGCACGTATGACGATATTGCCAATGTCATGGTGTTCCTTGCCTCCGATGAATCGGCTTATATGACTGGTCAGGCGATTAATGTCACCGGCGGACAGGAGATGCACTAATCGCCGTTTGGTTCTAGTCCATATCTATCGAAAGAGGAGGCTGTCAAAGCCTCCTCCAAACCAATAAGGTGTTGCACACTTTATGAAAGCAATTATGTTTGGCGCCGGCAATATTGGCCGCGGATTTCTCGGCCAGCTATTTGCCGAATCCGGTTACCAAGTTACCTTTATCGATATTGACGTACCTCTGATTTCTGCTCTGCGCGAAAAACAAGCTTATACGCTGCGCCTAGTCACCAATACCAGCACTGTTGAAACGCACATTGCGCCGGTAACCGGGATTTTATCGGGCGATACGGATAAGGTGGCGGCGGCCATCGGCCAAGCGACCATCGGCGCTACTGCTGTTGGCGCCAGAGTGCTACCTCACATTGCGCCAACAGTCGCTGCTGGGATTAGTGCCCGTATGCAGTCCGGTGTGCAGGAAGCGCTCAACCTCATCGTTTGCGAAAACCTTAAAGGCGCGGCGTCATATTTCCGTGGCTTGGTCTCCCAGCATCTGGATGAAGCAGCGAAGGCTTATATGGATACCCACGTCGGTTTTGTGGATACCGTTATCGGCCGTATGGTGCCCGAACTGCCCCCTGAGCTCAAAGCCCAGGACCGCACCCTGGTGATCGCCGAGCCGTATAAAGAGCTGCCAGTGGATCGCCGGGGATTCATCGGTACGATTCCTACCATCGTTGGGATGGAGCCGTGCGATAACTTTGGCTTGTACACTGCCCGCAAACTATATCTGCATAATGCCGGCCATGCCGTGCTGGCCTATCTGGGTTACAGGCGCGGATATGAGCTCGGTTATGAAGCATTGGAAGATAGTGAAATTCGTCCAATTCTGGAAGCTGCGCTGGAAGAATCCCTGCTTGGTATCGTCAAACAATACGCTGCGGATGAAGCCTGGCTGCGTGCCCATGTCATCGACCTGATAAACCGTTTTGGCAACCGTGCGCTGGCCGATCCGGTGCTGCGCTTAGGGCGCGACCCGCTGCGCAAGCTTGCGCCGAATGACCGCCTGGTGGGGGCTGCCCGTGTGGCCGAAACGACTGGGCATGTGCCTATGAACCTCGCCTGGGGCATCGCGGCGGGGTTGCTGTTCGACGCCCCTGGGGATGAAAAAGCCATTGAGCTGCAGCAGCGCATCAGCCAGCAGGGCATCAACGCCATGCTGCAGGAAGTATGCAGCATCACAGCGCAGGAACCGCTCGGACAGGCCGTCTTGCAGCGTTACGCACAGTTACAAACCGGAGCTCGATGGGTATGATTTTCACCGTCACACTCAATCCTTCCATCGACCGGACGCTATATTTTAGCAACCTAAAGCTCGGTGAGGTAAATCGGGCACAGAAAGTACTCACGAACCTGGGCGGTAAAGGTGTGAATGTATCGCTGGCGCTGCATAACCTGGGCGTCGCTAGCGTTATGATGGGTTTGGCTGGCGGGACGGCTGGGGAGTTATTCATCCATGGTTTATCGGAGCGCGGCCTGGAGTGCGACTTTACTCGTATCAGTGGGGAGATGCGGTCGAACATCACTGCCGTTGACCTTGCGGCGCGGCAGACTACCAAGCTAAACGAGCCTGGACCACGGGTATCGCCATTCGAACTGGAAAGACTCGATCAGCAGCTAGCCAAGCGCCTGAAGCCTGGGGATATGGTTATTCTGAGCGGCAGCTTGCCGCCCGGAGCCCCGGTTGACACGTATGCGCGGTTGATCCATCTGGCCAAGAGCCGAGGTGCGCTGTGCGCCCTGGATTCAAGTGGGGATGCGCTTGTCGCGGGCTGCCGCGCGCAGCCCGAGTGGATTAAGCCGAATATAGAGGAAGCTGCATATTTAACCGGACTTGATATGAACCGGGCAAGCTGGCAGGAGGCGCTACTTCAAATCAAAA
>JAJFUJ010000176.1 GCA_021372475.1 Chloroflexota bacterium | reverse complement strand
GCGACACCGCCGCGCCAAGGGGAGTTAAACGATACCATCCTGGCAGCAGCGTACGCTGCGGGGGTCAGTGAAGTGTATGCTGTGGGCGGAGCGCAGGCCATCGGCGCCTTGGCATATGGCACTCGCGAGATCCCCAGGGTGGATAAAATCATGGGGCCGGGCAATATCTTTGTCGTGCTGGCCAAGCGGCGCGTTTACGGCGCGGTCGGCATCGATCAACTGCCTGGGCCTACCGAGACGCTATTGGTGGCCGATGGTACGGCCAATCCGGCATTCGCCGCGGCCGACCTCTTGGCCCAATCCGAGCACGATCCGCTGGCCTCTGGCGTACTCATCACAACTTCCGCGGTTCTAGCCGAACAGGTGGAGCAAGAGATTGGCCAGCAGCTCCCTTCACTCAGCCGGCGCGAGATTATCGAAGCATCTCTCAGTGCGAACGGTGCAATCGTCGTTGTTGATACCCTTGACGAAGCGCTCGAGCTCGCTAACGAATATGCCCCCGAACATCTTTGTCTGTTGCTCGCCAACGCCTGGGAGTATGTCGGCAAGGTGAAAAACGCCGGCGGGATATTTGTCGGCGAATGGGTGTCCGAGGCGCTGGGAGATTACGCGATAGGTCCCAGCCATATTATGCCCACCGGACAGACTTCGCGGTTTTCATCGCCTGTGAATATCTGGGATTTTGTCAAAATCACCAGCGTGTTTAACATAAGCAAAGACGTCCTTCCAGAGTTGAGCGATACCGCCATCACATTGGCGCTGGAAGAAGGACTGACCGCACATGCCCAAGCAGTCCGGTTACGCCTGGAAAATACCGGTCGTGGGAGCAGCAAATGAAAGATTCTATTCCCTTTGCAGACTACGTGGGCGGCCGCGTGCGCAGCCTGGCTGAGTATGCTCCTGAACCCACCGAGGTGATAGCCCAACGCCTGGGAATGCCAACCGGACAGTTGATTAAACTGGATGCCAACGAGAACCCGTACGGTCCTACACGGCATACTCAGTTGGTGCTCAACGGGTACAGCGCTTGTCAGTATTATCCTGACCCGCTCAGCAGGCGCTTGCGCACTGCCATTGGTAGATATCTGCATGTTGACCCGGATAGGGTAATGGCGGGCAATGGTTCGGATGAGCTGATCGACCTCATCCTGCGGCTTTTCCGGCCGGAAGCAGGCCAGGGGGGCATTTCCCGTGTGCTTTCCTGCCCACCGACTTTCGGTATGTATGGCCATTATACGCGCACCAACGATATGGAACTCATCGAGATACCCCGCAGCGCTGATTTCACTGTTGATGTAACAGCCATCGAAGAGATGTGCCGAGTATATGCGAGTCCCCAGATCCTGTTCGTGGCCAGTCCCAATAATCCGGACGGCCAGTTGCTGCCGGAAGAGACGCTGCTGCGCCTGCTCAATATGCCGCTGCTGGTAGTGCTGGATGAAGCTTATGTCGAATTCAGCACCCGCTCATACGTTGCTCTAACAGCGGCGCACGATAACCTGATTGTGCTTCGCACCTTTAGCAAGTGGGCGGGATTGGCTGGTTTGCGTGTGGGCTATGGCGTTTTCCCGCAGAACCTGATGCCCTCGTTGTGGCGCTTGAAATCCCCTTATAATGTCAATGGGCTGGCCCAGCTAGCTGCCCAGACCACCCTCGAAGACTTGGCGGCTGCCCAGATGACTGTGCGCAAAATCATCGATGATCGCGAACGTTTCTCCGCAAAATTGGTAACCTTGCCTTTTCTGCAGGTATACCCAAGCCAGACGAACTATATATTCTGCAAGCTGAAGGGAATCAGCGGCGACGCATTGCGCCGGATAATGGAAGCGCACGGGATTATCCTGCGCTACTACCAGAGCGAGTGTTCGTCGGATTCCGTTCGAATCACTATCGGCACACCAAGCCAAAATGAGGCTGTTTGGGTGGCGTTAAGGTCCGTTCAGGTATAGGAGGTGAACATGAATGCTCCAAGGACAAGCACCATCGACCGCAAAACGCGGGAAACCGAGATTCATCTCGAGTTGAACCTCGACGGCAGCGGTATCTGGCAGGGTGCCTCGGGTGTGCCTTTTATGGACCATATGCTTAGCCACCTGGCCGTGCATTCGCTCTTCGATCTGCGCCTCAGTTGTATTGGGGATATCGATGTTGACGATCATCATACGGTCGAGGATCTGGGCATTGTCCTGGGGAGCGCGTTGAAGGAAGCGGCAGGCGATAAGGCCGGCATGGTGCGTTACGGCAGCCAGTATATCCCCATGGATGAAACGCTGGTCTTGGTTGCGCTTGATTTCTCGGGGCGCGGGCTGCTGGTTTATGATGTGGAGTTAGCATCCGAAAGGGTCGGCAGCTTTGAGACGGCGCTTGTGCACGAGTTCTTGCAGGCGCTGGCTGCCAATGCAGGTTTGACGCTGCACGTCAAATTGCTGGAGGGCAGGAACAGCCATCATATCATCGAGGCGGCCTTCAAAGCGCTTGGGCGGGCTCTGGGCGCGGCAGTGACGATCGACGCGCGCCGTCTAGGAATACCTTCCACCAAAGGAGCGCTGTAGATGCTGACCATTGTTGATTATGGAGTTGGCAATCTGCGCAGCGTCTATATGGCATTCAAGCGCCTGGGTTGCGAAGCACACATCGCCACCGAACCCTCCGAACTCAAACAGGCTACGGCATTGGTGCTGCCCGGTGTTGGCGCCTTTGGCGATGCGATGGCCAGCCTGGATACGCTGGGATTCAAGCGGCCGCTCTATGATGTGCTGCGCTCAGGGATACCGTTCTTGGGGATCTGCCTGGGTATGCAACTGTTGTTTGAGGGGAGTGACGAACAAGGCGAATATCGCGGTCTGGGCATCTTGTCGGGGCGAGTACGGCGTTTTGCACCGGGGTTAGTTGTCCCGCAGATGGGGTGGAACCAGGTGCGTCAGGTAAGACCGTCACCGCTGTGGCAGGCTGTGCCCGATGCCAGTTACGTCTATTTTGTGCACTCCTATTACGCTCAGCCTGAAAATGAGTCCGATGTCATTGGCAGCACGGATTACGGTGGTGAGTATGCCTGCGCCGTAGCCAGAGATAACGTATATGCGATTCAATTCCATCCGGAAAAGAGCCAGAATGTAGGCGAGACAATCCTGCGCAA
>JAJFUJ010000154.1 GCA_021372475.1 Chloroflexota bacterium | reverse complement strand
GCGCTATATGCCATACCTTGCCGGAAAGGATACGTTATCTATCTGGCAGACAGGCGGAGAACCGCACGCAGAATTACAAGCTGCTCGTGATATCGTACTTCTGGCAGATGCCCCCATCGCTGGCGCATAGGGGGTGGGGTCCCTCTGATCTTGTTGGAAGGTCGCCGCGTGTTCTGTTACAATGAGACCAGGTAATAAACGGTTAAACATATCGTAGTCATAGCATCAGCCTGTAGTCTGTTTGACTAGGGAAAGCGTCAGTGCCCACGTAACATATCAGGAGGGTGGATATGTCATCATATAAACAAATCATCCATGCCGAACTCAAGCCTTATAATGGCGTCCCTACCATTTTTCTGGACGGCGTGCCCGACCCAGGCCTGGCGTATATGACTTACTGGCCCAAGTCGCAGCAGTTGCGCGAGTTTGGCAAAGCGGGCGTGCACCTCTATTCCGCGCCCAGCACCTCCTGCCAACACCTGTGGGGCTCGATGGTACCCCCGGTATGGGTTGGCCCGGAAAGCTACGAGTACAGCCATGTGGACCGCTTGATGGAGCAAATCGTCGTGGCCGACCCACAGGCGCGTATATTCCCGCGCGTGTACCTCAACTCGCCGAGTTGGTGGGATGCGGCCCATCCCGACCAGCTCGTGCTAGTTGACGATGGCAAAGGCATCCCGGTGCCGCATTATGAACGCAACCCCCACTTTGGGCGCACCGACAAGCGCGTGCCCAGTTGGGCATCCGCGGTGTGGCGACGCGACACGGCGGAATCGCTGCATCGCTACATTGCCCATATGCAGCAGGCGCCGTATGCCGAGCACATTATCGGCTACCACCTCGCCAGCGGCACCACCGAGGAGTGGATGTACTGGGGCGCCAACGACGGCGCTTATGCCGATTTCAGTACCCCTAACCTGGAGCGCTTCAAGGACTGGCTGCGCGCGCGTTACCAGAACGATACAGCGCTCCTGCGGGCTGCCTGGGACGACCCTGCTGCCGATTTTGAACGCGTGACCATTCCCACCAAGGCGGAACGCCTGCACACCGAGTTGCTGTTCCTGCGCGACCCCGAACGCGAGGGCAGGGTCATCGATTATTTCCGCTACATGTCGTGGATGACGGCCGATACCATCTGCGGGCTGGCGCGGGTCATCAGCGAGGCCACCGAGCGCCGGGCGCTGTGCGGTGTATTCTACGGCTATATCATGCAGTTGGCGGCGCACGACCAGCGCTGGCAGAACAGCGGCCATCTGGGCATCAAGCAGATTCTGGAATCGCCGGATATTGACTTTATCTGTAGCCCGAGCCATTACTCGGCGCGCAACCTGGGGTCAGGCGGTTACAGTATGTTCATGTCGCTCACCGATTCCGTCAAGCTACACGGCAAGACCTGGTTCGATGAGAACGACTATCGCACCTGCATCGGCAAGGCTGAGGGCTGGGGCAAGACCTACACGATGCCCGATACCATCGCGATAGAGCGCCGTGAACTGGCCAATGTGCTGGCCAACGGCGTGTGCATGTGGTGGTTCGACCTGACCAGCGAGCCATGGTTCAGCGACCCGGTATTAATGAGCGAAATTGCGCACCACAAGCGCATCGCCCAGTGCAGCATCACGTGGGAGCGCAGCTCCGCCGCCGAAATCGGCGTGCTGGTGGATACGGACAGCATTTGTCATCTGCAACTCGAGAGCGATATGCCGGAAAGGCTGATCATCCGCCAACTGCCGGAGCTTGGGCGCCTGGGCGCACCGTACGCGCTTTACCTGCTGGACGACCTTGAGCTGCTTACCGGCGACGAACACAAGCTGTGGATTTTGCTCGACACCTTCGCCACCACCGCTCGCCAGCGCGAACTGATAAAGACCAAACTGCAGCGCGCCGGGCATACGCTGCTGTGGTTGTATGCGCCGTCGGTCATCGCGGACGGCAAGCTCTCGCTGGAAGCCTCGCAAGAGCTGACGGGCATCCGCATCGCTTACCAGCGGCAGGCGCTGCCGCTCCTGGTGGAGCCTGCAGCCTTGGGCGGGCCGATCTACCCGCAGTACGGCGTCGATAAAGCCGTGGGGCCGGTTTTCTATGCGGACGACTCGCAGGCCGAGGTGTGGGGCAGGCTTATTACGCTTGGTCTGCCCGGCCTGGTGTGTAAGCAGATGCTCGAATGGCGTTCGGTCTATTCGGCGGCGCCCTGCCTGCCGTCCGCGCTGCTCAGGCACATTGCACGCGCAGCCGGGGTACACATTTATGACGATCAAAACGATATCATCTATGCCAACTGCGAATTCGTGGGTGTCTGTGTGGATTACAGCGGTTCGCGCACCATCCATCTGCCGCGGCGCTGCGATGTATATGACCTGCTGGCAGAGCAGACCATCGCCCAGGACACGTTGCAGTTCACCATCGCCCTGGAAGCCAAGCAGACCGGCCTGTACCACCTGATGCCCAGGCAAACGCGTAACTACGCAGCGGGAGAAAAGTATGCAGACTAAACAAAAAACCAACGGCAACGGGCTTGGTCTGACCGACGTGGGAACATGGTACTGCACGTATTACGGCGATGACTGGACCAATGTCGGCGGGATGCGCTATGCGCCCACCCTTTACAGGCCGTTGTGCTCGAATACACCCGGGGATTTTCGCACCTACAAGGCAGACGATACTGCCGTGATAGATTTCCACCTGCAGCAGCTTGCGGACGCCAAAATCGACTTTATTCTGTACGAGGTTACCCCCGGCGGTTTGGGCGGTTACCGGCCGGCGATGAAGCCCTTTGTAGATAACGCCCGCGTGGTTTGCACCAGGATCAAGGTATGGAACGAGATTCATCCCTGGAAAATCAGGTATGCCGTCGCAGCCGGCGCTCACCCGGATGTATACCAAAACGACCCGGTGGGCCTGTGCATGGAACGGGAAGCCCAGGAGGTTTATGAGACATTTTTCCTGAACCCGGAATACGGCGGTGAGGATAACTATTATCAACTGGACGGCAAACCGCTGCTGGTTTACTGGGGAGATCCGATCGGCAATCCGCAGCATTGGGCTGGCTACACGGGCAACAAGGCTTTCGGCAAGCGCTTCACCATCCGTTATGCCGGCGATGTGCGCAGCGGCACCTACGGCTGGAATATCTACCAGGGCGGCACAGTGGTGCATCCCGAGGTAGAGGTCGTCTCGCCGGGTTGGGGGCATTATACGCGCGCACAACCGCCCTATGTACAGCGTCTGAGCGGTGACTTTTACCAGTGCTGCTGGGATACGGTTCTGAATAATCCCAGACCAACCATCGTGATGGTTGTCACCTTCAACGATTATTTAGAGAATACCGCCGTCTGGACCGCAGATACTGCCGAGTTGACGGATGCCGACAAATGGATGAATTCCGCCGGGCAGTTGCAGCCAGCGCTGTATTGGGATCTGACGGTCGCCAATATCAAGGCGCTGCGCGGCCATTAAGTAACGGTTAGCGAATCAGCTATAATAGAATCCTTGCGCATATGCTGCATACCGCTATGTCTGGCGGTCTATCGATTTTTGCAGTTCCAGGTTCATCCTAATAGAGGAGCATATCCATGCCAATTCCGAAGCGTGACGAAATCAAACCCGAGGACAAGTGGAACCTGAGCGTGCTCTATGCCAGCGATGCCGACTGGGAGGCCGACTTACAATCTGCCGAGGCGCTGCCTGCGCAGGTGGCCGCCTTCCAGGGGCGCTTGGGTGAAAGCCCCGAGGTGCTGGCTGAGGCTATTACGGCTTTCATGAACGCCAACCGTAAGATGGAAAAGATTTATGTCTACTCGCACCTGCGCTACGACGAGGACCAGGGTAACAGCACCTACCAAGCCGGGCACGAGCGGGCGCGCTCGAGCTTTATCCGCCTGGCTACCGCCAGCGCCTACCTGGCCCCCGAGCTGCTTACCATCCCGGACGAGACGATGAGCGCCTGGCTCAATCATGAAAAGCTCACACCCTATCGCATCTGGCTGCAGGAACAATTGCGCGCCAAGCCGCATACGCTCTCCCAGCCGGAGGAGCGCCTGCTGGCGATGCTCAGCGAGCCGTTAGGTTCGATATCCAACATCTTTAGCGTGCTCAAAAACGTTGACCTGGCCGCGCGCCTGCCGGAGGTGACCGCCGAAGGCAGCGAGCCGGTGCAGCTTTCGCACGCGGTTTTTATAAAGTGTCTGGAGAACCGCAGCCGTCCCCTGCGTCAGGCGGCTTTCCAGGGATATTACCGGGAGTTCAAAGGCAACCGCGCCACTATCGCCGCTGCGCTGGACGGCGCCGTCAAGACCCACGTCGTGGATGCTCAGGTGCGCCATTTCGGCTCGGCGCTGGAGGCGGCGCTGTTCAACGACAACGTCCAACCGGCTGTCTATAACAACCTCATCGGGGCGGTGCACAACGCTTTCCCCGCCTTTTACCGCTACATCGCTCTCCGCCAAAAGCTGCTTGGCCTGGACAAGATGCACCTCTATGACGTCTATGTTCCGGCGGTGCCGGCAGTAGAGCTGCACTACAGCTACGATGAGGCGGTCGAGGTCGTTTGCCGGGCGCTGGCGCCGTTGGGAGAGGCCTATACGGCGCAAGCGCGTCAGGGGCTTGCGGGCGGTTGGGTGGATAAATACGAGAACGCCGGCAAGCGCTCGGGCGCTTACTCCTCAGGGTGCTACGATTCGTGGCCCTACATCCTGATGAACTATAGCGGCACGCTGGATGCGGTCTCGACGCTGGCGCACGAGCTGGGACATTCGATGCACAGCTACCTCTCACACCAGGCGCAGCCTTATCAGACGGCCGACTACCGCATTCTGGTGGCCGAGGTGGCCTCGACCACCAACGAGAGCCTGCTGACCCATTACCTGCTCGGGCAATACGACGACAAGGCGGTGCGCGCCTACCTGATCGACCGCCAGCTCGACACGCTGCGCGGTACGCTCTATCGCCAGACGATGTTCGCCGAGTTCGAAAAGCTCATCCACGAGCAGGTCGAGGCCGGCCAACCGCTGACGGCGGATTCGTTGGACGAGACCTATTATAACCTGGTCAAGCTTTACTTTGGCCCGTCGGTGGCGTTCGATGACGAGGATGCGCCGATCGCCTGGGAATGGGCGCGCGTGGACCACTTTTTCTACAACTTTTATGTATATAAATACGCCACCGGCATCTCGAGCGCACTGGCCATCGCCGGCGGCCTGCTAACAGAAGGTGAGCCGGCGGTAGCGCGTTATATGCGCTTCCTGCAGAGCGGCTGCAGTAAATTCCCGCTGGACTTGCTCAAGGATGCCGGCGTGGACCTGACCACTCCGGAACCGGTAGCGGCCGCGCTCAAAGAGTTCGAACGCCTGGTGGGCGAGCTGGAGAGCCTGATGGCCTAGGCTATCGGCAGGTAGAATGTGCAAGGGCTGGTATCATATGATGATACCAGCCCTTTTCCTATCAATCACCCCAATCACTAGCCAAGGGATGTTCCAGGATTATGTGGGGCATATTCGCCAGAGAAGAGGACATGCGTTCGTGGGGGATTTAGCTTGAGATACGGATCGCTGTAGAGCAATAGATAGTTGGAATATTTCCCTGCAACAACTACGCTGTACCTGTATGATTAGTTTTTAACTCCTTATTATTAACCTTCCCCCAACATTTTTCATTATCAAAGATATTATTCATGAGGGCCCTTTAATTCAGATCGTGAGGAGTATCGATGGATGAAGCAAAGGCTATCGCCAAACTCAAAGCGGGAGATATCTCCGGATTGCAAATGCTGGTGGAAACATATCAGGTTGAGGCAACCCAGGCAGCGAGCATCATAACGGGCGATCGGGCTATAGCAGAGGATATCGTTCAAGCTGCTTTTCTGCGAGTCTTTGACAAGATCGGTGGATTCGATGAGGCGCGCCCGTTCCGCCCCTGGTTTATGCGCATGGTGGTCAACAATGCGATAAAAGCTGCAATCCAGCAAGGCCGCCAGATCGTGATGAAAGATGAAGGTGATGCGGATTACGAGGCCGTGCTGTATAAACTGGCCGGAAATACGAGAGAACCTGAAGATGCGGTCGAGCGGCAGGAACTGGTAACGGAAATACGTCAAGCCATAGCCCGACTCTCGCCATCTCAGAGAGCGGCGATAGTTTCACACTATTTGCTGAATTTGAGTACAGCGGAATCAGCCAGCCAGCTAGGCTGCGCCCCAGGGACACTGCGCTGGCATTTGAGCGTAGCTCGTGCAAGGCTGCGCACCATGCTCGCCTCGTTCAAGTAAAGAAGGGAGAGAATCTGATGAGAAACAACGTTCAATCACATTGGATGTTACGACAAGTCGCTGAGGAACACGCTCCTCGAACAACCATCCGCTTGTGGCCGAAGATTGAGCCCCAGGCAAATTCGCGCATAAAAAGGGAGTCCCATTTCAGCGCTCCCAGAACAGCCAAAATGCGTGCCGCGCTTGGTTTGATCATCCTGGCGATGCTAATCGGCTCCATCGGAGCCATACCGGCAGTGCGAGCATTCGCAGAGGATGTAATCCAACGTATGGGTATCGCGTTTATCAACACGGATCTGCGTGACTCGCATACTACAGTTGCCAAGGTCGAAGCGACAAAGGCGCTGCCCCCCCCCCAGTCGCTTACCATTGAGGAGCTTCAGGAACAAGTCGCTTTTCCTGTAATGCTTCCCACCTGGCTGCCAGATGGATTAAGCTACACACATATCAGTATTAGCGCATACGACCCACAAAGCTGGCAAGGGAGCGGCAAAAAGGCGTCCATCGATTACAGCCGCTCAGAAAACTTTGAGCCTGCCAGCGGCATCCTGTCCTTGCATGCCAACGATGGACCAATCAGCGCTCCTCCCCTGTTAGCAGAATCCAGCCAGGAGGCGGTAATCGTCAACGGTCAGCCAGGGTACTATGTACACGGCGCCTGGCAAGACGATGGTCGGGGCGACCCAAACATAAAGATGGGGATTTTGCAGTGGGATAATCAGGCCGATGATGCCTACCTGACCTGGACGCAAAATGGGGTCACTTATCTGCTGGAGGCTCATAACCTGGGGCTTGAATCGGATGACTTGATACGGATCGCGGAATCGTTTGAGAAACGATAGGCAGTAGGTTGTTCGGTGCATTCAGAAGTGAACGCACCGAACTTTTTTAGCACATAAACCAAATATCCCATCTCGGTGCGCCAGCTCAGGAATACAAAGGTAATGTTAGTTGAGTTTCTTCGGCTAACATTTCGCTTCCTTCCGATTTCGGCATAACGCTATCATGTTAGGAGAGATAGTTGGTAGTACAGATAATATCAATGCTACTGGCCCGAATGCTGGCTATTTTGCTTTTTAGTTGTTTATCAAGCTTGCACAAGCAGCACAGCACCCAGGCTAGGGACGGTCACCCGATAAGCACTATCCATTGCGTTCAAGCGGGTTGTGCTGAGCTGCTCTGCCGAGGTCACCAGCGATAAATCGCCCATCAGGCGTGGGTCGCGCAGTGTGACCGTGCGCGCGTCATTGGTCCAGTTGGCGAGCAGTAAGGCGAAGCGCCCGTCGGGCGCGCGCCAGGCTCCCTGGAAGACGGCCGGGATGCGGTGCACCTTACCTTCGCGCTCCCACTCGACGATCTCGATCCCCTCGACCTGCGCAGGACGCTGCATGCGGCCGTAAACCAGCCAGTCTCTAGCTGGGCCGCGGCGCAGGGCCGTGGCAGCGTGTAGGGATTGTAATGCGTCGGCGTTGCTGCCGATGTAGGGTTCCCAGGGCGCCCAGTTCTCGGTGTCATAATTCAGCAGTCGGCCGTCGCCCGTCAACACGGCGCCGGGGATCTCGCCCACCACCAGGTTGTAGGCCGTGCGGATGGGCATATGGTAGGGCTCGGGCCCCATGCCGAAGCCGCCTTGAATCAGGATGCACTCGTGGTAGAGATAGTGGTAGAGCGGGATCCAGCGGCTGGACCAGTGCACATGGCCCTCGGGCACCACGCGCACATCGCAGATGGCGAAATCCTGCAGGTTGTACTCGTTGCAGGGCGCCTCCACCGAGAGAGCAATTTTACGTTCCTCGCCGGATTCCGCCGTCGCACGAGCTTCTAGGGCATGTAACTCACCGATCAAGCCTTGCATCGCGGTCGTCATCCAGCGCCCGGGTTCCGGCGGGTGGTTGTGGTCCTCGGCATAGCAGGCAAACGAAGCCGCGCCCACGTTCTGGTCAAAGAACTGAATCCAGTCGAGGCCGTCATCAAGCATGTGCTGGTAGTAGTTCACCGCGGTTGCTCGGGTAAGCGCTGCACCGGCGCAGCAGGCATAGCTTGGGCGCCACGAGGTATCCCAGTATTCCTTCCAAGGAACGCCCTCGTGCGTGCAACAGACTGAAGCGAGCCCCTCGTGTTCAGCAAAATATGCTGTACCGTCATAATTCGACCAGTAATGCCCGGTAACCCAGCGTGTGCCGTTGCAAAAAGTGCCCACGTGCCAGCCACGCTCACGCACGAGTTTGCTGAATTCGGTCAGCGACTCATCGCCGCCGGCCGGTGGGAAGCAATCGGGGTAAATCCAGGGGCCGGGGCGCTCCCAGGACATAATTACCGGCACGAGCGGGGCATCCCAGGCTTTGGCCAGCGGTTCGAGCAGCGGGATGATTTTCCTATACGGCAGGAACGCCTCGTTAGGCTCAGCCGGACCGGCATCCAGCTCGCCCTGGATGCGCACGATGACGTGCGGCGGTGAATCCAATAGCCAGCCGGGGATATCCTGGCGTGCGCTGAGCGGCCTGGCCCAGGGCTGCTGCAGGCTCCAGGCGCGGTAGAGGTCGGCCGCGTCGTACCAATCGCCCTCAAAAGAGCCTAACACTAGCTCATAAGGCAGGGCACGTGCACCCGAAGACGGCCAATCGCCGACGTGCGCCATCCCCAGGCGCAGGCCGCGGCTGTGATGCACCGGTTTGATGAGCTTGATATAACCCTCAGCGTCGCGCGCTGCTAAAAACAGGCCAGCCTGAGCGCCGTAATAGGCCAGGAACTGGGCGCCGGTGTAACCCGGGTAGTGCCAGGGAGTGCCGTTCTCGGGGACAAGCTGCCAGGTGTGGGCGCAATCGGGCGCTAAATCCTGCGGGCGCGGTGCGCGCAGCAGTTGCCCCGGTCCGAGCGGCCAGACCAGCGCCTCGCCGCCGGACTCCCCCAGGCGGTAGGGCATCACGATAAACGGAAACTGGACGTTAGTCACGCGCAAGCCGGCGTTGTTTGCCAGGGAGAACGACCAGTAGCTGTAGCGGTCGTCAGGCGCGGCGCGCACGGTAAAAGTAACCGACAGATTCAGCCCAGCCAGACCGGCGTAGCTAAATGTCAGCGCGCCGGTTTCGCCTCGGCAGGTTACCGCGCCGGCCTGGGATGAGCTGATCTCGCGGAAGGCGCGGTCATTATCGAGGTATTGGATGATAAAAGCCGGGTCGTCACCATTCGCCTCGATCAGCTCGCAGCCCGGTTTATCCAGCGGGAAAAGCGAGACCAGGCGTCCGGTAGCAGCGTCAAAGGTCAGGCGGTCGCGGCAAGTCTGCAGCGTGGTCAGGCAG
>JAJFUJ010000129.1 GCA_021372475.1 Chloroflexota bacterium | reverse complement strand
ATGGCCAACTCTACTTTACTGGCATATACCTCGACATACTTGTGGCCTTCACTGTCCTTGGCGCAGGCAAAGGCCGCCTTTTCCTCACGCCAACTGGCGTTGCGCGGATCCCACAAACGGCCATTGATGTACGGCATCACCTTGACGCCGGCTTCGCGCATTGCACGAACACCTTCGGCAAAACCAGGTTTGGCCGGGAAGTATTCCGGATAATGGTCGTCAAAAGGAATCTGATGCCAGGAATACCAGTGGGTGGCTGTCGGTACATCAAAGAACTCTGCAAAGGCCTTGGCCTTGGGCGCAGCATCATCAGCAGCACCTTGCGATTGCAGCCAGAGCGTGGTCTCTTTGATCCAATCAGGAATATCGGCGCGCTGCGCCACGGATTGTCTGGACCACCATATCGCGTTGGGCAGCCAGTCGCGATATATTTTCGCGCCGGTTAGCCAATCACCAGAAAAGGCGCCGACCGCGCCGGCAAAAGGCATAGCATAGTCCTGCCCGAGGCTGATAGTGCCCATTCCAGTTGGGTAGTTTACAAGCTTGTAGGTCAACGTATGCTGAGCAGCGTCCGGCGTAAAGACGATCTCTTTATCGTTACCATGGGGGTCATGAGCCGTCAGGTATAATCCGATGCCAGCATCGCACAGGTTAGCTGTTTGCATATCGCAGACGCCGCACGGGAAGTGCCCATGGTAACCCGCTGATTGTGTTGGGTCCGGGATGAGTTGTCCCCAACCGTTCGGCACAGCCAATTGAGCCCGTGGGCTGGCAGCCAGCGGACCGATGAGCGGGAAATCAACACATTGCACACCCACGCGCGGCGAATACATTTTGACAGCCAAGCGCCACTCTGCGTACAGTGCATCCGGTGCGAGCGAGACTTCTACCACGACGTCAGCAGCTTCGATTTCCTCAGCTATCTGCAAACCAGACCAGGTCATGATAAGCGTGGTGGCGTTATCATCCTGGTGGCTGGAGAACTGGCAAGCGCTGGCCGTGGTCGAATCAAGCCCGTGAATCTCTTGCTGCACGCCCTTTTCAAAAGTGCGTTTGATATCGTTTTGTCTAAAGTGCTCAGATAAAAACTGGATGCTCCACAGAGGTCCTGTCGGCGCGCTTGGCTCGATGAACTCGTGTCCACTGGCAGCATGCCGCATGCTGACAAGCTGCCAGCCTCGCTGCCGCGCAAAAACGAACCTTACATGTTCATTCTCTAGGACTAGTCGGTCATTACCTGTAGATAATCGCACCTGCGCCATGTAGCCTCCTCGTATAGAACATTCATGTGCTTGGACGCGCTAACAACTAACTTGGGTAGATGAACAGCTCCCCCTGGGAAAGCAGCACGGGCTTGACCTCGTACGCATACTCCTGGCACGCCTTGATGAATTGCAGCGGATTGCCGTTGTGTTCGGCAAACATCCAAAAGTGGCAGGGGATTGCCACCTTGGCGCCGGCATCATGGGCTAACTTTGCGGCCTCGATGCCATCCATATTGCCAAAGGCGCCGTTGATGGGCGGGATAATAATATCAGGGTGCATCTGGAATATCGGTTCCATCATCTCCGGCCGATACGCGGTATCTCCCACCTGCCAGACGCGGATGCCCTCACTTTCAAGGATAATGCCGAGGGCGTGCGGCGTGCTGGGACCGTGGTCGGCATATACACCGGTGAGGCTAAAGCCGTCAAACTTGAGGGTAGCGCCCTTATCCAGTTGCATATATTTTCCAGTTGGTAAGCCGAGCTTCTGATACTCCGGTACACAGTCGGGGGCGCCCACAAAGCGCAAACGCGCTACTCGCGCCAGAACAGGCAGCGCATCAAGGTCAAGATGGTCGCCATGCGCGTGCGTGGAAACCACCAGGTCGGCATCCACCTCATCGGCCTCAATCGGCGTGCCCATGAGGCGCTTAAAACCGAACATCCTGTATACATAGTCGGAAAGGTACGGATCAATGAAAATCACGCTTCCGTTGGAGGTTTTATATACGAATCCTGCCTGTGCCAACCAAAAGATAGCCAGATGGCCTCTTGGTACTTTTAGCTCCTCAATGCGCTGTGCTAGTCTCAACACTTTCCCTCTACTCCTGGTTTATTGAGCCGTTATGGGGCCGATTATGCGTTCGAGATTGGGCTGGCCTTTACCCAGGTGCAGCTTTACCTGCCACTGACAGCGGCCTTCCCCAGGCACGCTAAAGTAATCCCCCTGAGCTACGGCCGTATCCAGCCGATCAGGCCAGCCTTTGCACGGTTCGAGAATCAGCGTGAAGGCCTCAGCTCCGCGCTCAGGCCATCCCCCGCGCAGTGTGCATACGCCGACATACGGAACCTCGGCCGGATCGAACGTAAAGGCTGCATAGTGCTCTTCTTGAGGCTCGTACAAGGCTGCCCAGCCAGCGAAGAGCCGCGTGGAAAACAGCTTGCTGTTTGTACCTTGTCTTGGCCGGCCAAGCAGGCTCAAATCGGTGGTTTGGCCGCAAGTGTCGACCGTTAATGGCCAGGGGTGTTCGCTCAGGTATGCGCCGAGGTGCCCGTTGTCGGAAGCCTCTACACGGATGCTGGTTTGCGGCGGCAATAGGACCCTGCTCTGAGGTGTTGCCTTGAAGAAGGGATGCATCGACCAGAGCGCCTTGAGGGCAAAGGGCGATAAATTCGTTACCTGGTAGCTGATGGTGAGGGTGTTATCCTCTGCCAGGGTAAAGGTGCGCTGAAAACGGTAGGCAAACCGCACGCTGTAAGTCCACATCACCAGAGCGCCGTTTTGTTGCTCCCAGTGCCAGGGGAGCGCCCAGACTTCGCCATGGTCCGGCACAGCAGCACCGCGCCACGGAGGTTCGGGATAGTTTACTGGATAGATAGTTGGGAAACATTCATCCCAGCCGCTGATGTCGTAATCTGTAAAGACGGAATCGTACTCCGGCGGCTGCACGGTGCGGTCAGGCTGGCGCCACAACAATTCGTATCCATCGGCCTTGCTGTAAAGCGAGATAACTTTGGCACCGATTTGCGGCAAGATAGTGATGCTGAGCACATCATTTTCATATAGCAGCCCGGGCATTCCCAGATAATCAATCTTGCACAGTCGCGGCATACCTCACCTCTATCACTTGCGCCTTTTACGGCGCTGCAGATGAGGCGATTATACCGCAGGCGAAGAGAAATGCTAAGCCATCGAGGCGACCCGCAAGCACACTACATTGTTTTGACCATTGATGGATGCCAGAGTAGAGTACAAAAAGCTGGGGATGAGAACCAAGGCCGTTGGAAAAGGAAAGTGCCCCTGGGCGGAGTCGAACCACCGGCACAAGGTTTAGGAAACCTCTGCTCTATCCATCTGAGCTACAGGGGCAGCACAGGCTATTATAATACAAGGGGACACGTGAGGCAATATGCCCGGCATTCCATCCAGTATCTAGCAATAATCATCCGAGCCGCAGTATTGATCGGCCTGGTGCTTGTGTTGAGCGTACCGCCGGCGCGTTTGGTGGTGATCGGCCCTGCCCAACAAGTTAGCACGCTCAATGCCAAAGTAGGCGTCCACACACGGCTTACCGATGAAGTTGAGGAGTGGAAAATACAGCGCACGCTGCAGATGGTGCGCGAGATGGGTAGCCCGTGGATCGTCGAGTACTTCCCATGGGCATATTACGAGCCCTCAAAGGGACATTACGACTGGGGACATGCGGATACAGTGGTGAACCACGCTGTGGCTCAGGGATTGACGGTTATCGCGCGCATCGATATGGTGCCACAGTGGGCGCGTCCGGAGGATACCACGGACCGTTACCTGGATTCCGAGCATTATGCCGATTATACCGATTTTATCTATGCTTTTGTGAAGCACTTTCGCGGCCGCGTAAACTATATCATCATCTGGAACGAGCCCAACCTGAGTTTTGAGTGGGGTTACCGCCAGCCGGATCCGCAGGCCTATACCGAGCTCCTGCGCGCGGCGTATACCGAGGCCAAGCGCGCTGATGCGGATATCCAGGTGCTGGCCGCAGGGTTGGCGCCCACGCTTGCACCACCGGGGGATGAATACGGCTACGACGACCTCGAGTACCTCAGCAAAATGTATGCCTATGGCGCCGGTCAGTATATGGACGGCTTGGCTGTTCATGCCTATGGGATGACATTCCCTGCCGACGACCCGGCGGATCCGGAGATAGTTAATTTCTCGCGCGTCGAATTATTGTATGAAATCATGAGCGCAAACGGCGACGGCGCTAAAAAAATCTATATCACCGAGGGCGGTTGGAACGATAATGCGCGCTGGACGCGCGCCGTCAAACCCTATCAGCGCATCGCCTATACTGTGCAGGCGTACAAGCAGGCGCTTACGTGGGATTGGTGCGCAGCAGTCTGCCTGTGGGCCTTCCGCTTCCCGTGGGCGCAGAATACCTATGCGGATTCCTATGCCTTTGTGACCACTAGCTTTATCCCCAAGCCGATTTACGAAGAGGTACAGCACTATACCCGCGGTGAGCCTTTTGAGTTTTTGGAGAACACGCCGTGAAGCAAATCATTCCCATTATCCGCAGTAAGCGATTCCTGTTAGCGCTGGGGGGTGTACTGTTTGCCGCGGTGCTCGGGGTGTTCGTCACGAGACGGATTGCTACAGACGCTCAAGATGCGACCTGGAACCGCATCCAATCAACGCGGGTGCTGCGCGTGGGGCTGGATGCGACATATCCGCCTTTCGAATCGAGCGACGCCGACGGCCAATTGGTTGGCTACGATATCGACCTGGCTCAAGCGCTTGGCAGTTACTGGCAAGTCGATGTCCAGTTTGTGCAGATCCATTTCGACGGTCTGTATGATGCCCTGGAGGCCGGTAAATGCGACTTGATTATTTCAGCCCTGCCCTATGACAGCACAATGACCCAGGATATGCTCTACTCGACGGCCTATATGCAGTTAGGGCAGGTGCTGCTGGTCGCGGAACCCTCCGCAGGGATTCAGGATTGGCAGGATTTGGGCGGCAGGCAGGTTGCGGTGGAATTGGGCAGCGAGGCGCATCAGCTCGTTCGCCAACTGGCGCGCGATACTGGGCAAGCCATCACTATTACCGCAGAGCGCGAGTCTGCGCAGGCTTTAGCAGACCTTCTCGACGGCCGCGCCGAAGCACTGGTAGTTGACCGCACTACCGCGTTGGGGTATCTAAAGCAGCATCCCGCCCTTGCCCAGGTCGGTGAACTGCGCGACGCAGTGCCCCTGGTCATTGCCGTCGCTAGTGACGCGAACAAAACGATCGATGAAATAAACCTGGTTTTAGAGCAACTCCGTACCAGCGGGATGCTCGAGCAGTTGGAAGCGCGTTGGTTTTGACGCTTGTTCGCAGCCATGCTAGCATCCAGCGCAGCCAAGTGCGGGCGGCAACTGCGTGAAAAACAGAGATATGAAACGGTGCAGGGGGACATGGCTACTTGGCCATCCGGTCACAGCGATGATGGGCATCGGGATCGTATCCGCCTGTATGCAGATTGCCATGCGGGATGCAATGATCCGCGAGGGCCAAATTCCTTAGGGTTGGAATGGCATTGGCTCGAGCGACCGCATTGGGAAGAGCTCGTACGGGCAGGATTGCTGCTAATCGAAGACGACTTTAACTTGAGCGATGCTCGCGGCCTGGGCGCTGAGCTCGATGAAACCGCGGCTGAACGTTATCTGTGCTCGGGAGCGCATTTATCCGCCTGATGAAACTTGAACGCCGATTAATCAGCTTTCGTGAAGATTACTCGCAACTCCTGGCGATGCAGCTTGAGAGCTATGCCATTAATTTCCCCGGCCAGGAGATGATGGAGAGCTGGTTTCATACATCCCTGGAAGCCGCCTCGATTTTTAAGCGGGTATGGATTTACCTTTCGGGGAATGAAATAGTGGGTTGGTTGTGGCTGGATTGGGACGAGCCCGAGGTATTGCACATCTGCCACGTTCAGGTGAAATCAACGTACTGGGGCAACGGCATCGGTCGTGAGTTAGTTAAGGATGCTATGCAAATCGCACGTGACAAGGGTAAAACCGCGATTACTTTGAATGTGACCAAATCGAACGAGCGCGCAATGGCGCTTTATGCCAACCTTGGTTTTACAGTTGGCCAGGACAACGGAGACCGCCAGTTGATGCGCTATGAGCTGGCGCAGGAAAAGATAATCAAGGGCGGATGGCTCAGGAAGCTTATTTGACGATTGCTGTTTGACCGGCAAGGGTGACCTGATCACCGGGTTGAAGCTTTTTGCTGCGGCGCGTTTCAACGCTGCCATTGAGCAGTACCTGGCCAGATTGAACTAGGTACTTGGCTTCACCGCCGGAGCGCACCAAGCCGGAGAGCTTTAGAAACTGGTCCAAACGGATGGGCTCTTTTGTATCTTCCATAGTTATCCTTAGCTTGTATTCTAGCCATGATAAGCGGCGCGCATAATAAAGGCAACAACTAGGTTTTATAGGAGCAAATATGCCTGTTGAGACAATGACTCCTTTGGAACGCTGGCTAGCGGTGCTGCAGCGCCGCCAGCCGGATCGGCTGCCGATGGATTATCAGAGCACTGCTGAAGCGCATCAGCAGCTAAAAAAGTATCTGCGCATTGCCGATGATATAGAGTTATATAGTGCCTTACATATCGATCGCCCCCTGGCGGTTGGCGGGCGCTATATCGGCCCATCGCTGCCTGCCGATACGGATGTATTCGGGATACGTTACCGCGATATTCTATACGAGCATGGCTCGTATCACGAGGCTGTGGAATATCCGCTGGCTAGGTATAAAAACGTGGAGGAGATTAAGAGAAACTACCGCTGGCCAGATCCTGACTGGTGGGATTATACCCAATTGCCCGAGGCAGTGCGAGGCTGGGAGAACTATCCGATTAATGGCGGCGGGTCCGAACCATTTCTGATATATAAAAACTTACGCGGTCAGGAGCAAGCCTTTATCGATTTGGTCGATAACCCAGAGCTAGTACACTACTGCTTGGATCATCTGTTTGAGCTTGCCTACCAGAATACCTTGAGAATCTATGAAGCAATTCCGGGAAGGGTTACTTTGAGCTATGTAGCTGAGGATATGGGCAGCCAGGAGGGTTTGCTGTATTCCCCTGCGCAGATCCGCGAGTTCCTGTTGCCGCGCATGCAGCGCATGATCGGGCTTGTCCATCAGGCCGGTGCCTTTGTCTTCCATCATAGCGACGGCGCAATCATCAAGATTATCCCGGATATGATTGCCGCAGGTATCGATGTGTTGAACCCGGTGCAATGGCGCTGTAAGGGGATGGATCGAGCCAGGCTCAAACAGGAGTATGGTTCGCAACTGATTTTCCACGGCGGCGTGGATAACCAGGTCACGCTGGCATTCGGCCAGCCCGCCGATGTGCGCCAGGAGGTGGCCGATAATATCCGCATTTTGGGGGCTGGCGGCGGCTATATACTGGCGCCTTGCCATAACATTCAGGTAGTCACTCCCCCAGAAAACATCGTGGCGCTTTACGCAGCAGGATACGAGTTAGGTTGGTGCTAAAGGAAGGTAAACAATGTATATCGGCAGATTTGTCATAGCGGGACGCACTGGGGCAGGCAAGTGGTATCTGGCCTATCGGGTATCCTCGCGCTCGTTTCCCAACAGGTTTATCAAGTTGTATGACGGCCGCGCGGCTGTGCTGCCTACGCCCGATGCCGCCGCGAGTGATAATCCTTACATCTCGTATAACTGCTTCCGTTCGTCCGGCCATATTGCGGTCATCGGCAACGGCAGCCAGGTGGATCCTGTTTTCGATAAGCTAACCCTGGGCTATCCGCTGCGCGATGCTCTGGCCGTAAGCCTGTTGGCGCTGGATTTTGAGCGGGATGCCTACAACACGCCGCGTATTGCCGCCGCGTTAGATGCGTCAGCAGGCGCTGCTTATCTTGCCCTTGTCGGGCACCAAAAGCTGTACAGCCGGATGGTGGAGGCTGAGCCTGGCCAAGCCTGGCTTATCTCTACCTATGAGTGCACGGAACCCACCAGCGTGAACCTGACCGGCGATACGGCGGAACGCGTCACCGACGCGGTCTTCGGGTGTCCCTACGAACATCCAGTGACGGCTATGACCGCCTTGTGGGATGAGAGCGGGTTCAAACTGGCCGCCCGCTCTGTTCGTTAGAGCAACTTGACATTCGGCTGTATCCCGGCCGAACGTCAAGAGGTGGGTGACTGTGATGGCTAGCATATTTTCTTCTACCTATAGTGCTTCCATAAGAACGGATCGGGTCATCGCCGGTGGAACGTTGACGGCAGGGTGCTCATCACATAGAATGTAGCCAGTTAACCGAAAGGTGTTTGAAGCGGATGCGGCTGCGTAAAACTCTGGTAATAGTTGTATCAGCCCTTTGCTTTCTATCGACGGGGTTTGGGCCGCCCGTTTTGACCGAATCAGATCTGGCATATGATACGGTATCGCCTGAGCAGCTTCGAGCGATGCATTCTGAGCCTGTGCCGCAGATCAACGCCCAAGCCTCGATTATGGTTGACCTGGTAACCGGCAGAATCCTGTATGCACTTAACGAGCATGAGCGGCGCGCTCCGGCCAGCCTTACCAAGCTGGTTAGCGCAGTGGTCGCTCTAGAGCACGGTTCTTTGGATGAGGAGATGATCGTCTGGCCGGTGGATTTGGCAGCGACCTCACGAGCCGGTTTACTCAATGGCGAACACCTGACAATGCAGCAGCTCCTTGGTTTAATGCTCATCTGCTCGGATAACGCTGCTGCCAGCGCGGTGGGGCGCAACCTTTCCGGCGGTGATAACTATGATGCGTTTGTTGGCTGGATGAACGAAGTTGTCGCTCGTTGGGGGCTCCAGGATACGCATTTCACCAATCCTCACGGCCTCGATGAGGAGGGTCACTACTCATCAGCCTACGACCTGGCGATTATCGCCCGCAATGCGATGTTGGTGCCGTTTATTGCAGAGACGGTAGCTTATCCCGATGCCCTCATCGGCAACCACCAAGTGCCGTCTACCAATGAGTTGCTACGTTCATACAACGGTTTAGTGGGCGTGAAAACCGGCACTACCGATAATGCGGGTGAATGTTTTATCGGTATGGCTGTCAGGCCGCAGGGCCGTGTGTTGGTGGTCGTTCTGAACAGCGCGGATAGGTTCCAGGATGCACGGTTATTGATGGACTACTATTACGCGAATTACTATGGTTTGGAGATAACTCTAAACGGCAATATGCTGGACCGTTACCAGGATGCAGAGGGGAATTGGCACCAGCTTTCGGTGCACGAGCCATATACGGATTTATTAACAGCCTCGCAGATCAACAAGGTGACCGTATTTCGGCGTATAGATGATGCCAGTTCGCACCCGGATCCCGACCAACCCATAGGTGCGCTGGAGATATATCGCTCCCATGAGTTACTGATGGAGTTGCCTTTATATGCGCAGTAACCGCGATCAAGATGAGGGAGAACGCCTGCAGAAAGTGCTTGCCAGGGCGGGCATTGCCTCCAGACGCGCATGCGAGGAATTGATCACCGCAGGCCGGGTGAAGGTAAACGGCAAGCTGGTGACGGAACTGGGCACCCGCGTTGACCCATTGGTTGACCAGTTGATGGTCGATGGCAAACTTGTCGACCCTAATCGGCAGTTTCAATACTATATGCTCTACAAACCGCGCGGATATATTACTACCGCTGCCGACCCCGAAGGTCGGCACCTGGCAGAGGAGCTCGTTCCGGGTGAGGAGCGCCTCTTCAGTGTCGGCCGGCTGGATATGGAAAGTGAAGGATTGCTTCTTTTTACCAATGACGGCGCGTTGTCGCTCCGGCTTATGCATCCGCGCTACCGACACGAGAAAGAGTATCTGGTATTGACCGATAACTCAGTGACGCAGCCGGAGCTCGAGCAGATGGCTGCCGGTATAATACTCGAGGGTGAAACTAGTCCTTGCCGCGCGGTAGTTCAAGTGCTGCCGCCTCAGACGCGCTGGGAGGGAAACGCGGCCGAACCCGGGCAAGTCTGGCTGAGTTTCGTTCTGCGTCAGGGGCGCAAACGCCAAATCAGACGTATGCTGGAGCATTTTGGGCATCGTGTATTCAGGCTGGTGCGTATCCGAGTCGGCACATTGCGCCTGGGCAGGCTAAAGCCTGGCCAGGGACGCTGGCTAGATGAGGGCGAAGTCAAAGCCTTGCGCCAGCAGGTTGGCCTGGAAGAACCGCGAATTAGTACGAAAGGCAGATCAAGTGGCCAAAATTACCATCGCGATCGACGGCCCAGCAGCGTCAGGCAAGAGCACCGTCGGGGGCGCCCTGGCAGCTAGACTTGGTTATATCTACTTTGATACAGGCGTGATGTATCGTGCCGTGACCTGGGCGGCTCTGGAGCAGGGTATAGCGATAGAGGATGAACCAGCGATCACGGCTCTGGCTCAGAGATTGGTCATTGAGGTAACCCCGCCTACTGTATTGGATAACCGGCAGTACACCGTTCTGGCGGACCAAGTCGACATAACTTGGGAGATTCGCGAGCCGCGGGTAAACCAGCATGTATCGCCGGTCTCGGCTTATCCTGGCGTGCGTGCAGCGCTCACGATTCAGCAACGCCGGATTGGCGCACAGGGCGGGGTAGTCATGGTTGGCCGCGATATTGGCACGGTCGTGCTGCCTAACGCTGACCTCAAGATTTATTTGGACGCCACTTTGGAGGAACGCATTAACCGCCGTCTGCGTGAGGCACTGGCGCGCGGCATGCAGCTTACTTATGAAGATGTCAAGCTCGATCTGCAAAAACGCGACCGCATAGACAGCACCCGCGCGACTGCCCCGCTGACCATTGCGCCGGATGCTGTAGTGATAGATACAACCCCCTTGACGATTGAAGCGGTTGTGACCCGCATAGAGGAACTGGCAAGGCCATTGATAGCTGGCGCGGGCGGTGTTGGATGCGCAAAACGAACGGCGGGCTGATTTGCGCTGTGAAACCCGCCAGCCTGGCTGCCCAGGCCGGGTTGCGGCCGGGCGATCGGTTGCTGGCAATTAACAACCAGCCGCTGCGAGATATTATCGACTACCGCTATTATAGCGCCGAGGAGCATCTGGAGCTCTCATATGAGCGCGAGGGCACAACGCAGTCGCTGGCGCTAATACGCGATTACGACTCCGATCTGGGAATAGAGTTCAGCGAGCTCGTCTTCGATGGCATGCGCTTGTGCCGCAACCGCTGCCCATTTTGTTTTGTTGACCAGATGCCCCGCGGACTTCGCCCATCTCTTTACATCCACGATGATGACTATCGGTACTCTTTCCTGTTAGGCAACTATGTGACGCTGACTAACTTGACGGAGGACGACTGGCAGCGCATCGGCGAGCAGGGCTTGAGCCCTCTGTATGTCTCGATTCATGCAGCCGACCTAGCGAACCGCCGCCGCGTGCTGGGCAATCCCCGTGCGCCGGATATCATGGTGCAGCTCAAGCGCCTGAACGAGCTGGGGACAATCATTCACGGACAGGTTGTCATCTGGCCGGGCGTCAATGACGGCGCTGTGCTGCGCCAGACGATCGAGCAAACCGCTGCGCTCTGGCCGTGCGTACAGACCCTGGCCCTGGTGCCGGTAGGCGTTACCACCTATAAGAACGTCGATGTCCGCCGGGTGCAGCCCGAGGAGGCAGCGCACATACTCGACCTGGCCGATGAACTGCGCGCACGCATTCGCCCGGGCTGCGATTGTACCTGGCTGTATCCTGCCGATGAGCTGTACCTACTAGCCGGTCGACCGATTCCCCCGGCACATTTCTACGATGATGATGCCCAATGGCAGAATGGCATAGGTATGGTGCGCAACCTGATCGATGATTGGCGCCGTGCCAAACGCCGTATTAGGGGTACTACCTTTCGCCCGCAAACCATTACCCTGGCTTGCGGGGAGCTGATTGCCCCAACCCTAAAACGATTGGCGGATGAACTGGCGTCCAGGTGGCATATTCAGGTCAAAGTGGTGGCCGTCCCAAACGACCTCTTTGGCAGATGCGTGACCGTTTCGGGATTGCTCAGCGGCGCGGATGTGTGCGCGGCTCTCGCCGGCCAGGACCTTGGTGAATGCCTGTTCCTGCCGTCCGCGATGTTTGCGCAAGGCAGGGGTATCACTCTGGACGATATGGCGTTGGACGACCTTATTGCCCGCCTGCATGTGCCGATTTCAACAGTCTCGACCCTCGGCGAGGTTGTCGACCAGCTTGCTGCAGATGTCCCCCCGGCAGGCATGTAGCCGAATCCGAATCCATGAGCAGTTTATCTGCAGCCAGGAATGCCGAGATACTCACTTCCCTATCGCTTAAATTGCATATCACAGACAATATATTATAATTTTAACGAATATAATCACCTGTACTGGAGTGCCTGTGTTCAGGGCTAGCAGTTTACTGCACGAACTAGTGATTCGCACCACGATAACGGCTGCCGTAGCGTTGGTCGCCTATTTCTATTTGCACGCTGGAGTGTGGGTGTTCGCATTGCCCGTTGGTGTCGCTATACTGGTGGTAGCCAAGTGGGCGCTAACACCTCGCCAGAGTGAGGATGAGTAGTATTTCGAAGGTAAGGGGATTTATACATGGAGCCACCCGCAAAACAGGTGGGCCACTCTGCGTTAACTAGTAAGGGTGCGCTTTCTGGGTTATTCATCCTCGTCTTTATCGTCTTAACCATCAGCGTACTGTGGCAAAACATGCATCCGGTTTATGCCGGCGATGCGGATAGTGGTATTGCGTCTCATACGCCTTCAAACCCCGTTTACCTGCCTGAGGTTATACGGATGCCTACGCCAACCGCCTTTCCGCCGACAGGTGCTTCCTATTCGGCGATCCCTGTGGAATACTATCAACCGCCGGAGCGTGATGACGACCAGCATGCGGATTTGAATCTGTATATGCGCGGATACGAATTAACCAACGCACCACTAAACCTTGTGGATATTTCTGGTAGTACTGATATAGATGCACCAAATCTTTCAGCGTTATTTAATCCGAGGAGACTTCCAAACTTCACAGCGGCATACAAGGTGTACGATTGGAACTGGGATCAAGGAGCACGCGGTGCCTTGCTCAGCCAGTGGCCTGTCACGCTCATCTGGATGGAGGCTGCGTTGGGTGAGGTTATCTACCTCCCATATCGGAGCCCATATGTTTACGGCTGGTATAATGCAATGGTACTTTATGCCACTAATGATCAAATCACGATTTCTTATACACCGAAAGGCTCTGTCAGTGAGGGATATACAGTGCATATAGTGAATATCTGGGTGGATCCTGCGCTGATTGCATTGTACCAGGCGTGCAATTCAAACGGCCGGCACGAGCTCCCTGGTCTCTCTAACTGGCAGCCAATCGGCCGCGCCAAGGCGGGTGGGATTGGTGTGGCAATTCGCGACAATGGCACCTTTATGGACCCGCGTTCACGCAAGGATTGGTGGACGGGCTGGTGACGAATAGGTGAGATGCTAAAGCAGCTTATCCTGCCGAACCAGATCGGCCAGGCCGGTATAGTTGGCGCTCAAAAGCACGATATTGGCTGCGGCAGCGCTTTGCTTGAGCGCTTCGATGGCTTCCTCTGAATCCTGAAATCCGACTACCACCAGATAGCACAGTGTTTCCGGCAGCTTTTTCTTTAACGCCGCCAGTCGTGCGATATTCTCACGTCCGCTGCCTGGCGCGTCGAATCCCATCTGAACGGTGGCTGCGACAGCGAGAACTGCTTCTGCCTTATTATTTGCATCCCAATGGATGGTATCTGGCATTAAGAGCGCCAGGTCCAGCGATTGGCTAGGGCGTACAGGTTTATTCGCATCCGGTTTCGGTATTAACGCTGCTGAGTAACCGAGGTGAACGGCATAGGCCGGGAGTCCATGGCTTGGTAATTCTTCGCGCAGAATCTGAGCCAGCAGCGACCGCAGATCATCGGAGGTCAGCCAGATACGTGGGTCGGCAAGGCACACATCAATAAAGCGCTTGACACAATAACGAAACAGGGCGTCAACAGCGGCCGGCTCAGGCCAATTCCGGGTAAAAGGATTCTCCTGAAACTGGGCTATTGGCGATTCGAACTGATGACCTGCACTCATCACCGCCTCCTGCGTCAACCCATTAGGC
>JAJFUJ010000087.1 GCA_021372475.1 Chloroflexota bacterium | reverse complement strand
CGCTGGCTATTTGACGGTGATAAACACCGGGCTGGCATAGATGATGCCGCCGTTGCGCTGCAACGCACGCAGATAGATGTAAGTGCTGTTCTTGGCCGGTGCAAGCGGTATCTCGAGCTCGATATCCATCTGGCTGTAGCTGGCGCTCCAGATAATCGTGCCCTCCGAGACCAGCTCCACCGCCTGCAGCGAATCCTCGGCCGAAAGGCGCAGTTGGGCGTTGAGCGCTGCGCCCGGCCTGACGATTAGCTCATCGCCGGCCAGCGCGCCGTTGATGCTGAATTGCACCAGGGCGCGGGTATCCCACACCGCCCAGGTATGGCGGGCAGCCAGGGCATCGAGCACTGCATGGCGCTCCAGGTGCGGCACCCAGGCGCCCGTCAGAATCACGCTCTTGGGGCTGTGCAAGCCCAGCCCCTCCTCAGCCCAGGCGCGCCCAGGATAACCGCAGTGGTTATCGGTGCCGCCGCTAAAGCCGATGTGGTGCCCCAATGCCAGCGCCTGCTGGATAGAAGCCTGGTTGTGCTGGTGCCAGCCGCGCCAGGCGTCGTCGTATTCCTCGCGTTCCTGGTTGCCGCGGCACTGCATGATCTCTGCCAGGCGGATATATGGTTCGGGCGCGCCCCATGGATAAGGATACCAGTAGGGCGTGTCATCCTCGATACGGCGGGTCTCGGCCACGGCGTTGGTGTGGTGCGGGACGGCCAGAAAATTGTTCGACGCGTATAGGCCACGCAGCCGCTCGGTCAGCGTATCCGGTCGGCCGCCGGTGATATCGGCGCTGCCGCCGCACACGAGCGGATGGTTGGCCACGCTAAAGTAATAATTTTCATGGCCGCGGTCGGTGCCATTCTCCCAGCCGAAAAAGGTAGCGAATTCATCCGGTTGATTGGCATCCTCAAGCGCAGCCGTGGTGGCCTGCCACTGCTCTGCCGTGGGATTATGGTCGCCGGGCGCTGCAAAATCCAGATTGAGATCGTCGCGGGCAGCGGCCAGCGCCTGTGTGATGCTGCGCTGGCCATCGGCGGAAAACTCGGTATGCCAATGGAACTCACCGAACGCAGCGCGCAGCCCATCGGAAGGCACCGGCCAGACGGGATTGCCCGTCACCAGCAGGTTGGCGCCAGCACTCTGGGCATTGGCAATGTTCTCCCCCGGCGCCAGGGCATCCTGCGGGATGGAGAGCACCGCGCGTGCGGTCGCCAGCGGCGCAGTCAGTTGCACTGTGACGCTCCCTTGCAGGGTCACCTCGCGCGAACGGCCGCCCCAGCTCAGCCGACAGGCAGCGGGCTGCTGCAGACGGCTGGGGTTGCCAAAGCGGTCCTCTGGAACGAGCAGGGTGCGCACGCGGCCATTGGCGCCGGGCATCGGGCTGGAATAGACCGAGACGCGCTCCACCGCTCCGGCAGCCACCGTGAGTGTGCACGCCGAACCCTCGCACCCTGCCTCTGGAGCGGGCGAAGCGGGCTCAAAGGCATTAGGCAGGTCCAGCGTCCAGACGCTGAGCGTGGTATCCACCCCCGCCCAGATAGGCGGGATGGCGCGCAGGCGCAGGATGATCGGCTGGCCGCGGCGCGCACCGTAAGGGAGCTTGGCGCGCAGCAGCACGTGCGCGCGATTAGCCCACATCTCGGCAGGCGAAGGGTCGATTTTCCAGCGGAAGGTCACATCGGCGCCATCCACCTCCATCCAGACAAAGCGCCAAGAATGAAAGGCGCGCAGACAGTGGCTGCGCAGCTCAAACTGCGTTCCAGCCACCAGGTGACGCTCGGGGCGCCAGGCTAATTCATAGGTAAACTGACGAACCTGACTGCAGTAAGCGCGTGCATCGCGGATAATCTCCAAACTCATCGGTTCCCCCCACCTCTAGTTTGTGTGCGCTCAGCCGTTATATGGCAGCGTGAAGCTAAATGCACCGGAGCCTATCTCGATCAGGCTGGCGCCGTCTTCCCTATGCCAGCCAACGATGCCCGGATTCCGGCCCAAGGCGGCGCCGCTCTCCAGCACGGATTCAGGGTCGCAGGTGCTGGGCAGGCGCACCGTTGCGCGCGTATTGGGCGGGATCGCCACCTCGAGGGTCATCTGACCGCCGGTTAACTCCCAGCTCGAGGATATCTCGCCGTAAAGCGATTGATAGCTAGCGCGCACCCAACTGAGCTCCCCACCCGGGTGCGGCTGGATGATAATCTGCTGGTAGCCGGGCGCACCGATCTCGATGCCGGCCGCATACTGCGCCAGCCAATTGACCACCGCGCCATAAGAATAGTGGTTGAGCGAGCCGTGCGGGTTGCCCTGGGCATCGATGCCATCCCACATTTCCCAGATGGAGGTAGCCCCTTTGGTCACCGCATACAACCAGGAAGGCGCGCTGGTCTGTTCGAGCAGCTCGTAGGCCAGATCCGCCTGGCCAAAGTCGGTCAGCACCGGCAGCAGAAAGGGTGTACTGAGAAAACCGGTACCCAGATGCGTACCTGCCAAGCGAATTTTATGCACCAGATGGTCGAGCAGATCCAGGCGCTTAACCTCGGGAGCAAGGCCGAACGCCAGGGCGCGCACATAGGAAGCCTGGCGGTCGGGCGAGATGCCGCCGTCGTGTGAGATGAACTCGGCATCGTAAGCCTGGCGGATATCTTCGGCCAGCCCGGCATACACACGCGCATCATCATCATACCCCAGCGTACGGGCGGCCTCGGCCAACAGCCCGCAGGAATAAGCGTAATAAGCTGTGGCCACCGTTGGTTCGCCAAACCATCTGCGCTTGAGCATGCTCCAACCAGCCCCAAGACCGTAACCGCTGCCGGGTTCGAGCCATTCGCCCCAGTGATACTTGGTATCCCAGATGAGCTGCTGGCGGGCGCGCTTCGCCTTGCTGAACCAGAGGGTTGGGTTCAGCCATTTGTACCATGGAATCTGGCTGGCCGAGGTGCGCATATATTCGACCCAGGCACGCATCGAGGAATACTGGTCAGCCAGCAGGCTGGTATCGCCGTAAACCTGGTACATCGTCCAGGGGAGAATCACGGCCGCATCGCCCCAACCGGAGGAGCCCTCGATAGCCGCCATCATCCCCTTGGTGTGCAGCGGACGATTCGCATTGGGCACCACATTCGGCACCATCCCGCTGGGATACTGCTCGAGCGCCAGGTCGCGCAGCCATTTGGTAAAAAATGCGGCAGTCTCCATCAAAAAGGAGCCGGTGCGCGCGAAAATCTGGGCGTCGCCCGTCCAACCGGAGCGCTCGCGCGTGGGGCAATCGGTAGGGATATCCAGAAAATTGCTCTTCATGCTCCAGAGCGTATTGCGCACCAGTTGGTTGATGTGTTTGTCGGAGCACTCGAAGGTTCCCGTGACGGCCATATCGGAATAAACCGCCACGGCGCGGAAATCCACCGGGTCGGGCTTGGCCGGCCAGCCCTGAAGCTTGACATAGCGGAAACCGTGCACGGTGAAGCGCGCTTCATGCTCCTCAAGGCCCCCGCCGCGGCAGGTATAGTGCACCTCCTGCTTGAGCGGACGCCCAAAGGCCGCCAGGTGGGCTAGGGTAAAGTTGCCATCGGCATCCAGCGCCTCGCCGTGGGTAAGGGTGAGCTCCGTGCCGGCCGGCGCCTCCACGCGAAAGTGCACGATGCCGGCCAGGTTCTGGCCAAAATCAAGCACCGTCGAGCCGTCAGGCGTTAGCAGCACGCTCTGCGGGATGAGCTCTTCCTTGCGGCGCACCGGCACGCCGGGCGAGGCTGCCAGGGCGCCCAGAGGGGCATCCAGCACCCGCACCGGCTGCCATGTAGCATCGGAGAATCCCGCAGTATCCCAGCCGGGCAGCTCGCGACGGGCATCGTATATCTCGCCATCCTTTGGGTCCGCGCTGAGGATAGGGCCGGCCGCCGAACGCCAGGCTTCGTCGGTCGCGACCAACTCGGTGCGGCCATCATCATACCAAAGCGCAAGCTGAGCCAGCAACCCCAGCCTGGTTCCGTAAACATTGCGGCTATCCATAATGCCCGTCTTGCCGCGGTACCAGCCGTCGCCCAGGATCACGCCCAGCGCGTTGGCTCCTTCGGTGAGCTGCGCGGTAACATCATAAGTTTGGTACTGCAGGAGCAAGTCGTAAGGGGTAAAGCCAGGGGTAAAGAGCTGGTCGCCGATGACGGCGCCGTTCAGGTGCGCCTCATACAGGCCACGGGAGGTGATATACAGCCGGGCGGCCGCCAGGCCGGCGCCGACGGTGAACTCGCGGCGCAGATGCGGGCACGGCTTGAATGCCAGCGGATCCTCCGCTTCGAGTGGCTCAACCCAACGCGCGCGCCAGTCGTCCGGGGAAAGCAAGCCCATCTCGAACCAGGCATAGTCACTCCAATAGGTCGGCGCACCGTGGTTATCCCACACACGCACGCGCCAGGCATAGCGCACGGCGGAAGCAAGAGGAGGCCCGCCATACGGCACCTGCACCGAGCGCAGGCTGCCGACCTTGCCGGAATCCCAGAGGATGCCGCCTGCCGGAGCGCTCACTTGAATCTGATAAGCGGATTGCAACACGGCGCGCTCATCGGAAACGAGCTGCCAGAAAAAACGCGGCGCAAGGTCGTCAATACCCAGCGGATTGACGAGGTAGTTGCAGCGCAAGTTGGCGAGGGTAATCGTCATTTTGTTACCTCCCATGCAGGCAGTATAACGCGGGAACAAACGGAGGGCAAGGTAGCTAGTGATTCGCCGCGACCTGAAGGTCGCAGCTCCAATGCCCATGTGGTGGCCTTGTAGCGGACCCGCGATGTTTACATCGCGGCAGTTTGCCGCGACCTGAAGGTCGCAGGCCCGTCCGGCTCTGGAGCACGCCAAGCCGCTTACAACGATTGCCTTTCCCCCGCTTGTTGACAGCGCCGTTTTGCGGTTGACACTAGCATGCGCTCGCGCTACATTAGGGCAAGATATTGTGTAGCGCTTAGTGGCATCTCGCTGGGGGGAATTAGCTGCCCAATGCGGCACTTTGGCCGGCTGGTATAGCGCGACTAGATCCTAACCTGAAGGACCTGCATGACTAAAAGGCCCGCACTTGTGTTGTTCGCGCTGTGTATCCTCCTCTCTGCCGCGCGGCCTCCCGTGAGCGCAGCGGCATTTCGGGTTCCCACCCGCTCGGCCGAACCAGGCGCAACATCTCAGGAAGTCCTCAGCGCGCCGGTCTATGTGCCCGCCGATTCAACCCGCGCCGCGCAGCCCCTCCTCACCCGTTTTACCCGCGGGACGGTCTCGCGGGGGGCAGCCTTCGACCAGGTCATCAACCTGGTGCTGGATCAATACGCCGCCGCCATCCCCGAGCTGCCCTGGTATGCCGTGACGGATATCACCTCCGCCGGGGAGGCTTCTTTGGTCTCCGTGGTCGGCTTAGCTACCACCGAGCTTGCCAGTGGTTGGAGCATCGAGCAGGGCGGATGGTTTGGGCTGCTGCTGATTGCGCCGGCGCCCGCCGGCGGCTGGCTGGGCGCTCTGAGCGGCACGCCGGCCTTTACGGCGCTCCTGGATGAGATCCCCGATAGCATCATGAGCGCCGAAACACGCACCAACCTCGACCCGCGCCGCCGCTCGGAGCAGAGCAACGGTTACATCTTCCCCTGGGAGCCGGGCACGGCGATGGAATATGTCTCGGGCGTGCATCAGAATGGCTTCGCGGATTATACGCCGGGTTGGTTGGCGGTCGATTTTATCTCCACCTATGACCCTGAGAGCGGTATGGCTCCCTCAGCCGTTTACGCGGCAGCCGCCGGCACCATCGACTGGAAGTGCAGCCCCTACTGGGGGCAAACCTCGGCCGCCATCCGCATCGGAGAACTGATGTATGTCCACCTGGTCAACACGCCGGATCTGGCGACTGGGCGCAGCCTGGCGCAAGGCGAGGTTATCGGCTATATGCAACCGGGCGAGTTCAACGAGAACTGCGGCGTCGCCAGGCAGGGAAGCGGGCAGTATCACCTGCACCTGGGATTCCCGGCCACTCGCACCCTCACCCTCGAAGG
>JAJFUJ010000079.1 GCA_021372475.1 Chloroflexota bacterium | reverse complement strand
CAGCACCGCAGGCAACGACCGCAGCTCAAGCTACCGAAGCACCCAAAGCCACTGCAGCGCCCAAGGCTACCGAAGCCCCTAAAGCCACCGAAGCGCCGGAGGTTGGTTTCCAGGGGAAAATCCAATTTTACGCCCAGTCTTACACGCCCACCTCCGTTCAGGTTAATCCTGATCCCGATGCGCCCAAGCGTGCTGCGATGGAGACTCTGGCAAACGAGTGGATGGAATTACATCCTGGTATCGAGTTCGAGTTTATCGAAGCCGGGCAGGGTGACTATACCTCCTGGCTCACAACGCAGCTCATCGGCGGTACAGGCCCGGATATTTTCTGGCTCTGGTTGAGCAAACTCAACGAGTTTGTAGATGAAGGCAAAGTCCTACCTCTTAACGACTATCTAGAGATGCCCAACAAGTATGCACCGGAAGACAATACGGCATGGAAGAACACCTTCAAGAATCCCTTCCTGACCACTACCAGCATTAAAGGACAATGGGGTGGTGTCCCAACTGACCTAGTGTCAACAGGCGTATATTGCAACGTGGATATGTTCAAGTCAGTCGGGATTGACCTCTCAACGGAAATCGTGCCGGAATTGGGGTCCCCCAAGGATTGGGCGACGTTTATAGGCTGGTGCAAGAAGCTCAAGGAAGCGGGATTCACTGCATTCGGCATGAACGGATACTATCTTCTGGACTGGTGGCTGCAAGGCGTCCTGGGTGACCAGTTATACTGGAGCCTGATCCCAGAGTTCGATAAATTGAATTACCATGAGAATACACCGAAGGCATACCAGGAAGGCGTCATCAGCCAGGAAGAAATCATCATGCAGTTTGCCTGCAACAACTGGAACGGCTTCCAGGAACCAGCTACGCGAACTATGCTTGAACTCATCAAGGAATTACATCAGTATATGCCGATAGGCATTACCAACTCTGAGACTTATTCCAATGGGTTTGAGCTGTACCTGCAGAATGAACTGGCGATGTGGTGGGATGGAAGCTGGGCAGTAGGGACAATTATGCAGGATGACCGCCGCAAATTCGAGTTCAGTTCGTTCTGGTATCCGCCGATCACAAAGGAGACGACGCCACTCGCTAACGATACGCCAATCCTGCCGATCGGCATTGGTGGGTATAGCTCGCTGGCCTATGGCATCAACCCATCAACCATCACCGAAGGCAGTATAAACGAGTGCGTGGACTGGTTGATGTGGATTACTACACCTGAGCATGATGAGATGATCGTCAATGAGGTGCCGTCGTTCATCCCATCGAACAAAAAGGCCAAGGCCTTACCGGAAGTCGAGAACATGTTTGTAGGCGAGACACGTCTGACGGCCGGCTGGGGTCATTCATGGCCTTCAATTACTGGCTGGAGCGACCCGTTCCCGACATGGCTAGGCGGCGCTGGAACCAAGTTTGCCGATACCTATGCGCGCGAGATGGCGCTGTACTTGCTGGACGAGCAGAACCTGGATACCTTCCTGTCGAATCTGGAGACGGCTTCCAAGGATGAGATACCAGACCTTATCCGCAAGACCGCGATCCAGTACTCTGCGGATGGCACGTGGGACCTCACCCAGTGGTCGTGCCAACCAAGCGTCTAACTGCAAGTGAGTTGGTCAACTGCAGGAGAGAGAACCTCTCCTGCAGTTCCTTATATCGACAGCCCCGCAATAGGGAAGTAATATAAAGCAGTCTGCTGCTTTCAGGTAAAGCGTAACAGCATAGTTGAATTGCCTAATACAGGAGGTCCGCATGGCCGGTTGGCCGTTCACGAAGGATGTGGTACGTAATGGTTGGGCTTCTATCCAAGCATCAGGTTTCGACCTTCCCGTCCCCGGTTGTGTTTACGATGGATCCCGACTGGATGGAGGGATCCCCCTCGGGGGATTGGGCACCGGTTATTTCACGCTCGAGGGGTCAGGTAAAATCGGCCATTGTTCCATCTACAATGACATTGTTCCCCCGCGGGTTGATTATAAAGAATGGTTAACGGTTTGTGTTGGTGAAACGCGGATGCCGCTTTCGACGGCAGAGATCGCTTATTGGGGACACTACCCGATTGCCGACTTGGTTGCGGATTTCTCAGAGAAGCCGCTTGCAGTGGGTGTGCGCGCCTTTAGCCCCTTTATCGTAGGCGATGCAGCCGATAGCAACATCCCTGCCGCTCTGTTTGAAATAAACGTAGAGAATCACGGCAGTGAGACGATTACGGTAGAGCTAGTCATCACGCCTCCCAAACCTCCCTCGGGTAAGGTAGAGAACATCACTTTGGCTGGCGATGGGGTAACCGCTGAGATAAAAGGCGATACGTTGCAGGCCAGATGGGCGGCCACTCTTGCGCCTGGCGCATCGCAGCGTTGCCGGCTGGTCCTTGCCTGGTACTTCCCTTACTGGCGTGACAAAGGGAATGAAGCCCATGTGCACCGCTACGGTGCACGCTTCAGCGGCGCCGATGCCGTAGCAGCATAT
>JAJFUJ010000078.1 GCA_021372475.1 Chloroflexota bacterium | reverse complement strand
GCTTCGATCATCTTGCGGTAATCTGTATAGCGCGCCGCGATGCCGTATTTGTCCGCGGTAGTTTTCAACCGTTCAGCATCGAGGTCGCAGATGCCGACAATGGTGACATCGCTCATCGCTGCCAGCGAGGGGTAGTGCACGTTATTGGCCATCGCCCCCGCTCCAATCATAGCAACCCTCACCCGCTCCAGAGCCATATTATCCCTCCTGAGCAAACAGTGACTTGGCGAACCGGATATCGCCCGCAATCAGCCGATTGACGGCGGTTTCGTCCGAATATTCGGCCGTCAGGCAAACGACACCCTGGTAACGCCGGCGTTTGAGCTCGCTGACCACTCTGGGCCAGTTGGCCAATCCCTGGTTCCCGCTTGTCCAGTAAGGTTGCCAGAGGGCGAATTCGGCCTCCGGGCCGTTGCTGCGCTGCCAAAAAGCGTTTTTAAGGTTCACCATCGCTAGCTTATCCCAGATGATATCCAGAGCCAGCTCGGGTTCCTCGCCGTTCAGGGCGCAGTGGGCGAAATCGAGCACGGCAGCGACATAACGCCGGTCGTAGGGAGCCAGCAGATGGTTGAGCCCCATCGCGTTTTGCACAAAGCGACTACAGTGGTTCTGCACGCCGATGGTGACGCCGCAGCGCTCGCAGGCCGGCTGCAGGTCGTCGAACACACGTCGCGCCGCGTCAACCGCCGGATAATAGCCTTGCGGCCCGATCGGCGCCATCACACGCAGCACAGGCACGCTGGCAGCCGCGCAGCCCGCGATAGCGCGTTCGTCCAGCGATCCGGCTACGCTTAAAATCGAAACGCCGTATTCGGCCAGCAGCGCCTGCGCCCTGGGCAACTCGGACTCAATGTGCTCGGGTTCTATCTGGAATCCCGGCCGTACCGGCAGCTCAATGCCGTCGAACCCTAATGCATGCACCATTTGCGCCAGCTCCGCTAGCGGCATTGTGCGCCATGGCTTGGTAAATACGCTGAACTGGATTGTTTTATCTGCCATCAGGCTCCTTTCTGTTCGATCTCCTCATCTCTCGCTGCAGCGGCTGCCCGCAGCCGGTCGATGGCGCTGCGGCTGCGGGTAATATAGTCGCGCAGTTCCTCCAGCCCATACTGATGCGCTAATTCGCGGGCACTTACTCCCGCCTTTTTACTTCTCAGCACAAACCACTGCTCGCGCTCCATCCAGAGTTCACGCTCAATCTCGTCGGCATGCTCAGCCAGCAGCCGTGCGCACCTTTCCATGTTAAAGTTCTCATGGTAAATGCCCCGGTCAAGGTCCAGCGTCAGCCGGCTGATGTTCAGCTCGGGCTGCTGTTGGTCATGCAGCAGCCGGCCGGTGATATCATAAACCAGGCAGTCGCAAGTGCAAGTGCTGGTGACGATATAGTAGTTGTGCTGCAGAGCGTGGGATTGCAGTGTGCTGCCGGCCGAGTATGCGCTGCTCCAAACGACCAGCTCTGCTCCCTGCTCCGCCAGGCGCTGCCAGACCTCAGGGAAGTTGACGTCAAAGCAGATAGCTAGGCCGAGCATTCCAAAATCGGTGCGGAATACCGGGACAATATCTCCCGGCGTCGTCGGTGGAACCAAGCCTAATTCACCCCAATAGGGATACTGCTTGTCATACATCCCGGCGATCCGGCCGGTGCGGTCGAGCAGCACCGCGGTGTTGTAGCGCCGTGCGCCTGCCATGCGGTCGATAGGGCAGATGATATAGGTGTGGTTGGCTTTAGCCAGCGCGGACATCGCGCAGATGGTTGGGCCATCCAGCGCTTCCGCTGTGTTTTCGCCCTGACCGCGCCAGGTCTCCGGCAGGGCAAGCAGGTCGCAACCTTTAGCGGCTTCTGCAGCAACTAGGCCAACTATTTCTTCCAGGCTTTTACCTGGCGCAAAACTGAGCGAGACGATGCGCACCGTTCTGCCCGGTTTATCGGATTCCATCATATAACCCCCTTATCCATCCCAACTGATACTCGCCTTGAATACAGCCGCCTTTGCCGTGCAGCGGACCACGAGTAGCGGAACCTGCGGTTCGGCGTAATCGTCGCGCCGCGGGAAATCCGCTGCAAAGAGGGTGCTGCCTACAGGAAAGCCTAAACGCAGCCTCAATGTCTTGCCGTTCAATCTGGCAACGACCGTCAGATTGTCTGCGCCTAGTTCAGCGCGGCGGACGCGGCGCAGCCAGTTGTAAGGGATTGCTTCCCACAGCGGACATGCTTCCGGTTGGATAGGCAGCTCGAGCGCAGCGCCGGCCGCGAAATGCAGCAGATAATCATAAGTGTGAACCATGTCGGAGCGCAGCATGAAGCAATCCTCCAAGCTGCGGTCGTTCAGGCGCAGTTCACGCGCTTGCTCCACGCCTGCATACAGCACGCCGGCATCGGTCACCAGAATGCGGCGTTCCGCAGCAGCGAATACTGCAGGCAGGTTAGCATTCAGGGAGCGCTGCGAACGCTGGTCGACCATCACGGTATTGTGCGCCAAAGTGGAACGCCCCAACTCGCGCTCGATGGGCGCCAGGAACGCGTTGCCAGAGGTCGTCTCAGCCTCGCCGTCAATGAGCCAGCGTTCGCCCGCTGCATGCAGCTCGAACGAGAGTTTGTCCTGATGGCTGTGGATGCCGCTGTAGCCGTAGGTAATAAAACAAGCCGCCGAACGCTCGGTGAAATACGGCCGCCCTTCCCTGCTGGTCAGCAGCGCATAACCGTGCTCCGGCCAATTCCTGGTTTTAATATCCGGTGGTTCAGGGTCTTGCGCTCGGGTGGTGATAATCAGCCGTTCGCTAAAATCCTCAGATTCCTGATGTGCCCGTGATAATGCCCAGGCCAGGCGTGGGTCGCGGTAAGCCGCCCAAGCGTAAGCATACTCCGCTTGCGGCAGATACACCCTTTCGCCGTAACAATCGCCTACGTTGGGCACACTGCCATCCGGGAAGAGCCAGTAGAGTGGCGCCAGGTACATATCCAGCAGGCTGCGCTGGCTGGCAAAGCTTTTGGCAAAAATATCCTCCGGCCAAACAGCGTTACGCAGCGACCAACACAGCATCGTCAGCGGGCGGTGGATCGAAAAGTTATAGTTCGTTGAGCATTCCAGCCACAGCCCGTCGTCGCGCAGCCCCTGGGTGACCATCGCGCGGTAACCAACCGGACCTTCCAGGGCATACTCCACCAGTTCAGCCTGCCCGCTGTGCAGCCCATATACTCCCAGCGCCCACTTGTGCCAGGCATAATGGTTATTGAGTTTGCCCCCCAGGATTTCTTTAACCCAGAGTTCATCGTTAGCGCGCACCGCTGCACCAAAAGCCGCAAACCACTCCTCGATCGGCTGACGCTCTTCCGGGGTAAGCGCGTTATAGATGCAGTCATAGGCAAACAGCAGCGGCAGGCACCAGAACGAGTAGTATAACCCCACATCAAAGTGGCTGGCTCCGAACGAAAAGCCCAGCGCATGCTGCAGGATGCGCTTCGCGCCGCGTAAGCTGGCCTGGGCGCCCGTCAGGGCATAATGCAGTGCTGCACCCAGCGCCGGGTCGGCCAGCACGCCGGGTATCTTCCATGTGTAAACCCATTCATCGTTCCAGGTGCGTTCCCAATCCGCACGCTGCAAGCCGATGAACCAAGTGTTGTTGAACACCGGCAGCTCCATTGCGAGCGCCTGCTGGGCAAGCTGCTCGCAGCGCGCAAAGGCAGCATGTGTGGACGGCTGCCCCATCTCGAGCGCCAAGCGGGTGTTCGCGAGCATCTCCGGCGTAACCAGCAGATAAGGTCGAGTACGCGGCGCCTGCCAGACCATCTGTATGCTCCTTATGCTTGACGACCATTCACCTGATAAAACGAAAGGGTACGCAGCGCTGGTTCTCCAGCAGATGCGCTTATATGCAGCCGCACCTCGCGGGCGCTCACCAGCGGAAATTCGCAGATAACCTTGTGCCCGAGCGAACGCCCGCGATAGACCGTGATAGGTTGTTCGCCGCTGGTCGGGACGACCTCGAGCGCAAATTGCCGCACCCGTTCGCCGAGTTCGAGCTGCTCCTGCGCGATGCAGTGGTCGACCAGCAGCGGGTTGGCCGGGCGGTATACCCAGGTATCGCCCTGCCGCGCACAATCGGCCAGTGTGGCAATCGGCTGCGCAAAACGGCGCTTGATTTCGTCGCCGAACTCGAGCAGTCTGGCTGCATCCGGCTCCGGCAGCAGCCCGCGCCGGTCCGGACCGATATTCAAAATCAGGTTACAGCCCCGCCCGACCGAATAATAATACAACCCCATCAGCTCATCCACGCTTTTGACGGTATGGGCGTCCTGGTCGCTGTAGAACCAGTTGTGCGCGCGCATACGGCAGTCGCACTCGGCGGGCAGCCATAATCCACCTGCCGGCGGTTCTTCCAGAAACTCTTGTGCGGTTTCGATGCTGCGCACGGTGTTCCAGCACGGCTGCGGCGCGATGCCTGACTCATTGCCTACCCAGCGGAAATCCGGGTCGCCCATGCTAAAGATGAGGATGTTGGGTTGCATCCGGCGGATTTCCTTGGTGATACGCGCCCAGTCGTAGGTATGCCCCGCCGACCCGCAGCCGTCGAACCACAGGATGTCGATCGTGCCGTAGGGGAGCAAGAGTTCGCTGATTTGGTTGAGGAAATAATCATCGTAAGCTTTTGGCTCATGATAAACTGGGCTGGCGCTATCCGCCGGCGAGTAGTACAAGCCCGGCTTTAGCCCGTAGCGCCGGCAGGCCTGGACAAACTCGGCCACCACATCCCCTTTCCCGCCGCGCCAGGGGGTGCTGGCCACCGAAAAATCGGTATAACGCGAAGGCCAGTTGGCGAAGCCGTCGTGGTGTTTAGCCACCAGCACCATATAGCGCACGCCGGCTTGGGCGGCCGTGCGCGCCCACTGCTCGCAATCCAGTTCGCTCGGGTTGAAGGTGCCTGGCTGCATTTTGCGTTCGTCCCAATCGCGGTAGCCCTCATTAAAGGTACGTACACCGAAATGCAGAAACAAGCCCAACTCCCAATCCTGATATTTCAACTGACGCGCTGATGGTAAAGCGGACATTCAGCCTCCTGTGGATAGTCCTAGTTTCTGAAAACGCGTAATGAGGTCGTCCATGCGTTGGTTGGTTTTCGGATCCGCTCGGCAGCGCGCAGGGTCAGCATCATGCCAGGCCAGCGAGCGTTTTATGCCTTCGTTAAATGGGACATGAGCCTGGTAGCCGGGCACAAAGCGTTTTATTTTACTGTTGTCATAGACAGCGCTGTGCATTTTATCGCCCAGCAATCCCATGCCCCAATCCGGATAGATGCCGGCAATCCAATCCGAAGGGATATGTACCAGCTTCGCCGCACAGCCGGCCGCATGTGCGATGGTGCGGTAGATGGCATCCCAGGTAAATACCTCATCGGAAGTGATGTGAAAGGCTTCGCCGATCGCCTTCGAGCTGCCCATCAACCCGATCAGCCCGACGGCGAAATCGCTGGTGTGGGTTAAGACCCACAGCGATTGCCCGTCGCCGTGGGAGATCACCGGCGCACCGCGACGCATGCGCTCGACGATGGTATAGCCGTGCCCACCCACTCCGGCCGGAATCCAGGTTGGGCCGTAGGTATAGGACGGCCGTATGATGGTGACGGGGAAGCCGTCCATATGATAGGCGCGCATCAGGCGCTCCTCGCAGGCAATCTTTTCCTGGGCATAAGGCCAATAGGGATTCCCTAGGGGCGTGTTCTCGGTGATCAAGTAACTGGGCAGCGGCTTCAGATATACGCTGGCTGAGCTGATATAGATGTACTGGCTGATTTTGCCGGAGAAGGCTTCCATATCCAGGTCGATTTGCTGCGGGGTATAGCCCACAAAATCCACCACTACATCCGGCTTAGAGGAGGCCGCTTCAGCCAGCACGGCCAGGTCGTTGCGGTCGCCGATGAACGTTTGGAGCCCCGGCTGCGTCACGTCGCTGTGCCCGCGGTTGAGCAGCGCCACCTGCCAGCCCTCCTGCAGAGCCCGCTCCACACAGGCGGAGCTGATGTTGCCGGTGCCGCCGATGAACAACACGCGCATATTTATCCCCTCCGTGCGGGTTGCGATTTACTCGGCTATTATATCCGCATGCTAACGCCTTGTCAGAGCCTCGTTACTTTGCTCGACACACTCCCTTTGTGCTATTATCAACCCGTTAGCCAACATATGGAGGCGCTGCCAAATGAACCTGCCGGTCGATACTGAGCGCGTGATCGATTTCCTGAGCGGTCTGTTGAATACTCCCAGCCCGACCGGTTATTATCAAGAAGTGATGCAGTACGTCTGGCGGGCTATCGAGCCGATGAATCTGCCCAGCCTGACGGTGGCGTATAATCGCAAGGGGGCGCTAATCCTGACCCTCGCCGGCCAGCGCGACGACTCACCGCGGGCGATCTCCGCACATGTCGATACCCTGGGAGCGATGGTGCGTGAGGTCAAGAGCAATGGGCGCCTGCTGCTTACGCAGTTAGGCGGTTACGGCTGGCAGGCGGTTGAGAGCGAGAATGTAACGGTTCAGTCGCTCATCAGCGGCAAACGCATACGCGGTACGATACAAACAATCAGCCCCAGTGTTCATACAGCTCCCTCAGAGCTGCGTGAAAGCCACCGCGATGCCGAACGCATGGAAGTGCGCTTGGACGTGCGCGCCTCCAATAAAGAGGAGACGCAGGCTCTTGGCATCGATGTGGGCGACTTGGTCTTTTTTGATCCGCGCGTCGAGGTTACCGACACAGGTTATGTCAAATCGCGCCACCTGGATGACAAAGCCGGCGTGGCAGCGCTTTACGGCGCGCTGCTAGCCCTGCGCGAGCTCGGCGCAGCGCCGGCGCAGCGCACTACCTTTTTCTTTAGCAACTATGAGGAGGTTGGACATGGCGCCAGCGCCGGCATCCCCTCGGATGTGCACGAGTATGTGGTGGTCGATATGGCTGCCAGCACGACCGGGGAACACCAGAACTCGGATGAGTACTCGGTGGGCATCGGCGTCAAAGACTCTACGGGTCCCTACGACCTGGATTTGACCCGGCGCCTATCCGCGCTTTGTAAGCAGGAGGGGATCCCCTATAAACTGGATACCTATCCCAACTACGGCTCGGACGGCAGCGCCTTTCTGCGGGCAGGTGGCGACGTGCGTGTAGCGCTGATTGGCCCCGGTCTGGATGCCAGCCATGCCTACGAGCGCACTCATCGCGACAGCCTGGAGGCCACTACCAAGCTGTTGTTAGCCTATCTGCTTACACCTTGAGCTCTGCGGGTAACACATCGTTCAACCGTTTAGCCAACCCGCTCCAGCGCTGCTGGGTTTTGTTGTTGTGCACCGCCATGGCCACAGCTTTGCGCGAGCCCACCAGGATGCACAGCTTACGCGCCCTGGTGACGGCGGTATAGAGCAGGTTGCGCTGCAGCATCACATAATGCTGGGTCAGCAGCGGCACCACCACCACCGGAAACTCGGAGCCCTGCGCTTTGTGGATGCTGATGGCATAGGCGTGCACTAGCTCATCGACCTCTAGCCAGTCATACGGCACAGTTTTATCATCGAACTGCACCGCGAGCGTTTGCTCCTCGGAATCGAGCGCACACAGCCGGCCGATATCCCCGTTGAAAACCTCTTTATCGTAGTTATTGCGGATTTGCATCACGCGGTCACCCACTCGCCAGAGCCTTTCGCCAAAGGCATGTTCCGGCTTGTTGCGCGCTTCGGGGTTCAACTGAGCCTGCAGCAAAGTATTCAAGTTGGATACGCCGGCTGGGCCGCGGTACATCGGCGCCAGCACCTGGATATCGCGCAGTGGGTCGTAACCGAACTTGTCCGGAATACGTTTATCGACGATATCGACAATCAGCTCCGCAGCCGCCTCGGGGTTTTCCTGGCCGAAAAAGTAGAAATCGCCATACGGCTCGCTCCAATCCGGCATATAGCCTGCGTTGATACGGTGGGCGTTGCTGATAATCTGGCTGCCTTCCGCCTGGCGGTAAATCTGGGTCAGCCGGGTCACGGGCACACAGCCGCTACGCACCAGGTCGCGCAACACATCGCCCGCGCCCACCGCGGGCAGTTGGTCCACATCGCCCACCAGCAGCAGGTGCGTGCCCGGCTCAACAGCCTCTAGCAGGCTATGGAAAAGCGCCAGCTCGAGCATAGATGCTTCATCCACCACCACCAAGTGCGCCTTGAGCGATGCCGAACGGTTGAGTTTGAACCCGTCGTTCGGCGTATATCCCAGCAGGCGATGGATGGTTTGCGCCGGTCGGCCAGTGGCCTCCGTTAGGCGTTTAGCCGCCCGTCCGGTCGGTGAGACCAGCACATACGGGTGGCGGGCGCGTTCGGCCAGCTCGATCAGAGCGCGCAGGGTGGTCGTTTTACCTGTGCCAGGGCCGCCTGTCAGGATGCTTACCGGATGCTGCCAGACCATGCTGAGCGCTGCCTGTTGCTCCGCGGAGAGCTCGGGCGTCTGGGCGGACGGCGCGAGCGCGAGCTGCGTTAAACCCGCCAGCCTGGACTGGCTGCGGATAAGCTGTCCAAGCAGCTCTGCGCATTCACGCTCAGCCGCATACTGCGCATGTTCATAGACGGCAGCTTCCCCCACGCATATCTCGTTGTCGCGAATAACGGCGTGCTCGGCGCTCAAGTGGTCGAGCGCTGGCCTGATTTGCTCGCTGGGGATGCTCAACAATTCGGCGCTTGTCTTGAGCAGCTCGGACTCTGGCAGAAAGACATGCCCTTCCTCCGAAGCCTGCTGCAGGGCATGCTGAATGCCTGCCTGCAGGCGCGCCGGGGCATCCTGCGGCAAGCCGAGGGCGCGCGCGATGCGGTCGGCCGTCTTAAAGCCGATACCTCGGATATCGCGAATAAGCTGATAAGGGTTCTCGCGCACGCGCGCCAGGGTCGCCTCGCCATAGACTCGATAGACGCGCAGCGCCAGATTGGTGCTCAGGCCGTATTGCTGAAAGAACACCACCGCTTCGCTCGAAGCCTTGTGCTCCTGCCAGCCAGCCGTGATGAGCTGCTGGCGGTTCCTGGGCAGCCCGGGCACCTCGCTCAACCGTTCGGGCTCGTTCTCGATAATCTCCAGCGTCCGGCTGCCGAACACTGCCACGATTTTCTCGGCGGTGCGCGGACCGATCCCCTTGATCAATCCGGAGCCGAGAAACCGGCGGATTCCCTCGACATCCTGCGGCAAGAGGCGCTCCAGCTTGGAGGCGCTAAACTGGCTGCCGTATTTGGGATGCTTGGTCCACTCACCCCCCAGGTGCAGGTGTTCGCCCGGTTTGACTTCCGGCAGCGTGCCCACCACGGTGATGAGTTGGGCAGAGCCGCTATCCGCAGGCCTGAGGCGCAGCACGGTATATCCGCTTTCGGCGGAATAATAAGTGATGCGTTCGACGTAACCCTCGATATCCGGCATATTACCTTAACGATGTGTGTTTATTACTGCTACAGGGCGTCAACGCAACGTGTGTCGGTGTTGAGCACACAGCCTAGCGTACCTTGTACCTGCACACGAGGTCACAATATCGTTAGAGATAGTATAGCAGATATACCCTATTTCATGGACTGGACAGGTATATTCAATTGGCTAGCTGCGGGTTATCCTGTCTGATATTGCCATACTCTGCGGCGGCGGAGCATGCCGGCAACGGGAATTGCTTTGCGTTTTCCTTCGATTGCTCGTTTCGCATCGGCAAATCGTTAAGCTACGAAAACAACCAGCAGGTGTAATTGTCATGGCCTCTAAAATGCCAGATCGTATTTGCAGAAGACTATGCATTTTTATGCCTACTGCAGCAATTTACGGAGATAGATGGCCTCGCGCATACTGAATCAGTAATCTAAACTGCCTTTTCATTTTCCGTAGCTAGAGAAACATACAAGTACCAATAATTTGAAACAGGAATAAAGCTATCCCTAATAGCCGTTGAATTGTATAGATTCGTTTAGGGGAAGTTAGCCCAATAAATGTACTTAAGAGACTTAATTCCAATGATGTTCTTAGAAAGGTACTTTCCACCCAAATCCATGAGCTGCCTGTGACTAACACAATGACGTAGAGGAATAATGGAATTTTAAACCCGAAACTCTTGGGTGCAAGCATCAAGCTAATTACAAGAAGTGTACCATAGCATAAAAACGAAATGGCACAAAAAGCATCATAGTTGTTATTCCATGGGAAGTAAGTTTGGAGAAAATGAATAATTCCGGCAAAAGGGATGCCAAAATTACCAGTACTATGGACATTTATGGATAGAGTGCCCCAGTATATATAAATAAATACCTGCCAAATAATATATACAAGAATAGGAATACCCAAGACGTAATGGAGCTTTTTTAGTTTGAACTTGCCCTCAATAAAAAATTCCTGGAGCAACAGGCCGACTGGAAAAACTAGGCTGGTCTCCTTGGTTAAAACGGCACAAACTAGCCATAGACTCGTCCATCTATATCGCTTTTGTGAATATGTCCAAAGCCCCATCGCAACAAATGCGATTTCGAGTATTTCAGTCAAATTATGCGTAATACAAAAAACAAATCCGGGTAATAATGCGGCGGATATACCCCAAAGCGGATGAATCCCATGGGCTTGTGCATAAGCCATCCCTACCCAAGCGACGATGCACAGTGCGAGCAAGTTTATCACCAGATAAACAGCAGGTATTAGCTGAGGGTCACCACCCAAACTGACTAGATGTACCAAGAGAGGAAGCAAGATGCGTTGATGTCGATATGGTGGGTTGCTTACTCTGATACCATGCACATAAAGAGAACGGTTAAAAGGTTCGAGGGCGAAACGTAGGTAAAACTCACCATCATAGCCATCTGAGTCCTTAAGGTAGGTATAACCCAGATCAAATTCCTTAGGGTTGATATAGTTTTCACCTATGAAGAAAAGTCGTGAGAGGTTATCATTAATTCTCGCAAGATAAAAATAGATAAAAAAGCTATAAATAAGCAAAACAATAGCTAAGCCAAGTAATATAAAGCTTCTATGAGTTTTATATTTTTTTATACTGTCCATATGTCTTTACTGAGTAAATCCTCAGAAAGTTCTATTAAGCTAAACGAATCTTGGTTGTCATTATGTGAATCAGTTATTATAGATACCTGACTCGTATCGCTTCACGGAAGCTATCAGACGTAGATGCTTTTTGAGTGCCGCAAAATTGGTAACTCTCTATGGGAAACACTATCATTATCCAGTGTACTTGTCATATACGCTGGAAAAACAAGCAATTATTATCCTGCCACCACCCAATTAGTCAGTTTTAACAATAGCTAATCTAGCGAATATTACTCATCTACCATTTTCCCGTGCGGCACCAATTGGCGACCAAGCGCACGCGCTCGATGCCCTCGGCGTCGGCGCCTTCCGGCAGCTCATCCGAGATGCCCAGCACCAGATTGGGCGCGAAAAGCTCGACAACCTTTTCGGTGGTAGCCATCAGCTCCTCGCGGCTGAAACTGGGCAGAAAGCATACCGCTGGGATGCCATCAAGCAGGATTTTATCGCCGATGTGCACCTTGATTTCCTCCAGCTCGACATCCCCCTGTGGTACAGGCGTCAGCGCTTCAATGCCGTCAAAGGGCAGGTCCTTGAGGGTCGGCAGCAGCGAATGAAAGTAGCCGTCCAGATGCATATGCGAGAATATCCCCGCCGCATGCAGTTGCCCGGCGCGTTTGCGCCAGAAAGGCAGCAGGTAGCGCTGCCAGTAGGCTGGTGAAAGCAGGTGGTCGTGAATGTTCTCGCCAAAGTTGATTATTTGAACCCTTTCCGACGCTGCAATTTGCTCATAGAGCGGATCATAGGCATCATCTATCGCGCGCATCGTCGCTTCGACTTCCTCCGGCTCATCCGCCAGGGCATAAATAAGATTGGGCAGCTTCATCCAGATTTGCGCCAGAGCCTGATAAGGACTTTTGGGCACCCAGAACTGAGGGATGCCGCGCTCGCCCACAAAATCGCTGCCCTGCTGATAATTCTCTATGGAAAACGCATACCGGGCGTGCTCGTAAAGCCAGCGCAAACTGCGCAGGTCGCCCGGGTTTCTTACGGGGAAGTCCACCTCGCGCCAGGTTTTATCCACCGTCAGGCGCAGTTCCTCGACCAGTTCGCCGAAGGGGGTCTCGTACGCGCGCACAATATGCTCAGCGCTGCGCTGCTCGTGAATGTGTACCTCGGAATCATACCGCAGGATAACCGGGTCGGGCATGCCGGTATAGTAGTGCAGGTAACGCATCGACACCCCCAGGTCGTCGAACAACCCGCGCAGATCCAGGTGCCTGTAGCGCTCGGGCATCTGCCCGACAGTGTGATGCCAGTCATACCAGGGCTCGATGCGCGGTTGAAACAGGACGTGCGGGATCGGCTGCCGCTTGAAAACGCGCAGGTTCATCTCACGATATGATATGCCGTGTCCGGGTGAATCCGGGCAAGAAACATTGCCCATTGACCAGCGCTCCTAACGGTGTGTTTTGTGCCGTACAAGAACGGGGTGCCGGAGCACCCCGTGAGAAACTGTCCTAACGCATCGTTAGTAGCTGATTGCGCGCGGCAGTTCCTTGGCCTGGGCTACCCAGCTCGCGACTATCTTGAGGGTCGGCAACTGGCGCACCAGTTTCTTGGCCGTATTGACTTCGATCATCTTTTTCAGCAGATTTTCGGGTACACGCTTAGCCAGCTCAACCACGGTATCTACACCGGCTTCCTCAAGGAGATCAGCATACTCGGAGCCCACACCCTTGATGCGCCACAGATCGACATGGTTTACCCACTCCAGGATCAAATTATCACTGATGCCCGATTTGGCCGCGATCTCCTTGCGGCCGCTTGGAGTGCCTCCCCTGGCGAGCAGGTCCGTAGTGGATTTGATGCCGGCCTCTGCCAATTTATCAGCATATACCGGACCGATTCCCTCAACGTCGAGTAGACTGGCCATCTCCATTCTCCTTTGTAATGAACTGACAAAGCGATAATCACCTGAGCTGAACCCATACTACCAAGAGCTGAGGCAGTTGTCAACCTCAATCAGATATCATAAACTATGTCCATCTAGATATTTATTGAGGAGTATGATGATGGATAACATAAAGATTGAGCATGTCGATGCGGTCGGCCAGGCTAGCCCAGAGGGAGTACGCGCTTTTTGCGAGTTGCGCTTTGGGCTCACAGCCCACTGGGGCTTGTATTCCATCAACGGCCGCGGCGAGTGGGTGTATTATAACGAGCGCATCCCCTACGTTGTTTATCACCAGCGCATGCAGGCCTTCAATCCTTGCCGTTTCAATGCAGAGGAGTGGGCTGATTTGATGGTCGAGGCTGGCTGTAAGTTCTTTATGCTCACCAGCAAACACCACGACGGCTTTTGCCTGTTCGATAGCGCCCTCACCGATTTCAAGGTGACCAATACCCCTTTTAAGCGCGACATCATCGCCGAGTTGGCGCCTAAACTGGCTGAACGCGGAATCAAGTTCCATTTCTACTATTCGCTGGTGGATTGGACCCATCCGGCTTACCGCACGGACTGGCCGGCCTATGTGGCGTACTATCAAGGGCAGTTGCGCGAGCTGCTCACCAACTATGGCGAGATCGGCGGGGTGCTGTTCGACGGTTACTGGCCGCGCTCGGAGATTAAAGAAGGCGCTGAGTATTTTAGGACTGGCGGTCCGTGGGATCTCACCGGCACCTACAAGCTCATCCACGAGCTGCAGCCCAATGCCGTGGTCACCAATAACACCCACGTGCTGCCTTTGCCCGGGGAGGATTACCAGGTCTGGGAGCTAGACCTGCCCGGCGAGAACACCATCGGTTTTAATACCACCGCAACGGGAACCCTGCCCTATGCCGCCTGGTGGAATCTCAACCGCGGCTGGGCTTACGCGCCGCGCACGCATGAGGTCAAGAGCGCGCAGGAGATCCTGATGGTGATGAACCGCGCCTGGAGCAAGAAGGCAGTATTCTTCCTGAACGTCGGTCCGCGCCCGTTCGGGGATATTCATCCCGAGGAGCAGCAGGTGCTGCGCCAGATTGGCGAGTCGCTGCGCGCTTATCGGATGATGTAAGTTATACCGTTGGGTGAGGGCAGTCTACTAGATAGGCCGCCCCCCTTTTTTATTCCTGGGCAGCCAGCACCAGCTCAAGGACGCCGTTCTCGGGGATGAGCGTAACTATGTTCGCGTCGTTGGCGCGAACGAACCGACCTTGCGCGCAGATAATCCGGTAACCGTAGCCGGCGTGCTCGAAGGTGATGCTGCGCTCCTGCACAGTACGCAGCTCTTGCGCTTTGCCGGCCTGCCAAACGAGCTGCATGCCCCAGTTATGAGCACTACACTTGATCTTGATGCGCTCAGGGAGGCAAATGCAAACAACCTCCCCACTTGCATTTAGCGGCCAGCGAATGACCAGCGTATTCGCATCCTGCTCGGTCACCTCTGGCTGGCCGCCTATCAGCGACACCGTTGCGCCATCAGCGCTGCTGTGTATGAACTCGAGGCGTGCGCCCCACAACAAGCCATCCACGACCGGCAGCGTATCGTAGGTGCAGTCCTTGGCGGGGCAAACCCCGTTGAGGTAACGTTCTGGATAATGCTCATCGAATAGGTGGATATCGCGGATCCAGCAGCGCCCGTTCTCCCAGAACCAATTGATTCGGTAGTATCGGCTGCCATACCACACCGAGGCGCGCCCCTGGCCACGCCAGTCCTCCAGCGCGGTAATAGCAGATGCCGGTGTATTCGCATAGCGCTCGTGATACCAGCGGCCGGAATCTCCCAGCGTCTCCACACGCAGCTTGCCCTGGGCTGCCCAATCCGCCGCCAGCGCCAGCTGGTCGGTTAGGCCGGCGCGCATAGCCGGCCAGCCGAACGAGTTCTCCTGCCCCATCTGGGCATAGCCGAACGAAAGCGCCGGAGCCTCGTAAGTCGTGCGCATGAACCAGCGCACCCACTGCGGAGCGCCGCCTCCACCGTTGCCCGCATATACCGGCTCCAGAGTGATGACCTGCTGGCCGTTTTCGGTCGCCGCAACATCATACTGGTAAATCGGATCGCTGCCCAGCATGCGGAAGACGGGCACCGGAATCTGCTGCACAGCGCTTTGAGCGGGCATAAAGGCGTTCGCCCGACTGGGGTAATAAGCCTGGCTGTAATATCCGCCCCACAGCGTATAGCCATCGGTGCCCCACTGGTCCTTACAAAGGCAGGCTGCGCTGATATGGTAGCGGTCGGCCAGGTAACCCAACAGGTGCGCATCCAGCAGCCAACTGCCCACCGAAGCCGGATAATAGCCCCATATCCGTTTGAACTCCTCCAGCGCCACATCCGCCAGCCGTTCGCGTTCCTGCGGGGTGTAGCCGATCGAAAAACCCACGTGGGCGTGCCAATCCCACGGGAAGCGTCCGCGCCAGGTCAGTCCAGCCTTTTCCACCAGGGGCTGCATCACCTCGAACCAGATGCCCACTTCCTGGCGCTCATCCAGCCTCTCCTTGAGCAGCGCGACGAATCGCTCATCGGTGAGAGCGTCATATTGCAGCAGCCAGGTAGCGGCCAGGTGGTGCGCCTGCACGAGCTCGATCTGCCGGGCTACTGGCTCAACCAAATCGAGATTGAGGTCGCGCGGCTCGCAGGCGCGGATGAAATTGATGATATTGATGATGCCTTGCTCGCTCATAGCCTATCTCCGCAGCGGTTTATTCCCAGGCGCGCAACAGCACTTTGGCGCAGTCGTGGCCGGCGCAAATCTCTAGCGCTTGCTGCACCTGGCTGAACGGCAGCACATGGCTGATGAGTTTGGCCGCTACCGGCGATTCGCGGATTACCTTCAGCACCTTGGGGTAAAGCTGCAGGTTGTAATGCCACGAGCCGTACACCGTCAGGCCTTTGCGTATCATATCCGGGCTCACGCGGATGGACAGCTCATCGCCGCACTCGCCCACGTAAGCTACTTGGCCGCGCCGGCGCACGGCATCGATGCACAGGCGTTCGGCTGCCACCGTGCCGGAGCAATCCAGGGCGGCATCCACGCCACGCCCGCCGGTCGCCGCGCGGATTGCCTCCACAATTGCGGGGTCGCGCGGGTCGAAGACCTGCTCGGCTCCCAGCTCGCGCGCTTTGGCAGCCCGCCAGGGCAGCCCTTCGGCCACAAACACCCGTGCACCGCGGAAGCTAGCATTTACCACGCCACCCAGGCCCACCGGACCGGCGCCGGTGATCAACACGATGTCGAACGCTGAGACGTGCATCCGTTCCAAAGCGCCCATGCTTGGCCCGAGCGCGCACAGCGCCAGGCCGGCCATCTCGTAGGAGATATCATCCGGTATGGCAGGCAGGAGCCAGCCCGGCTTGATGACATACTGGCTGTAGGTGGCCGAACCCTCCGAAGACCCAGTGAAGGCTGCCGGATCGATCCCATGCTCGCAGTGGATGTAATCCCCGGCGACGCACAGCTCACACCGGCCGCACGGATACAGCGGCATCACGACCACCCGGTCACCCACCTTGACTTGGCCGGGCTGGGCAACTTCTACCACCTCGCCCACCGCCTCGTGCCCCAGGAACTGGCTCTTTTGGCCGGCCGCAAAAGCCTTGTACTCTGTGCACATCGGGATAATCTCGACCTTGACGACCGCCCAGTCCTCAACCGCACGCGGTGCGGGCGCCTCAATCAGCTCCGCCTGCCGAATTCCGCTGATGACGGCTTTTTTCATACATGCCCTCCTTACATTGATGATGGATTGGGAGCAAGCATAGTGCGTTCCGTCCAACATGCCAAGCCGCGTGTTCTTCTAGATGATAGTCATCCCCCTTGGTTCAATTATCCTTCAGGGAACAACGCTACAAGTGTCGAATTATGTCTGAAGGAGCACGAGCGCTTGTCGGGGACGAACTCTCGGCATACAATACCCCTATCAAACATTCAGGGGTGCATTATGCAGATTCTTTTGATTTCTGGCGCACGAAACCCTTCCGGCCAAACCAGCCAGGCCGCCGATGCCTTGCTGCGCGGTGCCAGCGCGGCAGGCGCCGTAGCAGATAAAATCCTGCTGCCGACTATGCACATCGAACGCTGCCGTCAATGCGAGGATAGCGGTTGGGGACGTTGCCGTGCTGAAGGCAAGTGTATCATCGACGACGACCTGCCCCTCATCAAGGGGCGTATACGCGAGGCCGACTTGCTCGTCTTTGCCACACCGGTATATTACGGCGAGTTGTCCGAGAGCATGCGCGCCTTCACCGATAGGCTGCGCCGCACTTGCACCCACGAGGGCGGTGCCGCCGGCATCAAAGGCAAACGCGCCATCGGCATATGTGTGGCCGGAGGCGGCGGAGGTGGTGCGCCCAACTGCTGTGTCAGCCTCGAGCGGGTTTTGGCTTCGACCGGTCTGGATGTGTTCGATATGGTGCCGGCGCGCCGACAGAATCTGTCCTTTAAAGTGCAACTGCTCGAAGCCTACGGTCATCTGCTGGCCAAAGCCTGAACATTCAACCTGAAGAGGATAAATGATGCAACCGCTGCAATATAAGCCCGATTTTGAGGATGCTGCCCGGCGCATGGAAGCCTGGTGGCAGAACGAATTGCTCGATCGCGTCTGCCTGGCAGTCACCGCCCCGCGGGCTGATGCCCCACCCGAAGCCATGCCGCCTGCGCGCGACCTCGAGCAGCAATGGACCGATATCGACTTGATGCTCAAGCGCCTGGAAATATCGATGCGCCGAACCTATTTCGGCGGCGAAGCCTTCCCCATTTTTATGGGCAATGTCGGCCCGGATGCTTTTTCGGCCTTTTTAGGCGCTTATGTCGAGTACCTGCCCGATACAACCTGGGTGCATCCGCTTATCCAGGATTGGAACGCTGCGCCAGCCCTTACGTTCGACCCGCAGAACGCCTGGTGGCAGCTTCAATACAACCTGCTGCGCCGCGGGATGGAGCTGGGTCAGGGCAAATGGCTGGTCGGTTTCCCCGATACGCACTCGGGCGCGGATGCGCTCTCAGCCCTGCGTGGACGGGCCAACCTGTGCCTGGATTTCTATGATAATCCTGACCATGTGCGCGCTGCAATACGCGCTTTACGCGAGGTCGGCCGCCAGGTGTACGACGCTTACTTCAGCCTGCTCAAGCCCGAGGTGCAGGGCAGCTCGAGCGGCTGGTGCACAGCCTGGGGCAAGGGACGCTGCAATGTCGACCAGTGCGACCTGATGGCGCTCATCTCGCCCAAGATATTCCAGAGCTTTTTCGATGAGTGGCTGCAGGAGGAGTTATCCTGGTTCGACCGCATCGTCTGGCACCTGGACGGTCCCGAGTGCATCCCGCATCTGGATTACCTGCTTGCTCAACCGACCATCAAGGCTATCCAGTGGGTGCCAGGCGCGGGGATGCCGCCCATGTCGCAGTGGATCGAGCTCCTCAAGCGTATTCAGGCGGCCGGCAAAGGCCTGTGGCTGGGCATCGAACCATGGGAGGTCGAGATTCTCACGCGCGAGCTTTCCGGGCGCGGGTTGATGCTGCATACTTATGCGGGCTCGCAGGCTGAGGCGGAGCAGATGCTGGTGAACGTGGCCCATTGGACGCATGCCTGAACCATGCTGCCTATATTGATTAGGTGCTTAGATTATGTTTAGTGAGGGAAAGTCATGAAAATCGTTGTTTTGGATGGCTACACGCTCAATCCGGGCGACCTCTCCTGGGATGGCCTGCGCGCTCTGGGAGAGTTAACCCTTTATGAGCGCACGCCCGTCGCAGAGACCGTGGCGCGCACTCAAGATGCGGATATTATATTGCTCAACAAGGCGCCGCTCACGGCCGAGATGCTCGGGCAGCTTCCGAAGCTCAAACTGGTCAGCGTGTTGGCAACCGGCTATAACATCGTAGATACCAAGGCCGCGCGCGCGCATGGTGTGACGGTCTGCAATGTCCCCACCTACGGCACACGTTCGGTAGCGCAGATGACCTTCGCGCACCTGTTGAACCTGACGCAGCACGTGGCCGAGCACAGCCAGGCGGTGCGCGCCGGGCGCTGGACCAACTCAGCCGATTTCTGCTTCTGGGATTTCCCGCTCGTTGAAATCGCCGATAAAACGATGGGCATCATCGGCTTTGGCCGCATCGGTCAGTCGACGGCCTTGGTCGCCAAGGCGTTCGGTATGCACGTCCTGGCATATGACGTGATGCTCAAAGCATCGCCCGATCCGGAGGTGCCGCTGGTTGACCTCGATACGCTCTTTGCTCAGAGCGATGTTATCAGCCTGCACTGCCCGCTCACGCCAGAGACGACCGGCATCGTCAATGCAGCGCGCCTGGCGCAGATGAAGCCTACCGCTTACCTGATCAACACCAGCCGCGGGCCGCTGGTTGTCGCTCAGGATTTGGCCGATGCCCTCAACCGCGGGCAGATTGCCGGCGCCGGCGTGGATGTGCTGCCGGTGGAGCCGCCTCCTGCAACTAACCCGCTGTTGACGGCCAAAAATTGCTATATCACGCCGCACATCTCATGGGCTACCAGCGCCGCCCGCGAGCGTCTGATGGATATGACCATCGCTAATATCAAAGCCTTTTTAGCGGGCACACCGCAGAACGTCGTCAACTGAACGCTTTTACTAGTAAAACAAGGGAGGATACAGCAAAAGCTGTATCCTCCCTTGTTACATATGGTCATTTCCTAAACGATTTGCTGATATCGACCGGCGTGCCTGTGCCCGACATGCGCTTTTCAAAGGTCGAGTTGGCGATGAGCTCGTTCAGCCTGGCTTCATAGGCAAGGCCGTCCAACGGCAACTCGATAGTGGAAGCCGTGAGTGACGAGTAGAGCATCGCATTGGCCAATTCGAGCGAATGCAGCCCCTCCTCGGCCGGCGTTACCAGTGCAGTGCCCAGACGAATGGCATCGATGAAATTCTGCGTTACCGCCTCGTGCTTGCCAGGACTGCACTCTAGCTCCACTTCCTCGCAGGTTACCTCCGGTTTGCCGAAAACTTCATTCGTTGAGCGGCTGAATGTGCTCACCGAGCTAGGGCTGCGGGTAATCTGCAGGCGCCCGCCTTCGAGGACGATGCGGCCGCGGTCGCCGACCAACTCAAGGCGGTTGGTGCCCGGGTATTCGCCAGTTGTAGCGACCAGCACGCCCGTCGCCCCGTTGACATACTCCAGGTAGGCGGTGACCTCGTCCTCCACCTCGATATTATGCCGCCTGCCCAAGCCGCAAAATGCCCGCACTCGGCTGGGCATGCCCGTCAGCCATTGCAGCGAATCGAGCTGGTGCGGACACTGGTTGATCAGCAATCCACCCCCTTCGCCCTTCCAAGTCGCCCGCCACGCGCTTGAATCGTAGTAAGCCTGTGTGCGGAACCATTCCGTAGTAATCCAGTTGACCCGCTGCAGCTCGCCCAGTTCTCCGGAGGCAACCATCTGCTTGACACGCATAAAGCGCTCGTCCAGGCGCTGGTTGAACATCGCTGCCAACACCAGGGAACGGTCGGTATGCGCCGCCAGCAGGCGTTCCGCGTCCGCTTTGTGCACCGAGATGGGCTTTTCCACCAGGGTATGCAGCCCGTGCTGCAGTGCGTCGATGCCAATAGTGGTATGGCTAAAGTGGGGAGTGGCGATGAGCACAGCATCCACCTCGCCCGAACGGATCAGTTCCGCGCTGGAAGTAAATGCCGCGGCCTTACCAGCGTAGGCAGCGAGCCGGTCCGGCGCAGCGTCGGAGACAGCCGTCAAGCGCGCACCATCGACAGTGCCATTGCTCAGATAGTTCGCATGATACTGCCCCATATTGCCCAGGCCGATGACGCCGATGCGCACGATTTCCATAAAGGTGCTCCGTCGCTGCAGGTAGGTATTTTCGCAGTGAATATGTTAAAATGTGCTCACTACCATAATCGATTTGGTTAAGAGTGCAAACCAAACCGTTCTCAGTAAGGAGCCTATGGTGAGTTTGATTCTGGCGCACGACCTGGGCACTACCGGCAACAAAGCCTCCCTGTTCGATTCCAGCGGCCGTCTGATTGCCAGTGCCCTGGCATCCTACGAAACGCGCTACCCGCACCCCGGCTGGGCTGAGCAAAATCCGCAGCATTGGTGGCAGGCGGTCATAGATTCGACCCGCCGCATGCTGGCGGAATCCGGGCGTTCCGCAGATGAAATAGCTGTCGTTGGTTTCTCGGGGCAGATGATGGGCTGCTTGCCGGTAAACATGAATGGCACGCCGCTCTACAATGCCGTCATCTGGGCGGATCAGCGCGCCGCTGCGGAGGCGCACGAGATCGCTGAGCGGATTGGTACAGATAGCTTGTATAGAATCACCGGCCACCGCCCCAGTGCCAACTATACCGCAGCCAAGCTGCTTTGGCTAAAGCGCCATGAGCCGTCTGTGTTCAGCTCCGCGCAGCATATCCTGCAGGCCAAGGATTATATCGCCTGGCGCCTGACGGGCAGCTACGCCACTGATTGCTCCGATGCCTCTGGCACTAACTTGTACGACCTCACGGCGCGCGCCTGGTCCGATGAAATCTTGGATAAACTTGGCATCGACCGAGCCCTTCTGCCTGCGCCTGTGCCCTCGGCCAGCATCATCGGCGAGGTGACGTCATCCGCCGCGGACGCTACCGGCCTGAAAGCCGGCACGCCGGTGGTTATCGGCGGCGGCGACGGTGGCTGCGCCACAGTGGGCGCCGGCGTGGTGCGTCCTGGTGATGCCTATAACTACATCGGCTCATCATCCTGGCTGGCATATATCACCGAGCAACCGCTCTATGACCCCCTGCAGCGCACCTTTACCTTTGCCCACCTCGACCCGCGGTATTTCTTCCCAACCGGCACGATGCAGGCGGCCGGGGGTTCATTCGACTGGCTCGAACGGCTGCTGCGTGGCTCGCAGGAGAGCCGCCTCTACCGCGACCTCGACCGCCTGGCGGAGACCGTCGAGCCCGGCGCTGGAGGTTTGTTGTTCCTGCCGTATCTGATTGGCGAGCGCAGCCCTTACTGGAGCACCAGCGCCCGCGCTGCGTTTGTCGGACTGACGATGACCCATGGTCGGGCTGAGATGACGCGGGCCGTGCTGGAGGGAGTGGCGTTCAACCTGCGCCTGATCCTCGATGCCTTCCGCGAGCAGGGTGCTGTTTTCCCCAGCCTGCGCATCATCGGCGGCGGGGCGCGCTCTGCGCTCTGGCGGCAAATCATGGCCGATATCCTGGAGGTGCCGCTGCAGCGCCCGCGTCTGCTGGCTGAGGCTACCTCGCTGGGAGCGGCCGTCGCGGCCGGCGTGGGCGTGGGATTATTCAAGGGGTATGAGGCAGCTTCCGAACTTGTGCCGCTCGAACCCGGCGAGCAGCCCGACCCAACTACCTACCCGCGCTACCGCGAACTATATGCGCTGTTTGCACGTGCCTATCATGCACTCGAGCCGATATATACGGCCTTGGCGGAGTTTGCACCTGTCGCCGGTTAATCCAACGCTGCCGCGGCGAATGCCTCCAGATTTTCAGCGGATGTGCCCGGCGGGATATCGCATCCCGTGCTGAGTATCCAGCGCTGGCCGGCCGCCTGGGCTACGAGCGCATGCATGCGCTCGCCAACCTCGCGCGGCGCCGCCAGGAATAGATCTGCGCTCGGGTCGAGGTTGCCGCGCAGCGCGCAGCGCCCAGCAGCGAGTTCGACAGCCTGCTGCACCGGCACCTGATGATCCACATCCAGCAAGTCCACGCCCGTGCGGATGATGTCGTCCATTATCGCTAGGATATTGCCGCAGATGTGCAGGCCGACCGCTCCCCAGCCCGCCGCGTGCAGCCCGGCAATCAGGCGCTGGTGACGCGGCTGGATGAGCTGACGGTAGAGCGCCGGCGAGATGAAATTGGGCGAACAGACAGCCTCACCCAGCACCAAGCCGTGCGCACCGCTGGCCAGCAGCCAACAGCCCAAGTCCAGGGCTGTCTGGGTGGTGAAATCGAGCAGCACGCCAACCTCATCAGGGCGTTCAACCAGGTCGATCAGCACTTCTTGCAAACCGTGCAGTTGCGAAGCCATCAGCAGCGGGCCGCGCAGCGTCGCCAGGATGCAGGTCTGCTTGCCGATTGCGCGGGCTGTCTGCTCGACTGCGCGGTAATAGGAGAGCATCCTGCCGCCCGTGCGCGCGTCTCGGCTGCACAGTGGTGTCGGGTCCAGTCCCGGCAGCAGGATCTCCTGGAGCTGCGGGAGGTCATTGGCCGGCTGGTGCACCCGCGCACCGAATGCTTCTGCCTCGGCGGTGACACCCAGCGAGAGTTGCACGCCATCCAGGTGCAGCCTCCGGCAGCCCTCGAGCGTGACCGCCGTCATCACGTCGGCATCGGTCAGGTACTTCCCTAAAGGTACACCGCTGTAGGATGCCAGCGCGGAGTGCAAAATCGGCATAAATGGCAGGCGGTCGGGCGCCCCGCCGCGCAATACAGCCTGTATTCGTTCGAACCCGTTCATTGGTCGGCCACGCAATGCGCGAGGCCGAGGCGTTGAAAGAGCCATGGCGCGCCTAGGGCCAGCCAAATGCCCAGCAGGGTATACCAGATAAAGCGGACGAGTGGGATATCCAGAAAGCGAAATGCCGGAATGATATCAGCCAGGAAAAACACCAAAACCGGCGCGGCGCCTACGAAAACTCTCATCAGCTTTTGGTGGGGGCTGCCGTGGCAGCGAAAATGCAGCCATCTGCGCTGGTAGCATAGCCCCAGGCAAAAGCCAGTGCCGGCGCCTAGCAGTAAAAAGGCGTCGTCCCCATAAGGCAGGCTCAAAACGGCTAAAACGGGCAACGCGCTTATCAAAAGCAGCGACCACAGCATGCGCCGACGCTCTAGCCAGCGCTCTATGGAGGGCACCACCTGCCAGAGCGCTACCAGCATCAACCCGATGATAAACCCTCCCAGCAGGTCGGTGGGGAAGTGCACTCCCAGGTACAGGCGCGATAGGGGCACCAAAATCAGCATAACGGCCATCACAACCCACAGCCGGCGCTGGCGGTAAGCTAGGGCAAGATATACCCAGATGACGGTGACTGCCTGGGTATGCCCGCTGGGCAGCCCTCCGCCGGAAGCTGAAGTCAGCATCAGCACCCGTTGGTCGAACGTATACGGCCGCGGCTGGTTTAGGATGGCCTTGGCCGCGACGTTGGTATAGGTGGAGAAGACAAGCAGCATCAGCAGCCGTGCACCAATGCGATGGTCTATATTCCAGTAAAACATGATCGCCAGGCTGGCGAGGAATGCTCCGCTGCCGAGTGCGGTGATAAACCGCATCGGCCAATCGAGGGCTGGACTGGCTTGCTGCAGCCAGAGGATTACTTCGATGCCCCATTCCAATATCTTGTGCACAGCTTAGCAGCTCCTTATGTCACGTTGCCGGATGTTTCCTACATCGGCGCGTATCGCTCAAATATACCAGATGGCCTTGTACTCGCTTAACTCGCCGGCCAGGCGCAGTGCGCCCCGCCGCTTGCGAATCCACAGCACCATCAGCAGCGCGGCGATGCCGATACCGATTATACCCAGGATCCCGGCTTCCGGCCCGAAAGCGCCGCCCGTCCACAGCTCAGAGCCCGATAGTGTGATGTGGAAAACGCTGCCGTCATTAACCCTCGTGCCGCTCACCGCAAAGCCGTAGACGGCGCCCATGAACCAGTTCCAACCGATGTGCACGCCCACGGCCAGGCTGATGCTACCCGTCAGCAGCGGACTCAAACCCAGCATCAGGCCGGCTCCCGCAATGAGCAGCGTACCGAGCGTACTGGCGTGCGGGTTGAGCAGATGCGCTGCCCCAAAAATAAAAGCGCTCAGCAGCCATGCCGCCAGCAGCGCCCAGCGTGCGCCGATTAGCCTGGCCAGCGATTGGGCTATATTGGGCAGCAAATACCCGCGCACCGCCAACTCTTCATAGATCCCGACGCAGGTATAGATGCCGAGCGCTTGCGCAATCGGCAAGCTGCTGCCCCCGGATGCGGGCGCAAACGCGCTGGAGTCGATATGCAGCCAACCAGCGGCCAGAGCCGTTACAAAGATGACCGTCTGTGCAATGCCACCGATGATAAACCCCGCAGCGGTGTCGCGCAACGCATACGGCGCCGCGTGTGGCTTCTGGCGGTCGAGCAGCCAGCGTGCAAGCAGCACTCCGGTAGATATTGCCAATAGTGTGCGCACGAAGCCTGCCGGCGTGGATGCGGCCAACCCGAGAGCAGCAGCGGCAGCCAGCAAGGCGACATCGAGCGCATAAATCAGCACTCCGGTGAGCGTGAAGCGCAGCCAGAGCCGCAGCCGTCGTTCGCGGCGGTTATAAAACGGCCAGCTTATCATACCGGCAATCGTCATCTATCGGCTCATGGTTTGGCAAGGCGCAGGCTGTGCGTGCCGTCGTCATAGCGCAGCAGCGTATGCGGGGCGTCTGCATCATACCAGGCCGTTTGGTCTCCCAGGGTGACTTTCCAGGCGATGTAATTCCCGGCCGGCACAGCAAGAGGTTCGGCGCCCTGCACCTGCAAAATGGGCCGTTCTGTCGCGCTGTCAGCAGAAATTACCGTGCTGCCGTCGGCCTGCAGCGTCACCAGGTCAACGCGCCAGGCAGCCAATTCGCTGAACTCCAAGGCGGTCAAACGCCAGGGCCATTCGCCCGGGATGAATGTACCTGCAGACACGATAGTCGTAGTGATTCCATCGGAGGTATCGTTTTCGGTCATCCTCAAGTTGCCATCGGTGCTATGCAAATAATAGGTATCTGTTCTTGAGGGTGTGGATAAGCTCAATTCGCCTTCTTGAACGTAAAATGTATCGTCGTGCCAGCCAAGCATGCTATCGAGATCGAGCGGCAGAACGCCTGCTCCCGTAGCTGCTGTCGCGGTTATTGCCTGGGTTGAGGCGATTTGCCAGCCGCTCTGCTGCTGGCTGACCTGGGTTTGCGCCTGCCCGATAACTTGCCCCTGTCCATCATAAACCGCATAGGACCAGCTCCCCTCGGCGGGTTTACCCGCCAGCGTGAGTTGGTCGGTCGCCAGGAGCTGCGGTTGTGTGCCTACGAACAACTCGGCTGCCAGTGCAATAACCACCACCAACGCAACCGGGATTAGCGGCCAACTGCGTTTGAAGAAAGGCTTGGTATCGCGTTCCAATGCAGCGGGTTTGGGGCCTGAAGCCCGTATCAATCCCCACAGGCCGAGCGCCATCAAAGCCGCGGCCAGCAGGAAGGGAGTCAGCACACTGGCGGATTCCTCCCCCAGCGTGAGATCTGGCCGAAAGGTGCCGACCAGCGACAGGATGCCCGAAAGGCCGTTATATACGGCGTGCAAGGTAAACGAGACCACCAGCGACCGGCTGCGCCAGGCCACATAACCCAGTACAAGCGCCACCGGCAGCAGGACAACAAAACGCAGTAGGCTCAGATGAAACCCCGAAAATATCACCGCGGTGAGGACAATTGCCTTGAGGGCGCCATTGCGCTCGTGAGCGTGCTGCAGCAGGCCGCGGAACAGCGTTTCCTCGCACAGTGGCGCGACGATGGCCAGCGACGCCATAAACAGCAGCGCTTCCCCAGTATTGCTGGGGTAGAACTCGGGCGGAACCGGCAGGTCGTATTTTAGCCACTGGCTGACGAGCGTACTCCAACTGGCCGCCAGCAGCATCAGGCCGACCCCCAGGATGCCTGTAAATAGCAGCGCCTTCCAACCCGGCCAGCGCAAGCGCAGGGTTTCACGCAAGGGCAGACGTGCAATGAGCAGATACACCAGCACCGGCAGCAGGATAGCCAGGAATTCGGTGCCAACCGTACCCCACATAAGCGAAATATCCTGCAGGTATAGACCAAGGGTAACAAATAGTACCAAAGCGACCAATAGCACGACATTTGCGCCGCGGATGGTCAGGTTACGTTTTACAACGTTTGGAGCCGTTTCAGCCATTTTTGCCTCACTTGGCCAGGCAGTCTTGCAGTTTCGCTCCCTGTTTTTGATATGTCCGTATATAGCTTAATGTTTCACATCTAGGTCGCGCCAGACAACCCCTGGCACGCACTAGACGCCTGAGCCGACACTGATACTGAATTCGTAGTGATCTGGCGGCCAGCTTGTTGCCAGCCACACATGATACATATTGAAATCGCAAACTGCCCGCGTATCGCCTCCTTAGAGGATAATTGCTGAAAGAACCCAGTTTTTGCAGATCACTGTTCACCGTGGGGTGATTTGACTTCCGTTGCGCGTCCTGCCTGACCAAGCCACTTTTTATCAGGGGGCAGCCCAAAACCGCAAGCGGGCACGCTAGTTTGCGGCGACCAACGACTTGATCTCTTTGTAGAAAAAGGTTTCAGCATCCTCGGGACGAATCCCCCGGAAGATTTTATCGCCAACCCGGACTGAGACGCCCATCGAGCAAGCATCCATGCAAAAAGCGCCCACCATCTCGACTTTATCGGCCAGATTCTCCTTTTGTATTAGCTTATCGAAAGTCTCGGCCACTTCATCGGAACCACGCACGTGGCACGAGCTGCCAACACAAATCGTAATCGTCAACATGCATCAACTCCCATTTCCGCAATCGCTGGCTGCAGCGCAGCCAATTCAGCGCGCTTAATCTTTTCAACCCGCACCGCACACACTTTGAGCTCCGGTATCTTGGCCACCGGGTCAAGTGCATCATTGGTGAGCTGGTTAATTGGCGTCTCGCTAAAGTGAAATGTCCCGAACACCATACCAGGCGCAGAGCGTTCCGTCAAGCGCACGCGCGCTTCCACCGAACCGCGTCGCGAAATAACCCGCACACGTTCGCCGGTAACGATGCCCAGGGGCTGTGCATCCTGCGGATTGATCTCGATACGCCCTTCAGGGGCGATGCGGTTAAGCCCTTTGCTGCGGCGCGTCATCGTGCCGGTATGGTAGTGGTAGCGGATGCGCCCTGTGCTGAGATAGAAGGGATACTCCTCGTCCGGCATCTCGGCTGGTGGGTTCCACTCGAGGCCAAAAAACTTGCCCAACCCGCGCGCAAAACGCTGGCTGTGCAGGATCGGCGTCCCAGGATGGTATTTGCTTGGGCACGGCCACTGGATGCCGCCTTGCTCCAGACGTTCATAGCTGATGCCAGCATAAGCGGGCGCCAGGCGTGCGGCTTCGTTAAAAATAGCTTCAGCATCGTGATAGCTCCAGCTCCCAAACGATTGCCCAGTGCCGGCCGCTGCCGGCATATTTACCTGCAAGCGCATAGCCAGGCGTTGCGCCAGATCAGCCAGGATCTCCCAATCGGCCCGCGCTTGTCCGGGCGGTTCAATAGCCTTGCGCACGCGCTGCACACGCCGCTCGGTGTTGGTAAAAGTACCGTCCTTTTCCGCAAAAGAGGCAGCCGGCAGCACCACATCCGCCAATTGCGCCGTCTCGCTCAAAAAGATATCCTGCACCACAAGGAACTCGATATCCTCGAATGCCTTGCGCGCCTCGGACGCGTTCGCGTCCGACATGACCGGGTTCTCTCCCATAATATACAAGCCGCGCAGCGTGCCCTGCAGGATGGCCTTGGTCATATCCGTACTCGCCATGCCTACGCGGTTCGAGAGGCGCACACCGGTGCCCCAGGCCTGTTGAAAGGATGCCAGCACATTCTCATCGGTCACCTTCTGGTAGCCGGGCAGCGTATTAGGCAGCGCCCCCATATCGCAGGCGCCCTGCACATTGTTCTGGCCGCGCAGCGGATTCAGCCCGCCGCCCTCGATACCCACCTTGCCGCACAGCATCGCCAGGTTAGCCAGCGCCTTGACATTATCGGTGCCGCTGGAGTGCTGAGTGATGCCCATCGCGTACAGGATCATCGCCTTGGGCGCTTCAGCGTACAACCTGGCGGCGCGCGTAAGCTCCTGCGCCGGAATGCCGCTGATGGCCTCTACCCTCTCTGGCGTGTAGCTGGCCACCGCTTCGCACAGCTCCTCGAACCCTTCGGTGCGCTTGGCCACATAATCCTTGGCCCACAATCCCTCATTGAGGATAACGTGAATCATACCGTTGATCCAGGCGACCTCGGTGCCCGGCAGGGGGCGCAGCCAGATATGTGCGAACTTGACCAGCTCGATCTTGCGCGGATCGATTACGATGAGCTTGGCGTTGCGCCGCTCCACCGCGCGCTTGATCCTGCGGCCGATGATAGGGTGTCCTTCGGTCGTGTTTGAGCCTGTCACCAGGATAACATCCGTATTCTCGATCTCGGCAATGGTATTTGTCATCGCGCCTGAGCCAAACGAGGCGGCCAGACCGGCCACCGTGACGCTGTGTCAAAGCCGAGCACAATGGTCAACATTGTTTGTGCCTAATACCCCCCTAAATAACTTTTGAAAGAGGTAGTTCTCTTCATTGGTGCACCTGGCCGAGCTCAATCCAGCGAGTGCGTCAGCGCCTTCACGCTGCTTGATGGCCGCGAATTTATCGGCCACATAGTCCAGCGCCACATCCCAGTTTACCTCTTCCCAGTACCCATCACGCCTGATCATCGGGCTGCGCAGGCGGTCTTTGTGATTGATGAAATCGTAGCCAAAGCGCCCTTTGGCGCAGAGCGCGCCCTGGTTGACGCCCCCCCTCGAAGGTGAGACATGGGTCACCTTGTTGCCCGATACGTTCAATATCAGCTCGCAACCGGTGCCGCAGTAGGTGCAGATGGTCTTGACCTTTTTAGTCTCCCAGGCTTTGCCTTTGGGCTGGCCGTTGGCCTCTACCAGCGCATCGACGGGGCAGCTCGCCAGGCACTCGCCGCATGAGATGCACTCGCGCCCGAACTCGTTCGGCTCTGTGCTGGCGATAATCGTGTCGGAACCGCGCCCCTTGTAAGCCAGCACGCCCACCTCGGCAATCTCGGTGCAGGCTGAAACGCAGCGCCCGCACAGGATGCAGCGCCGTGGATGATAGGTTATGAGCGGCGTTGCCCATGGCGTCTCGCCGAAATCGGCAGGTTTGATCTGGTAGGCATGCATATCCTGGTGGCTGATATCATAGCGATACACCAAGTCCTGCAACTCGCACGCACCGTTGATATCGCAGCTCGGGCAATTATAAGGATGACGGGTTAGTATCAGTTTCAGGTTCTCGCGGCGCAAGTTGTCCAGGTTGGCGGTGTCGGTGTGCACGACCATCCCTTCACTCACCGGCGTCGTGCATGATGTCACCGGCATGGCAGTCCCCTCGATTTCAACCAGACACATCCGGCAGGTGCCAAGCGGGCGCAGCTTGTCGCTGTAGCACAATGTGGGGATATATACGTCGTTCTCACGTGCAACATCGAGGATGGTTTGGCCGCTGCGCGCCAGTACTGGTTTGCCGTCCAGTGTAAGATGAATGCGCCGCAGTTCCTTCGTGCGTAGTGTTACCATATTGCGTGACTCCATTACATACCGCTTTATGCCGGTATGGTAGTTTTTATTTGTCCGTTGCTACCAGCAGGATGCGGTAACAGCGCAAGCAGCGGTCCGCCTCCAGCAGTGCATCCTCAGGTGATAGGCCCTGCTCCACTTCATCAAAGTCATCCACACGCTCCTTAACCGGACGGAGGGTCACTTCTTTGCGAGCAGCGCCTCCCAGGCGCTGCACCGAGTCCTCATCGACGGCCATCACTGCACGGTAAACTCGGCTCATACGCTCATCATCCGAGAGACTGACGTAGCCCTGCTTGAGATACTGATCGATAGAGTTGCTTGCCCGCAAACCGGCAGCCATCGCCTGAATTAATGTAGCCGGGCCGGAGACGCAGTCACCGCCGGCGAAAACGCCTTCTTCGCTGGTCAGCAACGTATCGTCATCCGCTGCAACAGTGCCGTGCTTGGTGACGTCCAGACTTGCGCCGTCATCCGCCAGGCAGCTTGTATCGATGCGCTGCCCGATCGCCGGGAAGAGCATATCACAGGGGATGATGAACTCGGAGCCCTCCTGCGGCACCGGCCGACGTCGTCCTGTAGCGTCAGGCTCCCCCAGGATCATGCGTACGCACTCGACGCCCGTCAGTTTACCGTTCTCGGTAATCAAACGCGTTGGGTTGCACTGCATATGAAAGATAATTCCTTCCTCTTCCGCGTCGTGCACTTCGAGTTTATCGGCGGGCATTTCCTCGCGGCCGCGGCGGTAAACCAGGTGCACCTGCCTGATGCCCAAGCGCAGCGCGCTGCGGCAGCAATCCATGGCGACGTTGCCGCCGCCCACTATGACGGCCGAATCGCCGGCCTTCACGGCCTCGCCGGCATTGACCTTGTGCAGGAATTCGATGCCAGGCAAATATCCTTCGGGCGCCGGCTCCTCGCCGGGGATGCGCAGACCTGTGCCCAACTGGGCGCCGATGGCCACAAACACCGCCTTGAACCCGCGCGCCTTGAGGTCGGCGATGCTGAAATCGCGCCCCAGGCGCTGATTATAATGGATTATGGCTCCCATCGATGTGATGATCTCAACTTCGCTCCTGACAACATCGCGTGGCAGACGGTAATCGGGGATGCCCCACACGGCCATGCCCCCTGCAGCACCGCTGGCTTCAAAAATCTCAACCGGATAACCCTTGCGCAGCAAGTGATAGGCGGCCGTTACCCCGGCCGGCCCTGCCCCGATGACGGCTACCAGCGGCGCATCGGGCACGACGTGCACTTTATCAGGCATAATCTTCACGGCAGCGTCCAGACGCACATCGGAGACGAAGCGTTTGAGGTGCTTGATGCTGATAGGATCGTCCAGCTTGCCACGCCGGCAGGCAAACTCGCAAAAGCGCACGCACACGCGCCCGCACACTGCCGCGAGCGGATTTTTCTCCTCGATGACTTCGAGCGATTCAGGGTAATGTCCAGCCTTGATCATCTCGATGTAGCGCGGGATATCGAGCCGTTCCGGGCAGGCTTCCACACACGGCGCAGTTACCTTGGTATGGTATGTGCCGCGCGGATGGCGGATACCTTCCGTTACGGTGCGTTGAAATTCATCCGGATGCTGATTGAGCAGGTCGATAACCGCGCACAGGGCAGAATGCCCAAGCTCGCACAATGATCCCTGACTAACGACATCGGCTACCTTGCGCAGCGAATCCAGGTCCTCCTGAGCGCCGCGGCCTTCGGCAATACGGGTCAGCAGGTCGGCAGCCACGCGTGTGCCCATTCGACAGGGTACACATTTGCCGCACGATTCGCCCTGAACCACTTCCATATAAGCGCGCGCCATATCCACTACATCGACGTGCGCCTGGTCGTAGATAAAATACCCATCCCAGCCCATCACCGCATAAACCGGGTTGCCTGGCGCGTATTCACGCAGCTCTGCCAGCTTGGTGATGCCTGAGGCTTCGTCTTCCGGCCGGGGAGTGCAAATCACCTGGTTATCCCAGATGCCCAAAATGGTCTCAGTCATAGCGAATTACTCCTCGCGGACTTGTGTAGAGCCGTCTCCCCTGAGAGAAACTGCTTCTAGGGTTTCCTTGGTATGCTCTTCATGGCGATGCGCGATATGGTGCGATAGGGTTGCCAGTTCTGCAGCTAGGTCCTCATTCTTGACGAGAATATTGTCGGGCAGGGATAACGTGCAAGGAGCAAAGTTCCAGATGACCGTGATCCCCCCAGCGAGCATGTGGTCAGCGACAGCCTGAGCTGCATCCGCTGGCACGGTGATGATGCCCATTTGAATGTGCAGGCGGCGCGCCAGGTCCTCCAGCTTGTTCATCGGCAGCACCTTGCGGCCGGCGATGTTGAGCCCGAGCTTAGCGGGGTCCTGGTCAAAAAGAGCCACAATTTGCAGCCCATAACGCTCAAAACCGGGATAAGAGATCAGTGCACGCCCCAGATTGCCAACCCCGACCAGCATGGCTTCCTTGTCGTTTACCAAGCCGAGGAATTCCTCGAGATGCCCAGCTAGTTTTTTAGCGTTGTAACCGACGCCTGGGCGCCCTTCCTCTGCTAGGTAGCTCAAGTCCTTGCGTACTTGGGCTCCTGGCACATTGGCAGCTTTTCCTAGCTCGTCTGAGGATACGTACGCGTCCCCGGCTTCCAACGCCGCTTCAAGCTGCCGATAGTAAATCGGTAGGCGGCGCAGGCTGGGCTGCGGGATTCCGACATTCACTGGCATTGGCGCTCCTCGCTAACTTCGTTACTTTTAACACAAAGTATAGCACAATCCGGTATACGGCGCAAAACAAAAATGCGGGCAGGAGAGTGAATCCTGCCCGCTTTGGTGTACTGCGCCTATTCTATTCGATCAGGTATTCGACCTGAATATCAACTGTTACGACAAACTGGCCGGATTGCACGCTTACGCTGGCGTCGCCTCCCCCAATCCCGTAGGCCGCGGATTTGGCAGTTTCATATACCATAGGAGACGATGTGTATTCATTCACTGTGCGGACGGTGCCCAGTGTGGCGCCAAAGCCGGTAGCCAGTTGCTCGGCGCGCGCTTTAGCCTGAGCGACGGCCGCGTCGCGCGCTTGCTTCTGCAGCTCGGTCGTATCCAATACGGCGAACGAGATGCTGCTGACGGTATTAGCGCCGGCTCGTAAGGCAGAGCTGATCAGGTCGCCTGCCTGCTTAGGCTCGCGCAGCGTTATTTTAACCTGGTTGTCGATATGTAAGCGGCTCTCACCGGTTGGGATGCCATCCTTATCGGTAACCTGCTCCACCCACATATTGTATGAGACGGTCTGGATATCCTTCTCTTCGACCGCAGCAGCTTTGACGGCCTCGATTACCGCGTTCATCGCGGCGGTATTATCGGCAACTGCCTTGGCTGCATCGCTATCGACTGAGCTGACTCCCAGGACGATATAGGCCACATCTGGCGTGCCGTAGGCCTGGCCGGTGCCGTTGACGATTATCTTACGCACATTGTCGGTGCCGTCATCGACCACCTTCAAGGTAGTCCCCGCTGCCAGGGTGCTGCTGCCCGTTGTAGCTGGGCTGCAGCCGATCGCCAGCACTACAATCAGCGCCAGCGAGATACCTAACACGATCCTCATCCATTTTGCTTGCGTATGCATCATAACCTCCTCTATATAGACACGGTGTATCAGGGGCTTGCTTTCCCCTGAATAATTGTGCTAAGCTGTATACGTCACGCGCGTCGAATTTGTTCCATTCTACCATGTCGTTAAGGAGGCCGTTCAGATGACCCATGGACCTTCTATCCTGCAGGTGCTCGATGCGGCCGCGCCGTCCAGCCTTTCGACTAGCGAATTGTGCGCCCGTACTGGCATCGCCTCGCGCTCCAGTGTTTACCACGCCACCCGTGAGTTGATGCTGCAAGGGCTGGTGCGTGGGGAGCGCGCCGGTCATTCCTGGCGCTTCTATGCTACCCGTGTGGAACAGCGTGAGGCTGCGGCCGCAAATCCTGAGCCAGTCGGTGGTTTTATAGCGCTGCCGGATTACGGCCGCGAGCAGATGCGCTCGGATGCGGGTTGGCAGGCGCTCTACCTGTCGCCGCTGCTGACCTTCCCGCAGGAACGCACCTGGCTGATGCACAAGCTCGCTTCGCCGTGCACTAGACTCGAATGCGAGAATGCCGTTGTACTGCAGTACGTCCAGCCCCTGCGCGACCTGCTCTACGCCGATGCCAGGCAGGCTCGCGGTGAGCACAACCGCGAGGACGCTTTCATCCGCTATTATAACGGCTTGCTGGGGCTGCCAGAGGATTTTGGCATCGAGCATACCTGGCGCAGCGGCTCTGAGGCGCGCCTGCGGCTGCCTGGCGAATCCGGCCGCGCCGGCTGGCCTGCCCGCCATCTGCAAGCCACCGTCTCATCCAGAAAGCTGCTGCGCAAAGCCGAGGGTGTCGTCGACCTGGTTAAACAGGATATAGACCTTGTCGTGTACACGCCGCGCCACATCCTGCTGGTGCAAGTGTATCAGCCCGGCGCCAAGGTTGCCCTCAAAACGTTCGAGCGGCTGCGCCATTACGCGGCTGTGCTGGAGCGACGCCTGCAGCGTGGCGTCGGCTTTGGCTTTATCGTCGAACGCGTCGAGTTCCTGCCGACCGGCGACCTGCTGCATATATCTTGGGAGGATATCTACACCCGCATGAATGCGCACAACGCCGCTCCGTACATGCCCAATGAGGAGAAATGATGGGAAAAGTGGAATGGGAACGTATGTTCCCGGATGAGCTCGAGCGCGCTTTTAACGTCTGCCCGCTCTTGTATTATACCTATGGGCTGTGCGAGCCGCATGGCCCGCAGAACGCGCTCGGGCTGGACGCTTTGAAGGCGCACGCCATTGCCTGCCTGGCCGCCCGCGAGCATGGCGGTATCGTGGCGCCCGTCGATTACTGGCACATCCACGAGCTGGGCGGTTATGCCCTCTGGTCTGAGAGGACCATCGGCCAGGTGCCGCATTCCTGGCTCACCGCCGTGCCGCCCTGGGTGCATTTTAAGAACGTGCTCTACCAGATTCGCCAGGCCGATGCGCTGGGCTTTCATGCCGTGATCCTGCTCACCGGGCATTACGGCCCCAACTGGGAGGACCTGAACACCTTGGTTGGCCTGGTGCAGCCGTTTGTGAGTGCGCGACTGTATTCCTTACCCGATTTCCAAGCCAACACCCCCGGCTTTGCCGGCGACGGACATTCGGGCGGCGACCATGCCGGCCGCGTGGAGACGTCACTGCTGTGGGCGCTTATGCCCGAGCTGGTGGATATCGGCCGCGTGCCAGAGGATACGTCTTCCCATCCCTATGCGATGGGCGCCGACGTGCTCGAAAGCGACCGGCGCATCGGCGAACGCATGGTGGCCGATGAGGTGCGCTACCTGGGCGAGCGCGCCTGCGAACTGCTGGCCGCCTATGATACCGCGCCGCACAGCGAACGGCTGGTCACCTTTGCCCAGACGGAGGCGCTCTGGCAGCAGGTGGTCTGGCCCAGACTCAAGGAGTTCAAGACCATGCAGCCCTCATGGGGCTGGGACGATGATGCGCTGGCGCCCGATTCTATGTGGCGCGCCAATTGGCAGGTGCCTGACCCGGATGGCGCGCCATGGCGCTGAGCGGCAGGCAGCGCCTCAACGCTCTGCTGCATGGCCAGGCCGCCGACCGGTTGGCCTGGACAACCCTCGTGGACAGCAACACCCTCGATCTGATGCCGCCCGAGCTGCGCGGCAACGGCGGCCTCGACCTATACCGCTACCTGGGCTGCGATATCCTGCTCTTGGATAGCTGGGGACTGCCGCAGACCTTCCGCTCGCCGCAGCTTGTATGGGGACCGAATGTCACCGTGAGCAGCGAAACGCAGGGAGATATCGTTAACAGCACCTGGCGCACACCGCGCGGCACGCTGCATTCGATGACCAGGCGCGGCCATCCCATGCAGTACCCCGTCACTACCCTTGACGGGATTAAACTTTATCGCGAGATGTGGGAAGGCGCACATTATGTAAGCTACGACGACTCCCCCGCGCTGGCCGAGATGGAGACCGCGCTCGGCCAGGACGGCATCCTGACGCGCTTTTGGGGGCCCTCGACGGTGCCGCACCTGCTGGAGACGGCCATGGGCGCCGAAGCCTTTTACTATCTGGCCAACGATTATCCTGCCGAGATGGACGGGCTTATCGATGCCATCCACACTTGCGAATTGGACGCCTTCCGCACCCTGGCCGCTGGCCCGGTGGAGACCGTCATCCTGTGCGAGAACACCTCAAGCTACTATATCAGCCCGGCGCTCTACCGCCGCCATAACGGACGGCACGTGGCCGATTTCTGCCGCATCATCCATGGTGCGGGTAAAACGGCGCTGGTGCACATGTGCGGCCACATTAGTAACCTGCTGGCTGATATTTCAGCACCGGCCTGCAGGGGGTACACGGGCTCACCCCGCCGCCCGTCGGCGATACGCCTTATGAACACTATCTCGATGTCATCGGTGAAGAGCAGGTCATTCTGGGTGTATTCGATCCGACGGTATTCAATACCGGCTCTCGCGAGGAAATCTGGCGCGCGTTGGATGCGCTCTATACGCCGCGCCTGCGCCGCAGCCGCTTTGTCTTGTGGCTGGCTGCCGATGGCCTGCCTGTACCGCTCTGGCGTTTTGAGGCCGTGCGCGACTGGATGGCCAAGTACGGATGCCGTGATACCTAGATATTTAGTTAGTAAATCTAATAAACAGGCTTTCAATATGAGCCGCCGTGTTTTTATGCGCGGTGCACTCGCCAGCCTAGCAGGAGTATTGCTCATGAGCTGTAAACCAGATATGCAGTCGTCTACACGAATCCAGACTGTACTTGGATCCATCGCCCCCGCCGAGATGGGCAGCACCCTGCCCCACGAGCATATCATGTGCGATTTTATCGGCGCCGACAAAGTCTCGCCTGCGCGCTATCAGGTGGATGAAATTGTTATGCGGATGGAGCCCTACCTGTGTGATCTCGTGCGGCAGGGCGTGCGCACTTTTATCGACTGCACGCCCGCTTACCTGGCACGCGATGTCGAGGTGCTGCGCCGGCTCGCACAACGAACCAGCATGCATATCCTGACCAACACCGGCTGGTACAAGGCACCCTACCTGCCCCAACGGGCTTTTAGCAGCACTGCGGAGCAGATCGCCGAGGAATGGATAGCAGAGTGGCGTGACGGCATCAGGCCAAGCGGCATCAAGCCGGGATTTATCAAGATCGCGGTGAACCCGGGCAAGCTCGAGAACGTGCAGCGTAAAATTGTGCGTGCCGCCGCGCTCACCCACCTGGCGAGTGGCATGGTAGTGGCCTGTCATACCGGTGAGGCGGCCGCGGCCTACGAGAGCCTGGATATCATCGAAGCTGAAAAGATGAACCCGGCGCGTTATATCATCGTGCATGCCGATCAAATACCCGCCTGGGGCGATCACGTAGCGCTGTTCAAACGCGGTGCCTGGCTAGAGTACGACGCCTTGGGCACCCGCGCGCTTGAGGCGGATATCGCGCTTATCCAGCGCGCCCTGGATGCGGGGTACGGCAGCCAGCTCCTGCTCTCACAGGATGCCGGCTGGTACAACGTCGGTCAGCCCGACGGCGGCACGGTGCGCCCATTTACCGCGCTCTACGCTAGCATCCTGCCGGCCCTGACGCAGGCCGGCGTCGCCAAAGCAGCCATTACCGAGTTGACCGTCACCAATCCAGCCCGCGCGTTCGCCGCGTCCGCTTAGCGCAGGTCGGGGTGCTTTCCTTTGGGCAGATACTCATAGGGTGTAGCCCGCGGCCAGCGCATCTCGGCATGGAAAGCCTCTGCGTATTCCACGTAACACTGCAGCCCGCGGTAACGGTTGGTCACCTTGGCATACGTCACCAAATCCCAGCCGCCAAAAGTGGCCATATTGGCCATTTGGCTCTTGTGTAGCGCGCAAATCTCGAGCTTGCGCGCGAACACATCGCTGATATCCACAAAATCGGTAGGCTCGAAGCCAAAACCGCCCGTGGAATCCATATAATACATCGCCGGGGTGCGCGTGAGCGGTGCGGCTTCCCAGGTCATCGTGCGCACGGTGGTCAGCATCACGGCGTGGTATACCATCTCGCCGGTGATGATATGGTCAGGATTGTAATCGTTGAGAGGGGAAGTGAGCACGAGGTCGGCCTTTTCCATGCGCAAAATCTCGGTCAGCCGGTCGCGCGTCTCGCGCGTATCAGCGATATACTCGTCCTCCTGCCCTAGGCAGTAATAGTTGCCGCCCAGCGCTTGCGCCACGGCAGTGCATTCGCCAATGCGGATACGGCTGATTTCCTCGTGCGGAATCGACGGGTCGAACTGGCCGCCCTTGTCACCATTAGATACCGACACGATGGTGATTTTATCGCCCCGCGCGACGCATTTAATGAGCGTGCCGACGCTGCTCATCTCGTCATCCTGATGCGCGCCCACTACCACAACGTTCATAACTGCCTCCCTAGTCTTCGAGTTTGAGCACAGCCATAAAAGCTTCCTGCGGGATTTCGACCTTGCCGACCCGCTTCATGCGTTTTTTGCCCTCTTTTTGCTTCTCAAGCAGCTTGCGCTTGCGGGTAATGTCACCGCCGTAGCACTTGGCCAGCACATCCTTGCGCAGCTCCTGCACATTGGCGCGCGCCACCACCTTACCGCCGACGGCCGCCTGGATAGGCACCTTGAACATCTGCGGGGGGATAACCTCCTTCATCTTGCGCACCATCGCCGAGCCCTTGTGGTAAGCCTGGTCGCGGTGGATGATGATCGAGAGCGCGTCCACCGGCTCCTCGTTCACCAGCACGGTCATCTTGGTCAGGTCGGCCGCACGGTAGGAGGAGAATGTATAGTCGAGTGAGCCATAACCGCGCGAGCGCGCCTTCAATTCATCATGGAAATCGACCAGGATTTCTGAGAGCGGGATGTTGAACTCAAGCGCGACGCGGTGCTCATCAAGATAATCCATGCGGATATACTCGCCGCGCCGGGTAGTCGCCAGGTCCATCAATGTGCCGATGTAATCGGGCGGGGTATAGATGGTGATGTGCATCCACGGCTCGCGGATCTCCTCAATCGCTGACTCATCCGGCAGCTCCTCGGGGTTATCCACCAGAATCGTTTCGCCGTTGCGCTTGAGCACCTGGTATTCCACCGATGGGGAGGTGGCAATCAAGTCCAGGTTGTACTCGCGTTCCAGGCGCTCCTGGACGATCTCCATATGCAGCAGCCCCAGGAATCCACAGCGGAAGCCCTGGTTGAGCGCCACCGACGACTCGGGTTCATAAATGAGCGAGGCGTCGTTGAGCTGCAGCTTTTCCAGCGCCTCGCGCAGCGCCTGGTAATCGTCGTTATCCACCGGATAAATGCCGGCAAAAACCATCGGCTTGGGCGGCCTGTAGCCAAAGAGCGGCTCGCCGGCGCCGTCCGCCTGAGTGGTGACGGTATCGCCCACCCGGCATTCGCGCACGGTCTTCAAGCCGGTGGCGATATAGCCCACCTCGCCGGCGTGCAGCGCGTCGATCGGGCGCATATCCGGATGAAAGATGCCCGTCTCGAGCGCTTCAAATACTTTGTCGCTGGACATCAAAAGCAGCGGCTGCGCAGCGCGCACCGTGCCATCCACCACACGCAGGTAAGCGATGACGCCCTTATATGGGTCGTAGTGTGAATCAAAGATGAGTGCCCTGAGCGGCGCATCCGTCTCGCCCTCCGGCGGACGGATGTGTGCAATAACGGCAGGCAGCACAGACTCAATATGGGTGCCTTCCTTGGCCGAAACCTGCAGCACCTCCTCGGCGGCGCAGCCGATCAGCTTTTCCAGTTCCTCGGCCACCTCGTCCGGGCGCGCCGAGGGCAGGTCAATTTTGTTGACCACAGGCACGATATCCAGATCTTTATCGATGGCCAGGTAGAGATTGGCCAGCGTTTGCGCTTCGATCCCCTGCGTGGCGTCCACCACCAGGATGGCGCCCTCGCAAGCCGAGAGCGCGTGCGAGACCTCGTAGGAAAAATCCACATGGCCCGGCGTATCGATCAGGTTAAGCTCATATTCCTGGCCGTCGCTGTGGCGGTATAGCATGCGCACCGCTTTGGCCTTGATGGTAATCCCCTTTTCGCGCTCCAGGTCCATGCTGTCCAGCACCTGGTCGGTCATCTGGCGCTGCTCGATGGTACCCGTCAGCTCCAGCAATCTATCCGACAGGGTGGATTTGCCGTGGTCGATGTGCGCGATGATGCAAAAGTTGCGGATGCGTTCAAGCGGAAATCCGGCTGTACTCACAGTTTATAAAACCTGCTTCCAGTATTGTTCAAAATGAATGGTACAAAAGGACAAACGCAAATGGCCAGCTCAACAGGCTCGTTCCGGTTTGGATTCGATGATCGCCCGCAGCGCCTGAATGCGCCCGATGTGCAGCGCCGTATGGCAGGCCGTAATGAACAGCCAATGGGCGACGGTCAGCTTATCTGAATCGGGTGAGACCAGGCGGCTGTAATCCTCCGGCGTCAGCGAGTTGATATACTCCAGGTCACTGCGCCGCGCTGCCTCGACATACGCGTACAAGTCAGCCGGATTCCTCACTGCCTGCCGTATCTCCTCAACACCAGCCCATTCGTCGCCGAAAACCCCATACGGTTCCGGCCAGAGCTGCTCTGCGTTCAACCCTTGCATAAATCCGCCGATATGCAGGCGTTCACGGCAGGCGATATGCCCAACCTGCCACAGGATGCACAAGCTGTGCGGGTCAGGCGCCCAGTAAAGCTGCTCCTCGGTTAAACCTTTTATCTCGTGTAGCGGATGGGCGTACCAGAACCCAGCGGGTGGTGGTGCGGCCGGATAGAAAAACGTAACCAAGTCAGTCAAAGCCACTTGACCCGATGAACCAGCCATCATGCTCCCTTAGTTCCAACCTACATCTAGTTACCAGTATATCGTATCCCGGTTGAAATAAAAAACCGGCCGGAGTGAGATTCCGGCCGGGCTAATGCGCAGGCTTACGGCACGCGGTAACGTTCCAGAGCCGCGTCGTTCACATCCAGCCCCAGGCCGGGCAGGTCAGACATAATAAATTCGCCATTCTCAACCCGATAGAGCTCCTTTTGGTTCACCAGCGCCAGGCAATGCTCCCACTGCTCCCACGGCAGCAGGCCGGGATTGGTCAGCGCCACTTCCAATATCCAGCAGTTGGGCAGGCTGGCTTCGTTCTGCAGCCGCGAGGCCAGCAGCAGCCCGTGCGTGCCGTGCAACACGCAGTCCACGCCGAAGCTCTCGGCCAGCGCGCCGATTTTCTTGGTTGTCAGGATACCGCCGCAGTTCATCGTGTCGGGCTGCAGGATATCATAGCTGCCGTATTTCAGGTATCTGCTAAACATCGATAGCCCGCGGTCGCCCTCACCGCCGGTGATGGGGATATCGACCGTCTGCGCCAGCTTGGCATGCTCGAAGACATCGCCGCGGTTGAGCGGCTCCTCCAGCCAGGTCACATCCAGGCTCTCGAAACGGCGCGCCATGATGATGGCCTCGTCCATCGTCCAGATGGTGCCCGAGTACGGCCCAGTGCGGTCGATCATAATCTGCATCACCTCGCGCCCGCCCACCGCGTCGCGGATGGTCGCCACCGCATCGCCATCAGCCTGGATTGGCCGGCGGAAGCCGCGGATTTTGACGGCCTTGAAACCGTGCTCCTGGTAATACTTGATATCGGCCGCCTGCTGCTCGTAGGTCACCCCCGATTGGTCGGCCGGGCCGGGCCAGACGCAGGTCAGGTAGCAGGGGATGTGCTCTTTGGCGGCGCCCAGCAGCTTGTACACCGGCTGGCCGGCGGCCTTGCCGATGATATCCCACAGCGCCGTCTCGACGCCAGGCGCCGTCCCGAGCCCTTGCTGTAGAAATACCTCGATATTGTGGGGATCCTGCCCGACCACGATTTTACGCGCCTTCTCCAGGTTGCGCCCCAGTGTGGGGTAGAACTCATAACCGGTAATGCCTTTATCGGTGGTGACGCGCGTCACCCAGATATCCGGCCCCACGCCGTGTGCGGCCGCTTTCTCGCTGACCGGTACCCGGCATTCAAAGCTCTCGATGCCCGTGACTAGCATGCTGTCCTCCTGATGATATGTAGAATAAATACTACCAAACCGCCTGCATCTGCCAAGCGCTGACGCTCAACACTGCAGACCGGCTGCCTTCGGTGTAAAGCGACACACCGTTGCTCTCAGCCTGCGGATATATTCGGCTGGCCAAGGCAGCGCGCTCATTGGCGAATACCTCCAGTACCGAGTTATCCAGGTAAATGCGCAGCCGCAGCTCCTCCTCGGCTTCGAGGGGCAGTGCGATGCCGCGCACATCGCGAGCGGCATCGGGGACGCGCGAAGAGCGTGTGCGGTCGATGCCCAGCTCGCGCTTGTCTGCATCGTAATAGACCAGGGTACGTTCCTCCCCATCTGCAGCACGGCGCAGCACCACTCCGGTCTTGCCAGTTGCAGTGGGACGTATTACCAAATTCAACTCGAGCTGCGCGCCGCGCACGGGCAGCATATACTCGCCGGTGTCGCGCAGCAGGATTGGTTCCGCTTTCCAGCCGGCGCCGCGCAGTGTGTCCACCTCGGCTGCTGGCTGCTGGCACAGATATCCTGCCGAATCCAGTGTCAGCACGCGCGGCAGCGACATCGCGCCGGCCCAACCCGCTTCCTGTGCATAGCGCTCGGGCAAGCCCTCCCACAGCCATCCGAACATGAGCCTGCGCCCGTCATCCGCCTGGAAGGTTTGCGGAGCATAGAAGCAGCCGCCCGTATCTAACTCACCTTGCCGTTGGGCAATGAAACGTTCCTCCTCGTAATTCCCGCTAAAGTAAATAGCCCTGCCAAAGGGAATCGGCGAGGTAATCAGCACGTGCCGCCCTCCCAGCGCAAAGAAGGAAGGGCACTCCCACATCCAGCCGCTTTCAGCAGCCTGGCCCTCAGCCAGGCGTCCGCGGTATTCCCAGGTGCGCAGATCGCGCGAGCGGTAGAGCTGCACGGCGCCGTGCTCGCCCGCGATGCTCGAGCCGATGCCCTGGTACCACCAATCGCCCTCGCGCCAGGCGGTGTGGTCGCGCAAGTCTCCGCTGCGTACCCCGGCAGGCTGCGAGACAAGCGGATTACCCTGGTATTTCTCCCAGGTATCCAGGCTATCATCCTGTGCCCAGGCCAGGCAGGGGCGCTGGTCCGAGTCATAGCCCTTTTCCGTTTGCATCACCTTGAAACCGGTGTACAGTGCATACACGCGCCCGCCGTGTGCCAGGCAGCAGCCCGACCAAATGCCGTCCGCGTCGGCGGTGCCGGGGCTGGGCGCCAGCGCTAGCGGTCGATCCTGCCAACGCAGCAGGTCGCTGCTCACCGCATGCCCCCACCATTTGGCACCTTGCGCCGGGTCATCCGGAATGTGTTGATAGAACATGTGGTATATCCCCTGCCATTGAATCAGGCCGTTGGGGTCGTTCAGCCAGTTGGCCGGCGCGGTAAAGTGATAGCGCGGCCGCTGCGGGTCGCTGGCGAGCGCACGGCGCGCCTCTGCGACGCGCTCCAGATAAGCATCTACAGAGAGAGTTGAAAAGTGATAGCTCGGCATCGGCATATGCTCCTTTCAAGCCTCGTCGCCAGGCAGGACGTTGATAATCGCCCCGACGTCGCGCGCCTGCCCATCAGCTCATACGCGTTGCCGCGTTGGGCGGCGGCATACAGCCCTGGTGCGCCGGCACATTATATCTCCAGGGGGAACTCTTCGGCTAGGTTGACCGGTCTGAGCTCGCGTATGGAACGCTTCATGGCCGCTTCCACCTGCAGCTCTGCTAGCCCGGCCATCCCCGGGATCGGCGGTGGGCCGCCGGCACGAATCGAGGCCAAGTAGGCTTTGAGCGAGGCCGCAAAGGTGGCGTTGTATTGGTCCCAGCGGGAGGTGTTGCGTGAGAGGGCATAGGTCTCAATTTTATGCCCGCGGTAGTCCACATACTCGAGGTCGCCGTCCAGGTCGCGCAGTGAGATGCGGCCGCGCTCGTAGCTCAGGGTCAGCTCATACAACGGCATGGCAAAATCGAGCGCCAGGGTGCCGATAATCGTGCCGGAAGCATCGCCCTCTGTGCGAAAGCTAGCGGCCACATCCACCGCCTGCTCGCCGTTGGAGCGGCCGCGCTGCTCGCTGCTGGCCAGCGCCGCCAGCGAGGCGATGGGCCCGCCAAAATAGACGATCAGGTCGATGCAATGGCTCCAGCAGGCATAATG
>JAJFUJ010000063.1 GCA_021372475.1 Chloroflexota bacterium | reverse complement strand
AGCCATGCCGACATACTGAGCCGTCTGCATGGTCCCCAGGCTGGTGGCCAGATGAGATTCGGGAGTCTCGGTGGCGACGAGGGTCATCGCCGCTCCCATCGTCCCGGTTAAGGCTCCCTGGATGATGCGAATGATGATAAGTTCAGTGGGCGATTTGGCCATGCCCATCAAGGCTGCAAGGATCATACCGGCAGCGGTGGCTCGCACCAGCATCACTTTGCGCCCATAGCGGTCAGCCAGGCTGCCCCAGATTGGCGAAGCTATCATCATCGCGATAGCCGCCCCGCTGTTAAACGCAGCCGTCCACGCCAGGGCTTGCTCATAGGTAGAGACGCCCAGTTCCTGCAGATAGTAGGGTATGAAGGAGCCATACGAAGAGAAGCCAATCAGGGTTATAAGCTGGGCGGTACAGAGTATGACTAGATTACGTTTCCAGCGCGGCACCTTAGTGTATCTCCTTGAACAATATTTGGGTAATGTAGTCCTAACCCTGCTACCTGGCAAACCATATTGGATATTGGTATTCGGTACAATAATAGATGTATGATAATATCGATGACTATATTCCATTCTGGCTGTGAATTACCTGAGAGGCTCCTTCAATTCATGTATCGCAGCGAATAATCATCTTTATAGTCTCGTTTAACTAACGTAATTCATTCGGGCGAAGGGAGCTTATGGCAGCATTAATTGACATCATCGACCGGCCCAAGCAAGCCTATAAACAGGCTGCAGAGCGCAAAAATGCCTGGGTTTGGCCAGCCGTGCTGATAATCATCAGTATGGTCGTGTCAGCTTTGGTAATGTCTTCAGCGCAGTCCTCAATGCTTAGCACGATGCAATCTCGGTTTTTGGCGCAAGGCATTCCTAGTACCACTGCGAGAACGACCGGAGTTCCGGCAGACCAGCAAGGCGCTGCCCCTGCTGGTCAGCAAGGGGCAACGACAGGAACTCAAGCCGGCGCAGCCATTACCGGCGGCAACGTTCGACCTGGCACTACTCCTGGCGCGTTCCCTCAGGGCGCTGTAGCCGGGACATCTAGTTCTCCACTGCTCACGATTGGCCTAAAGCTCGCAGTGCTGGTTGTCTCCTGGCTGCTGATTGCTGGTCTTGGATATCTGCTTGTGCGCCTGCTGCGCGGTAAGCCTGACTTTGGCGCCATATTCACTGCCGGTGTCCTGGCGACAATTCCTTTCTTTTATCGCAACCTCACGCAGCTTATCTACTATCTTTCAACCAAGCGCATAATCCTCAGCCAGGGATTGTCATTCCTGGCGCCGACTGGCCCTGGCGTCGCTGCCGGAGGTTCCGTTCTATCGTCGCTGCTGGCCAACATTGACCCCTTTGCCATCTGGTTTTATGTGTTGTTAGGAATCGGGCTGCACCAGGTCGGGCAGGTCAAAGGCTGGAAAGCCGCATTGTCTACCATCATTATCATCGCGGCGCTAAATGTGGTCCGTTTGCTTCCGACTATGTTGGGTCTGAGTATTTCAATCCCGATTTTAGGTTAGTTTTACTTAAGGAGATTTTGAGAATGAAGCGTTTCGTCACCATCGTGGTTATTTTAGCAGTCGTAGCAGGGGCCTCATGGGTCATCTATAACCGCGTATCTGTCTCAACAGCCGCGGCTACGGCTGATACTACGGCTGCAACCACGACTACAGTCACCAAAGGCTCGATCGAACTTGTGGTTTCTTCGACCGGCAGCCTTGCGCCTGAGCGGCAAGTGGCTTTGAGCTTTAGCTCAGCCGGTACGGTTAACAGTGTATCTGCCGTCAAGGCAACGCGCGTTGAGAAAGGGCAGGTACTGGCAACCCTTGATACCACCGACCTAGACCTGAGCTTTAAGCAGGCCGAGCTTTCTCTCACGAACGCTGAAGCTGCACTGGCTAAGGCTTCTCAGAAAGCCTCAGAAGCAGACCTGAATGCTGCCAAAAGCTCTGTTGCGCTCGCTCAGGCCAATCTTGATGAGGTGCTGGCCAGCCCAACCGCCGATGATCTCAAGAAGGCCGAAATATCCCTTGAACAGGCCAAGAACAGCCTGTGGATTGCCCAGTCTCAGCGGGATGTGACCAGGGCGAGCCCGACTGCTAACCAAGCCTCCAAAGCTCAAGCTGAGGTTTCTGTGGCCAATGCCGACTTTAGCCTTCAGCAGGCACAGATGACTTATGACGACCTCGTAGCTGGCCCTACGCAATCCCAAATCCTGAGCGCACAAAACCAACTCATCCAAGCTCAAAACACACTGGATGAACTGCTTGCTCAGCCGAAGGAGGAGGACCTGGTATCCGCGCAAAATCAGGTGGAATCGGCCAAGCTTAATCTCGATTCCGCCCGCGACAAGCTCTCAGATGCAGTGCTCAAAGCCCCCTTCGCCGGGCTGCTGGCGGAATGGAGCATCGCTGAAGGCGACATAGTGGGTTCCAGCACTTCGGCTGGTACGCTTATCGATGACAGCCAATACCACGTGGACATCAGCTTTGACGAGACCGAAATCGGCAAGCTAGCCGTGGGACAGCCTGCTACCGTGACGCTTGATGCTTATTCTGACGAGACGCTCACCGGCACTGTGGCCGTGGTGGATACCCTTGGCACGACCACTCAGGGCGTAGTTTACTATAACGTGCGGGTGGAATTGCAGCCAACCGACCTTGCGCTGCGTCCTTCTATGACCGCTGCCGTGGATATTATCGCCCAGCATAAAGATAGCGTGCTGCTTGTAGCCAGCAAAGCTATCAAGCGCGATACGCAAGGTACTTATGTGATGGTGCAGAAAATGGGCGGTACCCAGCGAGCAAATATCACGATAGGCATCACGAATGGCACCCTCACCGAAGTAACGTCAGGGCTCAACGAGGGCGATGTTGTGCTGCTCAATACGACTACTACCACAAGCACCAATCCGGGCGCTGCTGGCAGCATAATGATGGGTGGATTTGGAAGGTAGTTTATGTTAATTGAGACCAAGGACTTGACTAAAACATATCGTATGGGCAGCGAGGACGTGCACGCACTGTGCAACCTGAACATCCAGATCGATACCGGCGAGTTTGTAGCTATCATGGGACCTTCAGGCTCCGGTAAAAGCACCTTAATGAACCTGTTGGGCTGCCTGGACCAGCCGACAACAGGCGAGTACATGCTGGACGGTGTGAAGGTCTCGAGCCTGAACGATAACCAGCTTGCCGCGATTCGTAACAAGAAAATCGGTTTTGTGTTCCAGAGTTATAACCTGCTGCCCAGGACAACGGCTTACGATAATGTGATGATCCCGTTGATCTACTCCGGCAGCGATAACCGCCACAATCGTGTTGTCGCTGCGCTCAAATCGGTCAATCTGGCTGATCGTATTTATCATAAGCCGAACGAGCTCTCCGGCGGTGAGCAGCAGCGCGTAGCTATCGCCCGCGCTTTGATCAATAACCCTTCCATTATCATGGCGGATGAGCCTACCGGCAACCTGGATAGCAAGACCGGGCTGGAAATAATGGGAATCTTTCAGCGTCTGAATCAAAATCTGGGCATAACTGTGGTTTTTGTTACCCACTCGGAAGAGATCGCCGAGTACACGCGTCGTGTTATTCGGCTGCACGATGGCGAGCTGGTATCTGACGCGCCTGTCACCAACCAGCGTATAGCACCGCAACCAGAGGTAGCTAAAGACGCACATGAAAACTAGCAGAATTATTGGCAGGTTATGGTATCTGCCAGAGCAAGGGAGTATCTTATGCGCCTTGTAGAGAACTTGCGTATGGCTTTGCGCAGCCTGATGTCGCGTAAAATGCGCTCTGTCCTGACGATGCTGGGCATCATCATCGGAACTGGCGCTGTGATAGGCTTAGTGTCTGTAGGCTCCGGCGTGACTGCTTCGATTACCTCACAAGTTGAAGGTATGGGCGCCAACCTGATCATCATCCAGGCTGGCAACTACAACGCGTCTTCACAGCAATCGAACTTTAGGCCGCAGGATACCCTGACGTTGAAAGATGCGGAGGCGATTGCCGATGAAACGCAGATAAATAACGTGGCTGGAGTCGCTCCGCAAATGTCAACCATGGGGCAGCTTTCGTTCCAAGGTACTGTGGTTAACCTTCAGGTGACTGGCTCTAGCGAAGACTATGACATCGTGAACAACAGAGTAGTGGAATTTGGCACGTTCTTTTCCCAAGTCGATGTGGATGCTTATGCCCGAGTGGTCGTCCTCGGTTCTGCAACGGCCGAGACCCTCTTTGGCGACGCGGAATCCGCAGTAGGTCAACAGGTACGCATCAATAAGCTGAACTTTACTGTGGTTGGCGTTTTCGAATCGCTCGGCGGAACAGGGCTATCGGGCACACGCGATAACACTGCGGTTATACCTATTACCACCGCCATACGCCGTTTCCGCAATGAACGTGCCGGATCTAGTGCCAGCACCCGCGTGGACACCATCTATGTATCTGCCGCCGACAAAGAAAACATTGATACAACTGTCGCAGAGATAACTGACCTGTTGCGCACGCGTCACAAGATTGAGATTGGCGCTGATGACGACTTTACCATCTCAACCCAGGAAGATATGCTCAGTTCCTTGACCCAGATAACACAGATTATGACCATCTTTCTGGGGGCAATTGCCGGGATCTCGCTCCTGGTGGGCGGCATCGGCATCATGAACATCATGCTGGTTTCTGTCACCGAGCGCACGCGTGAGATCGGCATTCGCAAAGCAGTGGGCGCTAAACGCAGCGATATCCTGTTGCAGTTTCTGGTTGAATCGGTGGTGCTCAGCGTCATCGGCGGGGCTATCGGCATCGGGTTCGGTTGGATTATCTCGCTGGTTATCAACCAGGTTGCTGCAGGTATGTTTTCCTCGGTCATCACGGCCTCATCCATCCTTATGGCGGTTGGATTCTCGTTCGGAGTTGGGCTCTTCTTTGGTATCTATCCTGCTAACCGAGCGGCCGCCCTGAACCCTATCGACGCCTTGCGTTACGAGTAAACGCTTTTGATGACAAGCCGCATCTTACGATGCGGCTTGTTTGTTTTGGTAATTCATATATATATACTTGTATATTTAACGCTAATCTGCATTTTTATACTATTATTAAGCTGGTATATACAGTATAAGTCTAGGGATTCGGCTATTCCGTAGGCTGGATTTGCGGCCGAGACTCTGCTAGACTATCTCCCATATTGACTGGCAGATATGGCTGGATTTACCCTGTATTGGCAGGTTCAGCGCAGAGCACACAAGGTCAGGCCGGCTCCCTGATCCAATCTGATACCTGCGTGATAAAGCTGCTTATGCATAAAACGAGGTTCGGCCGATAGGTCATTATGTATGCCAAAACATAAGCCGAGGAGCTGAGTATGCGCATAGTGGAAAACCTGCGGATGGCGCTCCGCAGCCTGATGGCGCGCAAATTGCGCACCGCCTTGACGATGCTGGGCATCATCATTGGTACCGGCGCAGTGATCGCCCTGATTTCGGTTGGTACAGGAGCGACAGCCTCGATCACATCGAGCATCCAGAGTTTTGGCTCCAACTTGGTTATTGTCATCCCGGGCAACTATAACATCTCTTCACAACAGCAGATGACCAGGGCACAGGGTACATTAACACTGAAGGATGCTGAAGCCATCGCTGATCCGCTTGAGGTATCGGGTGTGGCCGGCGTTGCCCCGCAAATATCCACTGGGGTTAATCTCTCGTATGCCGGCACCACCATATCGGTACAGTTGATCGGCAGCAGCCAGGATTATGCACTGGTGAATAACCGCGTCGTCCAGTACGGCGCTTTCTTTACACAAATGGATATGGATAATTACGCTCGGGTCGTCATCCTCGGCGCAGATACTGCCGCAACGCTGTTCGGCGATGCGGAATCAGCAATAGGTCAGCAAATCCGTATCAATAAACTCAACTTTACCGTTCTGGGTGTATTCGAGGAGCTAGGTGGTATAGGTTATTATGGCACGCGAGATAATACCGCTGTAGTTCCCATTACCACCGCGATGCGACGCTTCACTAGCGACCGCCTCGGTTCAGGAGCAAGCAACCGCATTAACCTGATCATGGTTTCCGCTGCTGATCCTGACAACATTGATTCTGTCTCAGCTCAAATAACTCAGTTGCTGCGCGCGCGTCACTCCATTGAATCAGACGCCGAGAATGACTTTACCATCTCCACCCAGAAGGATATCCTCAGCTCACTAACCCAAATCACAAGCGTTTTGACCATTTTACTTGGCGCCATTGCCGGCATCTCCCTGTTGGTGGGCGGCATCGGCATTATGAATATCATGCTTGTTTCCGTAACCGAACGCACCCGCGAAATCGGCATCCGCAAGGCTGTCGGGGCAAAGCGCAGCGATATCCTGATACAGTTTTTAGTAGAGTCGGTGGTGCTCAGCTTTATGGGTGGATTACTTGGTATCCTAGTTGGCTGGATTATATCTCTCATTATCAACCGCATCGCCACCGATATTTTTGTTACCGTCATCACGGGTTCCTCAGTGTTGATGGCAGTTGGATTTTCGATCCTGGTCGGCCTCTTTTTCGGCATATATCCCGCCAATCGGGCGGCCCAGCTCAATCCAATCGATGCTTTACGCTATGAATGAGCGCGGTACGTCTGGAATGCCGTAATCTGGACAGATGCATCTGACCATGCTACACTGGCACAAGTATGTCGTTGCTGGAGGGCGCATGTCTCAACTGGCTGTTGATGGTGGAGCCAAGGTACGGAGTACGCCTTTTCCCCGCCGCATCTTGGTGGGCGAGGAAGAGATCGACGCCGTGATGGCGCTCATGAACAAAGAACGCTCTTCCGGCGGCGGCTTTGACCGTTATGGCGGCGAACACGTCGATGCGTATGAGCGCGAGTTCGCTACCTACCACGGCATGGCTTTTGCCACGGCCGTCTCTTCCGGCACAGCGGCCGTCCACACGGCGCTCAGCGCCCTGCGCCTGGATATCACCCAGGAGGTTATCTCCGCACCAATTACCGATCCCGGGGGCGTGGCCCCGATTTTGTGGAACAACTGCATTCCCATATTTGCTGATACCGACCAGGAGACGATGAATATGGATCCGGCCTCGCTCGAGGCGCGCATCACCCCGCGCACCAAAGCGATTATCGTGACTCACCTGACTGGTCAGCCGGCGCAAATCGATCAGCTCCAGGCGATTGCGCGCACTCATGGTATCCCGCTGATCGAAGATTGTGCTCAGGCGCACGCAGCCCGTTTGAACGGGCAACTCGTCGGCACCTTTGGCGACCTGTCGGCATTCAGCCTGATGGGCGGCAAGCATCACACCGCCGGAGGGCAGGGCGGGATGGTGCTCACGAACAATGAGGAGCTCTACTGGAATGCCAAGCGCTTCGCCGATCGCGGTAAACCGTTCAACTCCGCGGAACGTAAAAACCTGTTTCTCGGCATGAACTACCGCATGACCGAGCTTGAGGCCGTCATCGGGCGTACTCAGTTGAAAAAACTGGATCAAGTGGTAGCCAAGCGGCGCGCCCTGGCCGGCATGCTGGCACAAGGCATCGCTGACCTACGTTCGGTGCGCCTGCAAAAAATCATCGAGGGCGCCGAGCCCTCCTATTGGCTGATGTTGATTCACATCGACCCGGCTGTGCTGCGAAAGAGCAAGGCTGAATTCGTAGCTGCCTGCGCTGCCGAGGGGATGCCCATCGACCTGCACTATGATTGGATCGCTTACGAATCGCCGTGGTTCCGCCAGCGCGCCAACTACGGCCAGACAGAGTGCCCCTGGAGCTGCCCCTATTATGGGCGAGAGGTGCAGTATGAGGGCACCTGCCCTAACGCGCGCCGCGCCATCGACGCGCATTTTGTGATCCCCTGGCACGAGGGCTACGGCACGCAGGAGGTGCAGGATATTGTGAGTATCCTGCACAAGGTAGAGGCGGCTTACCTGCGATGAGCATCAGCGCCGAGCATGGTCCCTACGAGATAATCGATGCCTTTGCCTGTATCGGCCAGCAGCCCGATGACGACCGCGATTTGTCGGCCGCCGCGCTGCTCACCGAGATGGACCGGGAAAGAATCGGGCGCACGCTGGCGATGTCGTTCGCTGCCGTGCGCTATGACCAGGCGCGGGGCAACCGCGAATTGGCCGCATATTGTGCCGAACACCCTCGGCTCGTACCGGTAGCTGTCATAAATCCTGCACCGTATGTCGACCTGCCGGCACAGATAGCTGCCTGCGCGCAGCCTCCGTTTGCCGGCCTGCGTTTCACTCCTTACCGGCAGAGCTGGTCGCTGCACAGCGAGCCGTTTATGCGTGCACTTGCCCTGGCGGATGCGGCCGGCATGCCAATCAGCGTCGAGACAGGCGCTTCGGGCGACGCGACATGGCTGGCCTCTTTGAGCGATGGTCTGCATATCCCGCTCATCCTGGCCAATATCACTTACGCCACCATGGGCGAGGCGCTCGCCGTGCTGGAAGCCCATCCTAGGCTGCATCTGGAGCTCACGCGCCTGGTCAGCCCGGGCATCGTCGAACTCCTGGTAAGCTGCCTCGGCTGCGAGCGCCTGCTCTTTGGCTCCGGCGCGCCAGGCTGGGCGCTCAGCCCAACGCTCGAGATGATTCGCTGCTCTGATATAATACCTGAAGCCAAGGCTGCCCTGTTGGGCGGCAACGCGCGTCGCATCTATCACCTGGACTATGAGGCGCCGCGATGACATCCCCTCTCATCCTCGATGTGCACCAGCACTCCGGCCCCTGGCCTTTCTGCGGCGAGACGGGCGGTATTGCACTCAACCAGCGCTTGATGGCCCGGCGCGGCATCAGCGCTGCGGTCATCTCCTCAGCACGTGCCGTGGTGCAGGATATTGGCGCAGGTAATGCCGAGTTGGCCGACGAAATAAAGGCAAGTACCAACCTGTTCGCTTATGTCACCCTGAACCCGAATATACGCGCAGTCAGCGAGCAGGAGATAGCACGCTATCGGACGAATCCGCGCTTTGTAGGCTATAAAATTCACCCGGCCTATGCGGGCTGCTCGATTGGCGATGCGCGCGTGACAGCACTGCTGGATATCCTGGCACCGTTGGCTAAACCTGTGCTGCTGCATACCTGGGGCGCGGGCGAGGTGCAAGCCTTGCAGCGCCAGGCTGAGCGCCACCCCGAGCTGCCGTTGATTATGGCGCATGCCGGCGCGGATGCCTGGCGCCTGGCCATCCAGGCAGCCAAGAGCTGCCCTAATCTATATCTGGATTTTACCTGCTCCACACCGTATGCCGGCGCTATCCAGCGCGCCCTGGATAACGTTGGCTCGTCGCAGCTCGTGTTCGGCAGCGATGCGACCCTTTTCGACCCTTTGGTTATGTTGGCGCAGTTCGAGCGTCTGCAAATGGGCGCTTCAGACCGCGCTCTCGTTATGTCGGGCAATGCTCAGCGTATCTTTAATATCAAGCTTGGTTGTGGAGGATGGATATGATGGATTTTCCAATGACTCGCATCGGCACGCTAGAGATCTCGCGCATGATTGCCGGCTCCAACTGGTTCCGTGGCTACTCTCACTATTCTGCCGCCAAAGACCAGTGGATTCGCCAGTATATGAACGTGGAACGCATCACCGAAGTCCTATGCGTGTTTGCGCGCAACGGCATCAACGCCTATCTGGCCTCGCCCGATCCGCAATCGCGCGAGGTGCTGCGCCGTGTCAAGGAAGAGACGGGGGTGACGATGCATCTCATCGCTACGCCCGGCGGGGAGCATATCGAGGACCTGCTGCCAGGTATCGAACAGAGCGCCGAACAGGGCGCAGCCATTTGCCTGCCACATCAGCACTGGACAGACGGCAATCTGGTGGCCAACGAGACGCGCCTCATCGGCATCGAACAGGCCACCAAGCGCATCCGCGAGCTAGGCATGATCCCCGGCCTCTCCACCCACCGCCCCGAAACGGTGGTGGTCTGCGATAAAGCCGGCTACGATGTTGAGACGTATATCCAGATATACAACCCGATCGGCTTTCTCTGCCAGGTCGAGACGGACTGGATCGAGCGGGTGATCAATAATACGCCCAAGCCCATTATCTGCATCAAACCCCTGGCGGCCGGGCGCGTGCTGCCGCCTACCGGGCTCTCGTTCGTGTACCACTCCATCAAACCAATCGATACCGTCTGCATCGGCACGCTCAGCACTATGGAGGCCGAGGATGACATTCGCATTGCGCGCAACATTCTCGAGACCGGCTCGATTAAGGAACGTGAGCTGCAATATTCGCGCAGCAAGAAAGCCTTGACTCAATAAAATCGGTGATAACCCGGAGGTATGAATGGAACGCCAGGCAGTTGAATATAGCCAAAACCTGAGTGAGATGATAACGCGCTTGAACGACCCCGGCTTTTTGCTGGTTTCGACCAAAAAGACCGGCGTTTCGAACGTCATGACGATTAGCTGGGGGATGATAGGCATCATCTGGGGCAAGCCCATCTTCCAGGTGCTGGTGCGTCCCTCGCGCTACACCTACGAGTTCATCGAGGATTCGCATGTCTTCACGGTGAATGTGCCCCCACCCGAGCTCAAACGCTGGGTGGCAATCTGCGGCAGCAAAAGCGGCCGCGAGATCGACAAATTCGGCGCTTACAATATCGCCACCTCGCCGGCGCAGCATGTGCCCTCGATTACGATCGATGCCTGCCCGGTGGTTTACGAGTGCCGGGTAGTGCATTATAACAACGTTATCCCGGCGCAGATGGATGGTGCGGTTGAGGCGGAATCTTACGGCGGCCGCAACTACCACCGTATCTACTTTGGCGAGATTCTCGGAACCTACGCCGCGCAGTAATAAGAAAGGCAGGCTTGCCGAGTTCGGCAGCCTGCCTTTCTATTTATAACGGCTTACGCCTGGTTGCTCACGCGCATCACGCGCGCATCGGCCGGGGCCAACCAGAACTGCACCACCAGGCCATCCTCATAAGTTTTGTATGCATCCACACCCTGGTCGCGCGCGATAGCCCGTAGTTCGCCTGTGCTGCGCGCCACTTCGTGCAGCTTAGTCAAAGGCGTGCGCAGCTTTAACGTGACCCAGGCGGCGTGCTGGCGGTCCTTGTTCATCACGATGACCCACGGATTCTTGCCACCATCCACAAACTCGCCCACCAGCAGCTCCTTGCCAGAACCATCGGCCTCGGCCACCAGGCCGCAACCGCACAGGGCCTCGCTGCCGGCCGGCGCACAGCCGGTATGATAAATGCCGGTCGAGGTTAGCTCGCTGAGCCACGGTCCGAGTTTGCCCACTTCCAGGTTCAACTGGCGTACCATATCCCACTTGGGCGTCTTCATCCCATAGATGCTGATAGGGCCATTGCGGTAATTCTCTGCGTCCGGCGTCACATAGGTAAAGTAGGCGATGGCTTTGGCGCCGTAGGCCAGGCTGGTGTACACCTGCCAGCGCAGGTCCGCCGGAGATGGGTCGCGGTAGTTGAAATGCGGCGTCGAGAGAAAAATATTCATGAAGGGAATACCCGCACGCAGCGCCTGGTTGCGGATTATCTCGAGGTTAGGGAAATACTGCGGCCGGTCACCATCCTCAAGCAGCGCATAGTGGTCATAAGAAAGTATCTCGGGCTTGACGATATCCAGATAAGCAGCGACGTGCCTTTCGTAGCTGATGGTGCCCAACTGATCGGCGCTGGCGTAATTAGGAAATAGGTTGATGAAGGCGATGTGCTCCGCATCGGCCTTCTGGAAGGCCTTGATAATTTTGGCCAGGCTTTCGAAGCGCTCCAGGCCGGGCTCATCCGTCACATAGTAACCCCACAGCGCTGGGTGATCATGGTAAGCAGCCGTTACCTCCTGGACAGTGTCCTTCCATCCGCGTTTTTCAGTCATCTTGTGATTGACGCGCGGGTCACTAATCATCCCCTGGATGCCGAACTCGCTCAGCCAATCCAGCACCTTGCGCCCTTCCTCGACCGTCGCCGCGCTGACTGGGACGACGGTAAAGCCGCACTCGGCTGCTATCTTCCAGTTCTCATAAGTGTTTGCTGGTTGGCACCAAAAGCTAATTGGGAATACCTTCTGGTTCATACGTTATACTCCTTTATGAATCACTTAAACGCATCAACCGGCCGTCGGCCGGGGCTAACCAAAAACGTACCTCTAACCCACCTTCGCAGAGCGTCACCGCATTTGTCCCCGAATCGCGCGCAATCTGGCGCAACTTACCCGTACTACGGGCCACTTCGGCGATGCAAGGCAATTGCGTGCGTATCCGCAAGGTTACCCAGGCGGAGCGCTCGCGATCTTTATTGACCACCAATATCCATGGCAATTTGCCCTCATCGACAAACTCACCTACCAGCAGTGCACGCCCTGCCCCGTCCGCATCGCAAAAGCTCTCTGAGCCCACCTGACGCTGATACACCTCCGGCACCTCGCCGGTGTGTGCCACGCAGGTTGAGGTTAAACTCAGCAGCCAGGGACCAAGCATCCTTAATTCCTGGTTAATCTGGCGCACATACGGATATTTGGCCGTAGGGTGGCCGTAGATATCGGTGACCGCCTCGCGGTAATTCTCGATATCGGGGGTATGGTAGGTAAAGTAGGTCAAAGCCTTGGCGCCGTAAGCCAGGCTAGTATACACCTGGTAGCGCAGGTCCTCGGGCGAAGGATTGCGGTAGGCGAAATGCGGCACCGAAAGGTATATATTCATAAAGGGCAATCCCGCCCGCAGTGCTTCCGCCCGCATAATCTCGAGGTTCTGGAAATAGCGCGGTTCGTCATAGCCCTCATAGAGCGTATAGTAGTCATAGGAAAGCATCTGTGGCTTGACCGCCTCGATGTAGGCGCGCACATAACTCGTATAATCGATAGTGCCGAGAGCTTGCGGGCTGCATGGCACCGGCAGTAAATTGCTGTAGGCGATATGCTGCGGGTCCGCTGCCTTAACCGCCTGTGAGAGCTTCCCCAGCCTGCCGAGGGTAGCGAACCTCGGCTCATCCGTCATGAAATAACCCCACAATGCCGGATGGCTGCTGTAATCTGTCACCACCTGGCGCACGGTTTCCTGCCAATCGGGTCGTTCCACCAGCTTGGGGGTAATACGCCAATCCTCGACCATCCCCTGGATGCCGAACTCTTCTAGCCAATCCAGCACCTGCCGTCCTTCCGCGGCGCTGTGCGCGCGAAACGGCACCACATTAAAGCCACATTCGGCAGCTAGCTTCCAGTTTGCATAGGTATTGGCCGGCGGATACCAGAACATAACCGGGAATACAGATTTATCCATACCTTACTCCTTTGCGCTCAAGCGCACCAGGCGCCCGTCGGCCGGCGCCAACCAGAACTGCACCACCATACCGTCTGCCAGCGGTGCTGCTGCCCGCGTGCCCTGGTCGCGCGCTATCGGGCGCAGCTCGCCAGTGCTGCGCGCCACCTCTGAAATCTCGGTGTACGGTGTGCGCAGCTTGATAGTTACCCATGCTGAATGTTCGCGGCTGCGGTTCGTCACCATAATCCATGGCAGCCCGAGCGTATCGCGGAATTCACCGATGACAAACTCACCGCCGCTTATTTCAACTATGATACCGCCATCATCGAGCACCTGAGCGCCAATGGGCGCATCCGGCCAGTGGCGCACGCGCGTGGATATGAGCCCGTTGAGCCACGGGCCCAGGTGCTGCATCTCCAGGTTAAGCTGTTGTATCACGCCGTAGAGCGGCGTGCGGTCGCCGAATTTATTCAGCGGCCCCTCGCGGAACGAATAGCCATCGGCAGTCCAGTAGGTATAGTATGCCAGCGCCTTGCCGCCGTAAGCCAAGGTTGTATAAACGCCGTAACGCAGGTCGGCCGGCGTCGGGTCGCGGTAGTTGAACAGCGCGCACGAAAGGATGATCTGCCAGAACGGGATACCGGCGTGCAACGCCTCGGCACGCGCGATTTCCAGATTCTCGAAGTAAATCGAAAATTCATGGTCCTCAAAGAAAGCATAATGGTCGTAGCTCAGGTATAGCGGCTGCACCAGGTCGATAAACCGGCGCACGTGTTCGCGGTACGATACGGTGCCGAGCTGCGCACTGCTGGCATAATTCGGGAACAGGTTGATATATGGCACCGCGGCCGGATCGACTTGGCGCAGCAGGCAGTGGATGCGCGCCAGTTGGCTAAATTGTGCAGCGCCCGGCTCATCAGTGATATAGTAGCCCCACAGCGCCGGATGGCCGCGGTAATCCGCTGCCGCCTGCTGAACCAACTCTTCCCAGCCGGCGGGGCTGCCGACGGCCTGGGTGATGCGCGGATCGATTATCATCGCCTTGAGCCCAACCTGGGCGCACAGTTCAAGAGCCTGTTTGCCCTCGGCTGGTGTTTGGGCATGAACGGCGGCCAGCGTAAACCCGCATTCGGCCAGCTCGCGGTAGCGGTCCAGGTTCAACGGGGGATCGTGCCAAAAGCTGATAATAAAGGGTTCCATCATTGCCTCCTAAGCCAGGCGCCCACAGAGCGGATCGCCTGCCGGACTGTATTCCGCCGCACGCTTGACCATCCTGAACAGGCCGGCTTCCTCAAGCTGCACGCGCAGCTCCTCCACCTGCTTGCCCTCGATGCGCGGCAGCGGCGGCACGCCGAATCCTACCTGGTAACCGAGCAGCGGCAGCAGCGCCTTGGTGGCTGCGATAGCTCCCAACGGCAGCAATTTAGTGATGATGGTGGTCGCGATGAGTTGCAGTTTGCGCGCCTCCTCTACTTTACCATGCAGGTATGCCCCCATAATGTCGATATATAAACGCGGCATAAAATTATAAGTCGTGCCGACAGCGCCATCTGCGCCCAATGCTAGGCAGGGCAGAAACAGCTCGTCGGGACCCGAAAGGATATTCACCTTGTCTGGATCGCGCATAGCCATGATACGCGTCAACGCAAATAGGTCGTGCGAGGTATATTTAAAGCCAGCGACGCCGTCCAGCGCGCAGATTTCCAAGAGTTGCTCGGGAGTCATCGGATTGCCGGTGGCGCTGGGGATGTAATACACATATAGAGGGATATTCGCAGCGTTCAGGATGGCCTGGTAGTGGGTCAGCGTGGCCGAGAACGGCACACTATAGTAAAAGGGCGGCACTGAACTGATGGCGTCCGCGCCGACCAGGCTGGCGTGCTGAGCTAGGCCGACCGCCGTCTCGGTATTAATGGCGCCGATGTGCACCATCACCGGCACGCGGCCGCTCACGACTCCAAGAGCAACTTCTGTCATGCTGCGGCGCACTTCCGGCGCCAGGAGCACCCCTTCGCCGGTTCCGCCGCATACATACAACCCGCTGATGCCGGTTGCAATCAGGTCGTTGATCAGTCTCTCCGCTACTGCCACGTTCACTTGGCCGTCCGGTGTCAGAGGGGTCACCAAGGCCGGCCAGATTCCACTGTAATGCACCATTATCCGCTTCTCCGATCCATCTTCAATAATATCGTATAATGTGCTATATATAAGCACAATACCGGATGATTTCAGTAATCTATGCTAGGCTTTCCTCGGGCGCCTGTTCAGTGATGTGCTCGATAATCTCCACCGGCGGCAGCGCCTGCGGCCGTGCGAGAGCTGCCCTGGCGCGCTGCGCTCCGGCGCTCATCGGCTGATATACGCCGCCCAATCCCAGAGCTTCCAGCCGTCCCGGGCTGGGCCAGCCGCGCGCGGTATCCCAGCCGAGGCAGGTGTAATACTCGTCGATCATCGCCCTAGCCTTGTCGTGATCCAGCGCCTGCTTCTTGCCAGTCAGCGGGTTGGGCCAGTTCTCTGGGTATGCGAACGAAGGCAGCACCGACTCGTCCACAGACCTGTCGCGTCCCCAATGACGAACCTGGTTGGCGCGCTCGAGGGCATACACCCGCTCGGCTGCGCGCATGAACTCTGCTTCGTCCCAGGCCACGCCGGTGCCGGCCTGGAACAGGTGAAATTCGATGGATGGGCCGGGTATGCCGTCGACGATCGGCTGGCCGTCGGGGGCGTTTGGGTCGAACAGCCACGGCAGCACAAAGTCGTCGCCCGGCAGGCAGTCCTTGATGACGCTGCGCCGAATGTGGTAATAGGCCGCCTTGCCTTTGGCCTGGTATCCGCTCAGCGGATTGGTGGCTTCGGCATCGCCGTACAGCCGCTCCCCGAGCAGCGCGAGTTTGTGCAAGCGCTCAGCATCAGGTCCGGCTTTATACAGGGGGTGAAGCTGCGCAGCAGCCATCATCCTCCAGACGTAATCATGGCCGCTGGGAATTGGGTCGCGCGTATCCGTCAGCCACTGCATCACCGGCACCAGCCAATACGGGTAGACGGCGTAATTCGCCAGGTCGCCGTGGCCGTCCCAGTGGCCGGCATGTCCCCATCCGGTATAATAACGGCGCATCAGGTTTTCACCCAGGTTGAGGCTGCGGGCGGCGGCCCACCCGCCCAGCGCCAGCACATCGCCCATACCCTCACGGTAGGCGATAGCGTGCAGGAACTCGGACCAAAACACGGGCGACCTGAAATCAACAGGTAAGCCGTTGATGGTAGATAAAATACCAGTACGCTGGCAGGCCTCTAGCCAGGGCACCATGCCGATCAACAAATCCCACTGGTTGAGGCCGTACTGGTTGCAGAGCACATTCATCTCCATGCCTGCGCGTGTGCCCAAGCGAAAGTCAAACACGCCGCGCCGCGGGATCCCTGTCTGCTCATCCATGCCGGCCAGCAGTGTGCCGACGCAAGCCCAATGCCCAGTATAGCTGCGCTGCTGGACGATGCCGGGGATATCGCGGTAATACAGGTTGCAGGGCGTAGGACAGGCTTCCGTGCAGGCATAAGCACGCACGCTGCCGCCGCCTTCGGCGCTCAAACGCTCGTTGAGGTGCCTGACATGCTCCGGATTGGTCTGGCGTGAACGCAGCGCATTGCCCAATGCTTTGCTAAAGCTGTTTACCCGTTCTTCATCCGCCAACGCAACCTTGCCGCTGCCGCGCACAGAGATAGCCTTCAGCAACTTGCTGCCCATCACAGCCCCGAAACCGCCGTGCCCACAGGCTGACGATGTGGCGGTTTGTATGGTGGCAATACAGGCGAGGCGCTCCCCTGCCGGGCCAATCGCCAAGCTGCGCGTACCCTTGCCCTCTAGACTTTCAAGTGTGTCCAGGGTGTCGAGGGCCAGAGCGCCCCACAGCTCATCCGCGGGCAGGATGCTGACCTCATCATCGCTAATCATAATGCGCACCGGCGTATCCGCTGCCCCCACGATGATCATGCCGTCATAGCCGGCGCGTTTGAGCTCCCCGCCAAAGTGCCCGCCGATGTTCGAACGCGTGAACCAGTGATACGGCCAACCTTGCGGGCTGAACCCGGCCACTGTGCAGCGCCCGGAATAAGCTGAACGCGAGCCCGTCAGCGCACCGGTGAAAATCATCAGCGGGCTACGCGGGTCGAAGGGCTCCACCGGCTCGGGGTATTCATCCCACACAAACTTGGCGGCCAATCCACGCGCAGCCAGAAAATCTGGCACAAAAGGAGCGGTCTCCTGGGCACGGATGGACATCGTTGACAGATCAACCCGCAAGATACGGTTGACCCAACCACCTAGAGCGGCAAAACGCGGCATAACAGCTCCAGTAATCTGCATACATACTCCAAACGTAAAGGTAGCTATATCTTAGTGTGAATTGGCATAGCGTCAACCAGAGTTAGGCTCTCACTTGCGTGCGTAAGAATCTCTTGGTACACTCTTATCGAATAGTCTAGTGGAGGGTGCAGATGAAAACTGAGGATTACCTCGTCGTTCCAGGCTCTGCGATCTCGCTGGCTGATTTCAAAACCGACGATACGGCTGGCCACAAGAAGAGCGAAGCGCTGGCCAGGCTGGAAGAGCTGCGAGCGGATTTGAACACATTGCAGCAGCTCCTGTATGCCGACGGCCGCTATGGCCTGTTGGTAATTCTGCAGGGCATGGATACTTCCGGCAAAGATGGCGTCTGCCGGCATGTGGTCAATGCTTTCAACCCCCAGGGCGTGCAGATTACCTCCTTCAAGGTGCCAACGTCAGAGGAGCTAGCCCACGATTTCTTGTGGCGCATTCACAAGGCCATCCCGCGGCGCGGCATGGTCGGCATCTTTAACCGCTCGCAGTATGAGGATGTCCTGGTAGTGCGCGTCGAAAACCTGGTGCCCGAAAAAGTCTGGCGCAAACGTTATGGCCTGATCAACGATTTTGAGGGGTGCCTTTGCGATAACGGGATTACAGTCGTCAAATTTTTCCTGCATATCTCCAATGATGAGCAAAAGACGCGGCTGCAAGACCGTCTTGATGATCCTACCGAGTATTGGAAGTTTAACTTAGCGGACCTAAAGACGCGTGCCAAGTGGGATGCTTATACCGCAGCCTATGAGGACGCGCTCAATAAATGCAGCACCAAACGCGCTCCTTGGTATATCATCCCGGCTGATAAAAAGTGGTTCCGTGACCTGCTCATCTCACAGATCCTCAAGGAGAAACTGACCGCGCTCAATCTAGAATGGCCCCCCCTGGCTGAGGAGGCCGTCGGCATCACCATCGAATAAACTGAAGGAGTCCGCATGATGCTCGAATACCGCGTTGGCATACTAGGCAGCAACTCTGAGCCGCAAGTTCCCTGGACGTTGGACACTCTGTTGCAACTGAAGGATATGGGCTTCAACACCATGCAGCTCAATATCGCCTGGGGACCGCGCCCGGCCGATGAGCCGCTCAACATGGAGGATGTAGTTTCGCTGCCGCCTGACCAGGCAGCAAGCCTGCCGCAGCCGTTAGCCCTGCGCTCCAACCAGAGCCCGACGCGGGTAGCTGAACGCAAAACTCAGCTCAAAGAGCGCATTGCACTCTGCCAACAGGCTGGCATGCGCAGCATCTTTCATTTTGGCGCGCCGTATAACAGCTTCTATGGCTATCAAGGCAAGGCGCTGCCCAACTGCCTTCTGGACGGCGTCACTACGCCGCGCCAGATTGCGCTCATGGAGGCCTTTGCCAAAGAGTACCCCGGCGTAGATGATCTGTTGATTTATACCTTCGACCAGGACGCCTGGCTGTGCGATGAATTCGGCCCCTGCGAGCGTTGTCGCGGCATCCCCCTGCACCAGCGCGCGGCCGATTTCATCAATACGCTGGCCCAGGCCTGGCGCCGTGTCAGCCCCCAAGGCCGTATTTGGTGGGAGCCGTGGGAGCTCTCCGCCGGGCAGGTGTATAAAAGCATCGAGCTGCTCGATCCGTGCACGACTGGCTTATCGATTCACTCCAATATCGCCGAGGTGATGGCTGCGCTGCCCGCGGACCGCTGGTATAAAAATACCGCCCATCTGGCGGCTGAACGCGGCATCCCCGTCATCGGTGAGCACTGGCTGGGCGCCGGCAGCGAGGAGCTCGAGTTCTACTTTCATCTGCAGCACCCGCTGGTAACCTGGCGCGCCCTGCAGGCGATGACGGCCATCCACGGCATCGTGGGCATCAAGGAATATTATGGACTGATGCCGCACCGCGAGGACCCCAACCTGCGCGCGACCTCGCTCTTCATCCAGCATCCCGAATATACCGAAGAACAAGCGCTCGCCAGCCTGGCCGAACCCTACGGCGGACTGGCGGACGAAATGGTGCGCTACTGGCGCCTGTCGTCCAGCGCCATGGAGTTTATTCCCTGGGATATCTCCTGGTTTATGCGCGATATGCAACGTTCCAACGTCTCGCACGCGATGACGGCCGCCTTTACCCGCGGGCAGCAGTGCCGCACCCCGAGCTGGGAATCGACGCGGCGGGCAATTTTCATGAAGACCGATTCGGCCCAACCCGATCCTTACCTGTTGGAGGATATCCAACTGCGCTGCGCGATGGCCGCCCAGTATCTCTTCCAGGCGTTGCAGGCGGGCAAAAGCTTTGTTGCGCGCGTGCGCGCCGACTGGCGCCCGGTTCTCTACGCAGCATTGGCAGAGCAGGACGGTATGCGCCGTCGGCTGCTGGCGTATGCGTATCACCTGCGCGAAACCAACCTGGCAACTATTATGCGCGTCCACCGCGCTGAAGGCGCCCAGGTGCCCGCGATGATTGCGGCGGAGTTGCGCGAGACGCTCAAAGCCGACCAATACAACCAGGCCCAGGACGAGCCGATTGACGAAGCTTTGGCGCTCCTGGATAGCGATCTGGATACTTTTCTGGCTACCTATTATCAAATTGGCCCGGATACCCTCTCGCGCGGGCATTTCTCGCTTACCTCGCGATAAAATAAACGAGGGGAGAGCGAGTACACTCTCCCCTCGACGCATTACAAATCCATTAAATCCCTTTGTAATACACGGCCGTCTGGTCCTGCGGCGCCCCGTTAAAGTAGAGCTGGGCAGTGACCATACACTCCTCGCCGGCCTTGAGGCCGTTGGCCGTATAGCTGGCGCGGATTTCAGCGCTGCTCTGCGGTGCGACCAGCAGCAGAACCTGCGCGCCGTTGGCTTCGCAGCCGACAGACGGTTCCAGCTTGTCCAGCGACCAGCCCTGCGGCAGCCATAGAGAAACGCTCACTGACGCGGGCGCATCGGTATAGTTGTGCACAACCAGCGCTAGTTCCTCTGCTTGACCGTCGGCGCAGTCCAGCGCGTTCTTTTGCCTTTGCGCCTCGCTATGCTCCAGGCGCGGCTGGCTCGGCCGGGTAACAGCCTGCAGGAACACGTGTTTCTCGCGGCTGAAGCCCGTCTCACTGGGCACAAAATGTGGGGTCGGCGCTGGCGGTGTCAACGTCATGCGGCTCACATCCAGCCCGCGCACAAAAACGGGCGCTAACGATAGCTTGAGGTGCACACTGTCGCCTTCCAGGTCGCTCGTCCTGCGCCCGATGGCATCCGCCAGGTAGGCGCCCCTGACCAGGGGAAGGTCGAAATAACCGTCTGCTTGCGCCCAATCCTGGCCGGGTTCGAGCATCGGCAGCGTGGCTGCCCAACCCGTCTGCACTAGCGAGTTAATGTTGGACCAGGCCAAGCCCACATAATCCTGGGGTTTACGCTCAAAAACGATGCAGTAAGAATCGTCCGCCTGCAGGTAGCCAACCACCTTGGCCAGGCCGATCTGGCGGATGAGCGCGCTCAGCGCGATGAAAGCCGGCTTCGGGCTCAGATCTGCGCGCTGCACGCCCCACAGGTGCATGCCGTATTCCAGGAACTCTTGCAGATAAAAGAAGTGAAAGCGGTCGATGCCCGAGGCCAGGCCGCAGGCATAGGAACGCAGCAGATAAGACACCTGGATATGCTCCGCCAGCGTATAGGAGCCATCCGGGCTGGGGCTGCCGCGCATCCCCATCTCGGTCATCCAGATAGGCTGCTGCAGCCCCACCTGGGCCAGCAGCTCACGATCCTGCGCGTGCAGGGCAAACTGGTCCTCAGGCTTGCCGTAGGAATGCTGGTTAAAGATATCCACATAGGCGCCGGCGCCGTTGGACAGCCATTTACGCCAGAATTCGGGCCCAGTGCAGCGCGAGGCGCTCAGCAGGCCGATGGTCGGATCGGCGTCACGGATGCCCAGCGCGCCGGCTTTGGTAATGGCAGCCATATCCCAGGGATGTCCGCTAAAGAAGCCACCGTCCGGCTCGTTCCAGAACTCGAAATAGCGCACCAGATGCCCCAAATCCTTAGCCAGGCGTTGGCCAAAGACATACATCGATCGTAAGTCCCGGGGCGGATAAGTGTGGTCTGCTGCTGTGTTATCACTCGGAGCGAGTGTCCAGCCTGGAACATCGTGGAAAACTTGGTAAACGTCGATCCCGCCGGCTTTCTGAGCTTCGGCTGCACGTTGGTACTTACCCCAGTCAAACACACCCGCTTCAGGGTTCACCTGCGACCATGACATGCGGTCGCGCAGCGCGCGTAATCCCAAACGCTTGCATGCAGCCGTCTGCACGGCCAGCCGACCGGCTTCATCCGAGGTACCCATATTCGATTCGCCGCCCTCGCATGGCCAGGACATGCCGGCATCGAGCGAAATAGCATAGTCCGCCGGCGGCTCGAAATCGAGCGGCGAGATGCTGCCCAGCGCATATAAATTGCTGGTGGCCGCCAGCTCCGGCGTGTTGGTCTGAAGCGTCAATTCATAATAACCGTACGGCAACGCCGGCAGACTGAGGGTCAATTTGGCCTTGCCCCCCTTGAGTCTGGGGCTGACGCTGCCTTCGTGCACCGTCAGCTTGTCGTAATCTACCAGCTTATAAGTGAGATTGACTACTTCCAAATCCGCAGGTGCACCGCTCAGCGTGATGCCATATTCAACAGGTTTGAGCGTATTGAATATCGCTCCCGGTGCAGCCGGCTTGGCCTGCACCAGCAGGCTCGGCTCGCATACGGCCGGACTGAGCCAGAGCGACCCACCGGCGCCTGTGCGCCCCATCATGCCGACCGCTTTTAGTAATAAGCTGGCCTGTGCAAAAGCGGCCTGCTGTGGAGCAACGCCCCAAAGCTGTACCGGCGCAAAATCGTGGTCGCAGAAGGCATACGGGCTGCCGATAACGCCAATCTCCCGGCCGTCCGCGTCCAGCCACTTTAAGCGTAACTGTCCATAAGCCCTATCCAGCGCGGTTTTAACCTGCGCTGAGAGTTTGTAAGCGCGCCCAGGTATTACCGGCCAGGTACGCTGCTCCACAGCATCGAGCGGTGCCTGCTGCGACACATCCAGCTTGAGGGCATCCTGCCCTGCGGGCGCAGCCGCGCTCGCAAGGCGCGCGAGTTCATCGAGTGACGCACCTTCGCCCTGTACCAGCCATTTGGTTTCTTTACCTATAATCTCCATGTCATGTGCCTCCACATAAATAAAGGATACAAAACTAGTTATTAGTAGCTTGAGCAGCTCGCTTCAGATTTCACCTGAGCCGCGGCAGCATACAGCTCAACGCTGTACAGCACTACTCGGAATGTGTGCAACCTTCTCCCCATAGCGCTATCATAACCGAGTTATGCCGAATGATGCAACTAGTGATTGCATATCGTCCAAACACGCTTTATAATGTCATCAGGCGTGAGGAAGCAAGCAATGCCTTTACCGACCAAAACCGCGCGCGAATCTCAAGCTGCCGAGGCTGCACCGCAGCCGATTCAACAGCAGGCCGCTGAGGCTGTGTCTGAGCGTCCTGTTCTGCATTTACGTACCCGTGCATTTATCCATGCAGAGGGTTCCGCTAGTCCCCTCGAACAGCCACAAAGGCTGCCGGTTGCGCAATTTCCCTCAGCAGCCGTTCATATCGGTCGGCTCTCATCCAATCATCTCCTGAGCGAATTGATCGGGCGCACACCCAACCTCGATACAGCGGTGATTCGGCGTGCGCCGATAACCCTGCAAGGCATCACCGCCTCAACAAACGCTGAAGCTGCCAGCCTCATCAATATGCTGGTGCTGCGGCTGCGCACTGAAATGAAGCAGGTATCGGAAGGCGACCCTGCATACGACAAAGCCGCGGAAATAACCAAGGAAGGCCAATTCTATGTCGGCCAACTCTCGGCGCAAGGCGAGAAGCCGATCGAAGACAGTATGTCGGATGTCGTGACTCGTTGGTATGGCGCTTATACCAGCGCCGGCGATGCTATTGACGCATCACAAAAGCACCGTGCGTCGATACAAATCCAGATCGGCCTTGCCGATGCGGCCACCCTTGCATCGGAGGCAGACGAGGCTCGGAAACGGTTTGATTATCCTATGGAAGTGGCATTTCGCCAGAACGATAACGAGCGCCTTGAGAAACTCAATAATGGTATCAACGCGCTGGCTACTGCTAAATCCGATGTTGAGACTCTTATCAGCACGCTCAAAGAAATCTACAAGATGATTATCGCCCCGGGTATAAAGGCCAAGGACTTGATAGTGGGCGTACATCCGTTGAAACCGATAATCGACCGGGCTAAGGCATCATTTAGCGCTGCCAAAGCGATCGTATCGTTACTTGGTGGCGGCGAAGGCAAGACGCAGTCTGCAAAAGAAATCAGCAATGTGAAAACCGTGGTAGAAGCTACGGGTGCAGCAGCTACCTTGCTGGGTGTAGCGAGCGGATATATGGTTGGTATCAACGCCATCCTGCCGATAGGTGCAGCACTGCTTGATCTGGTTTCCAGCCTGCTGAGCAGGGAAGCCCGCACGATGAATCAATTTTATATGGAGCAAATGCAACTCGACCAGGTTGCCTGGGAATATGTGCCAGGTGGTAAAGCCTGCTTTGTGTACATGGTACACGTGATGCAGGCCGGCGACCCATCGGGTGTGCCGCTGCCGATGATTGGCGAAGTAAAGCAGTACTTTATGGAAAACAGAGAGAGCATGGAGGCCGGCACAGGCGCCGAAGTGCCCACTAGCGGCATGTGGTGGTGGCGCGATATTGATGATAAGAAAATCCAGAGGTGGGCTTTTCAGAACCGCCGCAACCTCTGGTCGATGCTGTACGGTGAAGTGCATCCCAAAGGACTAGCATTTTAGTCAGGCTTCGCTTTCATCCGCCCGAGAGCTTGACTTTATACCCTCTCTCCTTCAGGAAGGCTGCTGCCGCCTCACGCTGATCACCCTGCAGCTCGATAATGCCGTCCTTGATGGTTCCGCCCGTGCCGCAACGCTTACGTAACGCAGCGCCCAATTCATCCAACTGAGCCGGCGCCAGAGCTATCCCGCTAATGAGCGTTACCTGCTTGCCCGCCCTGCCCTTGGAGCTGCGTTGGATATATGCGATTTGCTGAGCAGGCGCGGCCGGCTTCTCTTGCACGCAACGGCACGGCTTGCTACGACAGCGCGAACATACCTCGGGCATACGCCCTTCTTCACTTGAGTATACCAACCGGCCCTGCTTTCCCATCTCTTCTTCCCTCAACCAAGTAAAATGCCAACGAGCCGGATAGACCACAACCAGTCCGGGCAGCGCGATGCACTGCCCGGGTAGCTCAGACTATTTGTGGGACATGGTTCCCCACATATGCTGTTATGCGTGCGGAAACCTCAGACAGTGAACACTACGACCGCATGGATATCGACCTGTGGCACAACCACCTTCACGGTGTAGCCGAGGTTATCGGGATTCTCAACCACGCTATACTGGCTGGAGCCCTCCTGATACAGCACATGCACCTCGCTCGGTTTATGCGGCATCAAGGCGGTCACAATAATAGGCTCGGTGGGAGGCGGATTCCCGAGCGGGTTAGCCGCACTGAGTGTGCCTTCCAGGCGGTTCAGGAGGTGTACCAGCACCATATTATCCTTCTGGCGCGTCACTACATCCACGGTCGGCGGCGCCTGCACCTTGACGGCGAAGGGCGGATGCAGCGCGCGCACCACTGCCCCAATGAACACGCGGATCATGGGGTAACGCAGCTTGTTGAATGCCGCGAAAATATCGAAAGGCACGTATGCTACCCTACCCTTGCCCGCATGGTTGATGGTGACAGGCGGGAAGTCGCACAACTCGGCGCGAGTGAGCGGCGTCTTGCCCAGCGAGCTAAAGGCCTGCGCGGTGGTCAGTTCCAGTTTACGCCATGTTTTGCTGTATACCGGCGTCGAGCCGTCGCCCGCGGCTACGTAATAGACCTTGTCTTCGTCGATGCCGAGGTCGTTCACGCCCAGGAATTCACTGCCGAAGCGCTCGTAGGCCGCCGCGCCTGTCAGCAGCAGATTGCCGCCGTTGGCCACGTATTCCTTCAGCTTGCGCACCATCACATCCGACATGTTGTCCTGTTCGGGCACCACCACCAGCGGATATCGTCCGATAATCGGCTTGAGCGCCCACTCATCGGCCAACTCGACGCTCAGGCTTTCCTCGCACAGGCTGAAAACCGCTCCGCGGATGGCGTTCAGGTCGTAACCCCAGAACAGGTTCGTGACGGGCTGGCTGCGCAGGTGATATTCGGAATGCAGCACCACCGTCTGCGGAAACGGGACACTGCCGACACAGATATCCTGGCGCTCCTTGAAAAAGTCGCCGACCTTGCCCAGGCGCTCCATGCGCCAGGGTACCAGGCGTCCATCACGCAGATTGGTGGTTTCGTAAATCTGGAAATTCCCGCCCAGGCTGAGCGACACGCTGGCCTCTTGCTCCAGCCTCGCAACTGATTTTATTTCCCAGGGAACGGTATCGGAACCGCGGTCGGAGCCCTGCGGTTTATCGAATGCCCACGACATGACATCCCAGGGGCGGCCGCGCGTGGCCATAAAACGCGCTTCCATGCGGATTTCGTCCAGGTCCTCCCAGACATCGCCGCTCAGCCAGTCGGATGGCACCACCGGTTCGCCTGGATCGCGGTAGGTGTGCAGATAGTTATCGCATATCTTGGTGTTCGGGCAGCGCTCGCGCACCGCCTCCATATAATGCGTAGCGTACTCCTGGAAGGTGCTGCGCTGGAACGCCACCCACCTGAGCCAGTTGGGATCGCTGGTTTCTACCGGCGGTTGGTTGATGCCCATCTGCTGGCGGAAAGCATCCCGGCAACGCTGGCAGTAGCAGAACTGATAGCCGGCAATCTCGCCGTCTACCCAGAAGCCATTCAAGCCGTAACGCTCCACCGCCTCGATGAGCTGCGGGATCATTAGCTCGTCCACATAGCCACTGCGCGGGCACATGTGCGGCCTGCCGGCCTCGGGCGTGAGCGGATTGGGCACCAGGCGCCACTCGGGATGCTTTTCCCAGGCGGCCTCGTCGTCCAATCCGGCATAATGGCCGTGAATCGGCACATTCAACTTGCGCGCGGCGTTCGCCCAGCCGTAGAGGGCGTCACTCACGATGCCCGGGGCGACAGAGGCGGTCGGCGTGCGGCTGAACCAACTCGTCAGGCCAGGGCCGCCTTTCATGTCGGTTTGAATCCATTGCGGCGCCATCAAACCCAAATCAGGCACAAGCTCCTCCAGGTTGACGTGCGCACCGAGGTCGGTATCGTTCTTGTTCGCGTGCAGGTCATAATGCAATCCGAATGCGATTCGATTGCCGTACCAACTTCCCTCAAAAGCCATTACCTCTCTCCTTTATGAACGAGTTCTGATTAATGCTGCTTGGTCATCGCCTGGTCAATAGCCGCTAACTGCCGCATATATTGCGGAGCAATCGTTCCATCCTCCGCTATCGGCAGATCCCAGGTCATCACGCCGCCGCGGCTGCATAGGTAGCTGGTGTATGCTGCGGCAAGCTCGCTGGTAAACCGCGGTTCGCCGCCGGACCAGCGCTCGCCCAGGTAGCTTAGCACATGATATTGAGCGCCACTTACCCAACGCCCTGGGCAGGTTGGGAATGCCTCAGCAATCTCGCCCGCAGTATAATCCTCAGCCGGCGTCAGTGAGAAAACAGGGGTAAAGACGCCGGGGTTGAACGCGACCAGGCTCTGCGGATTGCCCGCCTTGGCCGCCGCTGCAAAGGTATAGAAATTGGGCGGTTCAGGGCTGCGGTACATGGCATCGGCAAAATAGCAGCCGTCGAACCACCAGCCGCGCACCTTGTCTCCCCAGCGCAGCGACCACTCCGCGATGACCTTTTCCCAGCGCTCCTGGAACAACGCCAGGCGTTCGTTGGTGGGTTTACCACCGCCGTCCGGCCAGGGGATATCCAGCCCCCAGCGCCAATCCAGGCGGTCCATCGCCTGCTTATCCCAGGCGGGCGCGCCGCTGGGCAGATACACCAGCAGGCTGATACCGTGTGCTGCCAGCGCCGTATACAAATCAGCAATCAAGTCGCGCTCCGAACATAAACTGGGCACACGCCCGACGTACCCATCATATACGGCATTGGGGGCGCAAAAATGCCCCGAGTTCTGGCCGATGGTAAAAAAGCAGTAGGGCGCGTGAACCTCTGCCAACTGGCCGGCAAAATGCTCGGTATCGAAACCGTTTACGCGCCGATTCCACGCCGCGGCGCTGGCCGCGGGTTCCGTCAGATAGTGGAAGAAAACACCCCAACCCGCCTGGTGAAACCACTCTGTGTTAGCCTGCATCTATAATTTCCTTTAGTACGATGCTGAGCCTGCCCACAGTGGGCAGGCTCTCGTCTAGCTGTATCCGAACAAACTAACGCTGCATATTCTCGAGCACAATGCGCACGTTCTCGCCGATCAACTCCGGCATAATCGGCCCACCGCCGTAGCAGTTGTGCACCGGGTCGAAAGTGTCGGCGAACAGCGTATCCCACGCCCCGCCTGATATCAAATCCTGCGAGAACTCGGCGGAGAACAACCACGCCGGATCCTTGTGGTCCACCATCCAGCGCTGGACAGCGGTCGTGACGCCGCGCTGGTAGGTGACCCAGTCGATACCCGGGTCGATGGTTGCCCAGTCGATATCCATCATCTTGGATTGATGGAAAACGCGCAGCACTTCCCACTCTACATGCTTGGACACCCAGTCGCTCAGATACCAGCAGGTGCTGTTCAGGCACGGTTTGGTATTATACATCATCTCGATATCGGGCGGCTGCCACAAGTGCGTGAAGGGCAGGAGGCTACGGATAAAGTGGATAGCCCTGGCGCGGTAGCGCTCATCGCCGGTGGCACGGAAGCCAAGGCAATATGCAATCGCCGCATTGCCGGCCGCCAGCAGATTCGGGCTGTAGAGCGGCGTCTCCCACCAGTCGCCGCCTTCCGGCCGATCCCACTTCATGCCCAGATCGAGCGCTTTACGCGCCGCTGCCAGGTATTGCGGCTCCTTGAACTTGTCAGCAGCAATCAACAGCGCCATGGCAGGCGCCGTCACCAGATCCAGGCAGGAATCCCCCGGCTGCCCGAGCGGCCGCCAAAAGGCTGCCCAATCAATCAGGTTGGTATGATGGCGCCCCTGCGGGTCGAACGGAAAGTCGCCCTCGGGAGTCTGCAACGCCAGCAGCGCTTCGGCAATCTCACGCGCCTGCTCCGGCTTGGCCAATATCAGAGAGTGCGGTTGAGACAGCGGGTCGCGCTTAGGCTGCGGCTCCAGTTTCTGGGCCTTGACCCATGCGATTTTAGCACGCAGCCCCTCGGCGGTGGCCACTTCACTGCCGTGCTCCGCATACCAGCTCACAAACTCCGGCACCACCGGCGAGCCCGTGCCGCGGAAGCCCCAACCCTGCCCCTCTATCCACAGGTTGCTGTTGTAGGCGCGAGCGATACGGTTGAGCGCATCGTACCATTCGTAGCGCGGCTTGCCGGGCTCAGGCATACCATGCCGCCGGACCCAATCGCAGACGACATCCAGACTTTTACCTTTGACGGCGCTTATTTCAGCCTTGAGCTCGAGCTTGAGTCCCTTGCGCACCTTGATGGCGGGTTCTGCTGCCAGCGCATTTTCACTCATCCCCCAACGCGCGCTGGGCCACATAATGCCCAGCAGCGATTGGTCGCGCCGGTCGATAAAGTTGGGCACCGCAAACACCGGCTGCGGGCAGCGCAGCCGCACCGCGTCCGACATAGCCTGCGAACTGTTGTCCCAGGCCAACCCGATGCCGAAGCCACCGTAGCTGACGGCCATCAACGGGAAGGCGACTTTGTGCGGATGCGGCGCCATGCGCAGCGCCTGCGGATGCTCGAACCAGTCGGTGCCGCTCGACCACTCCTTGCCCAGCAGCCACTCGATGCCCGGGAAGATGGCGTCATCCTTGGCGGCGCCGAACGAGTCAGCGCCCATGCGCAGCCACAGCCCGCGAATGCGACGCAGACGGATCTGAAATTGCGGTTCGAGCTCCATCGTGTAGCGAATCAACGCGTCGTCCGCGGCCAGGCTCAAGGTTATCGTGCCCGTCAGGGGGCTGATACCATTGTAGGCGCTGTCGGGCGGTTCGACCTCCTGCATCTTGACGGCAAAGGTGAGCTGCTTGCCCTCGGGCGACTCGGCCAGGGTATACTCCTTGGCCTCCAAACGCATCGGATACGGTTGGCCTTCCACCCAGGCTTCAGCCAAATGCTCGATGACGGCATACAGACGTTCGGGCTTGCCCGACGGCCCCGGCAGGAACAGCTCTCCCCAACCCCATCCGGTGACGCGTTTGTGCACTTCCAGACGAATGTGTGCATTCTCGAGAACTACAGTCTCACCGCCATAAGCGGCAT
>JAJFUJ010000028.1 GCA_021372475.1 Chloroflexota bacterium | reverse complement strand
TATACGCGGCAGTCTATAATAATATTTTATTTTATTAATAATTTTTGTATTTTTTAATATATTTAATAGCATTTATAAATTTTCCTCTTTGAATTTGATAGATTAAACTAACTGAATTATCTCACTGGGGATTATAACATATAATTATTACATAGGGCAAGCATTTTTCGCTATCTAAATGTGGGGACTACAGTGTGTCGCTATTGGCGAGAGCTGCACAGCAGTATGCACTATATACCGCACTTGATTATCTACTGTAGGTTGCACATTCCTAATCTTGGATCACGGATTTCGCGAGAATAACGGTTAGAATTGTTTACTGCGTTATTTTGTAGGTGTTGACACACTACACCGCGTGTCCGCCCCGAAATACCCCAGACCGCGGTGAGGACACCGCGGCTGGTTTACGCTGCTCGCCCACCCCGTTGTAACACACAAACGGGCGCGGCGTCCGCGCCGCGCGTCCATACAATGGGGTAGCTTGTGGAGCTGCGGTGTCCTCACCGCGGTCTGAATAAACCCGCGCTCCATTCGTATCGCGGCATTATCATAACGGAAGCTGTAGCTTCCAGCCGGTATTAAAAGCCGTCCCAAGCTGCTGTTGCAGCATGATTCCCAGCAACGCCAGATGCTCGAGCTGCCGCGCCCTTGCCAGAGGGCCGACATCCACGCCATGCAGACCGCCGTCATTGGCCAGGCGCAGCACCTGCTCCTTAGCTCGGGCATCGTCGCCGGCCACGAATACATCCACCACCTGACCGCCCACCTTGCCCTCCACCAATGTGCTGGCAAAGGCGGTGTTAAAGGCTTTCACCACAAGCGCTTTGCCAGCCAGGAGCTTTTGCAGTTCTTCGGCGGCCGAAGTATCGGCGGATACAGCCAGCCCGTCATAGGTCGGCTTGAGCGGATTGCTGATATCCACCACAACCTTGTTCGCCAGCGCCGGCGCGAATCGCGTGGCTACCTCGAGGGCGGCGCGATAAGGCAGCGCCAGCACCACCACTTCACCCGTGATAAAAGCCGGTTCGAGCGGCGCAGCCGCCGCGCCCAACTCGGCCGCGAGCTGATTCGCCTTGGCGCTATCTTGGCCGAGGATCGTCAACGCATGTCCACCGGCGCGCACACGCGTGCCGATGCCGCGAGCCATCTTGCCGTTGCCGATGATAGTAATACGCATAAGGTGCCTCCTATCAAATTTTCTTGATATATTAACGTGATATTATAAAATAATATTCGAGCAAGCCGAACCATATTCGCAGGTATTACGCTAAAATTGCTCCTCAAACCCCTTGCGCAAGCCGAGTTGTTGTGCTATACTAGCGCTTAATACTGGCCTTGGGCGCAGGGTGGTTGTGTGGAGTATCACCGTCTATTAATTGCATGCGATGATTTTGCCGGCCACGGGCCGTCTGTCGTAATCCTTTTGTAGATCTAGCGGAAACGCTAGATTTTTTTTGCCACGCACTCATCCGGCAAACGAGACAGTTACCAAATCCTAACCGTTCTCACCAGGAAAGGAGTATGCCGTGTCTGCCAAAGCGTCTGCCCGCCCTATTGGCTATCTTCCGCAGGATAAACCGCCCATCGGGGCCACCGTCGTGCTCGGGTTGCAGCATGTGCTAGCGATGTTCCCGGCCACCGTGTTTGCCGCAGTCCTCACCCATTTCGATGTCGGCGTGACCCTCTTTGCCTCGGGGCTGGCGACCATCATCGCCCTGCTCGGATCCGGGATGCGCATCCCGCTCTATTACGGCTCCAGTTTCTCCTATGTGTCGGCAGTCGTAGCCATTATCGCCTATTATGCTGGGACATCCGACCTGGCAGCCGCCTCGCCTGAGGCTATCCAATACGGCGTACGCATGGCCCAGGGCGGTATCGTGGCTACCGGCGCCGTGTCCATCGTAGCGGGTCTTGTCATTCGCTGGATAGGTAAGGATGCTCTCGACAAGGTGCTGCCGCCGATTATCACCGGCTCAATCGCCATGGTCATCGGCCTGTCGCTGGTCACCGTCGCCATGACGTATATCGGCGCGAGTTGGGGCATCGCTCTCTTCACGCTGTTGGCGACCATCCTGTTTTCTGTATATCTGCGCGGCAAGGGGCTCATCTCAATGATGCCCGTGATTCTGGGCGCGGCGGCGGGCTACATCCTGAACTTGCTGCTGACCCCGGATAAGGCTGCCTTCTTTAAGCCCGTCGCTGACGCCGCATGGCTGCGCATGCCGCACTTTACCACGCCGATATTCAAATGGCAGGCCATTCTGGCCATCGCACCCATTGCCATCGCCACTATCCCGGAATCGACCGCTCATCTCTACCAGATCAGCCTGTATATCGATAAACTCGCTGATGATATGAGACGCCCCAAGCCCGAGATCAAGAAA
>JAJFUJ010000022.1 GCA_021372475.1 Chloroflexota bacterium | reverse complement strand
AGCTTTCGGCAGTTCATCCTCGACATTGCGCACATGGCCGCTCAGCGACGCAATGAGCAGGAGCAAAGCAAAACCCACGCCTGCCACCAAGAACCATATCTGCGGGGTGCGCGCGTCGCCCAGGAAGCCGGCAATGATCAGGCCGATGGGGCTCGCGGCCGAGGTCGCGCTGTCGAGGATGGTCAGCACGCGCCCCTGCAGCTCAGGAGGTACCACATCCTGCACCACCGCCAGCATTGGTCCCTGCACCAATGTCAGCATCATGCCCATCGCGCCCACGCTGAACATCGCCAAAGTGAACTGCTCAGCCGTGACGACGCCCGTCAGGATACAGGCCAGCGCCAGTCCCAGCAGCCCGTACAGTGAGGTATAGATACGCTTTTTAAAACCGCCCCACACCGTCAGCAGCACGCCGCCGGCGATAATGCCGAGCCCCGTGGCCGATTCGATCCAGCCGAGTTCGAAAGGCCCGCCATTATAGAAACGCGTGACCCAGATGGGCAGCAGGGTAAAGATTGGCACCACCAACACGTTGACCAGTGCGCCCATCATGACGATGATCGTCAAGCCCTTTGACTTGAACAGGTAGTTTATCCCCGAGCGGAGATCGGCCCACATCAGGCGCGCCGTCACATGTGAGACGGCATCCTCGCGCGTGGGTTGGGGCACGCGCCCGAGCAGCACCGCGGATATGGCGATGATGGCGGTAACGACGTCCACCATCAGCACACCTGGCAAAGGCAGCCACACCAGAAGCAGCGCTCCGATCGGCGGCGCCACAATGCGCAGGATGCCGTAAAGGGCGTTATCCATGCCCTTGATGCGCGCGAGGTGCACGTGCGGCACCATCAGGGGAATAGAAGCCTGCATGGCCGGCCAGTGAAAAGCGCCGAAAAAGGAACGCAGAAAGAGCGCCAGATACACTTGCCAGGGTTGCATTACGCCGGCCAACGACAAAACCGCCAGCGACAGAGTGGTGGCGGCAATCGCGCCGTCGGCAAAGATGAGCACCTTGCGGCGTTCCCAGCGGTCGACCAGAGCACCGGCAAACGGCGAGAAAATGATGGTGGGCACCAGACCGACGATGGAGGCCGTTGCCAGCACTCTCGCTGAGCCGGTGGTATTCGTCAACCACCAGATCAGCGCGAACTGCACAATCATGCTGCCAAACAGTGAAAAAGATTGCCCCAGCCAGATAGTAAAAAACGGCTTGCGCCATCTCCCAGCCGAAACACACGAGGAGGACGTAGGCATAGACCCCTTTGAAACAATAGTACAGCGGCGTTAGTATCATACACCGAACTAGGCCTCTGCGTCAAGGGGTTTTTTTATGTCTGGCAGGGCAGGCGCCGCACCGCCCTCCTCTGCCGGCTGTTCTCAGTATGGTATTTTGCTTGTATTATGTGCCGGGTAGCCTAGATTCGCCTTCCTATGGATGCTGGGCAGTTCTGCTTTCGGCTGGATTTTCACCTGAAATGCGCCATAATAGAGCCTCGCTGCCGCTCATCTGGCGCGCCGGGCGCGGACATGCGCCTGCCCGCGGATTGTAAGCCGAAGTGCAGGCGATGATTAGCTATAGGCAAGGCAGGAGCGCTGCGTCAGCGCTCCTGCCGGTTGAGAGATGCCGTTGGGCGCTATTCTGCTGTAGCTTTGACGCGTTCTTCCTGCGTCATCGCGGCCAACGCCGCAACCCTGGCCGTGTCCAGGCCAAGGCCCTCGGCCACACGCTGGCCGTACTCGGGATCAGCTTTAAAGAAAAGCGCCGCCTGGCGATACTGCAGGCGCTGCTGAGCGCCTTGCATATGC
>JAJFUJ010000004.1 GCA_021372475.1 Chloroflexota bacterium | reverse complement strand
CCGCGAAAGGACAACCTATATGGATAAGTTTACTAGGCAAGCCGCCGAACTCTTGGCGCAGTTGACCCTCGAGGAAAAACTCGACCTGACCATCGGCGCGGACGCCTGGCATACCCACGGCGTGCCGCGCTTGGGCATCGCGCCCATCATGATGACGGACGGGCCGCACGGGGTGCGCAAGGCCACGGAAAGCACCATGGGCGAAGGTGAGCGTTCGGTGCCGGCCACCTGCTTCCCCACTGCTTCGGCCCTGGGCTGCTCGTGGGATCCTGCCCTGCTGGAGGAAATCGGCGCGGCCATCGGCGAGGAATGCCAGGCGCAGGATGTGCAGATAATCCTGGGGCCGGGCGTCAACATGAAGCGCACGCCGCTATGCGGGCGCAACTTTGAGTATTACAGCGAGGATCCGCTATTGGCGGGTGAGCTGGGCGCCGGTCTGGTGCGTGGGGTGCAGAGCCGCGGGGTGGGCACCTCGCTCAAGCATTATGCCTGCAATAACCAGGAATGGGAGCGCATGTCGATCAGCGCCGAGGTGGATGAACGCCCCTTGCGCGAGATCTACCTGCGCGCCTTTCAGCGCGTGGTCCAAGGCGCCAAACCGTGGACGGTGATGTGCTCGTATAACCGCCTCAGCGGCACGCCCGCCGCCGAGCACCGTTGGCTGCTCAGTGAGGTGCTCAAGGGCGAATGGGGTTACGAGGGGGCGGTGATCTCGGATTGGGGCGCGGTGGACGACAAAGCTGCCTCGCTGAGCGCTGGGCTTGACCTGGAAATGCCCGGACCCGGGCGCGACCACACTGCCCGGCTCGCGGCGCTGGTGAACGCGGGCGTGCTGTCTCAGGCGGCAGTGGATGCTGCCGCGCTGCGCGTGCTGCAACTCATCCTGCGCGGGCAGGCCGGCAAGCGGCCCGCGGCAGCCTTCGATGCGGATGCCCACCACGCCTTGGCGCGCCGTGCCGCCGCCGAGTGCATGGTCCTGCTCAAGAACAAAGACGATATATTGCCGCTCGAGCGCGCCGGGCTCAGTAAACTGGCGCTCATCGGGCGCTTTGGCGAACACCCGCGCTACCAGGGCGCCGGCAGCTCGCGGGTCAACCCCACGCGGCTGGATATCCCACGCGAGGAGATTGCGCGCGCCCTGGGCAGCAGTGTCGAGCTGGTGTATGCCGAGGGTTACGACGCCGACGGCGCTACCACCGAGGCAAAGCTGGCCGAGGCCGTAAACGCCGCGCGGGGCGCCGATGTGGCTGTCATCCTGGCCGGCCTGCCCGAGAGCTATGAGGCCGAGGGCTACGACCGGGATAGTATGGCCATGCCCGAGGGGCACAACCGGCTCATCGAGGCCGTCTGCCAGGCGCAGCCGCATACCGCGGTGGTGCTGATGAACGGCTCAGCGGTGGAGCTGCCCTGGTTCGACGCGGCTCCGGCCGTGCTCGAGGCTGGCCTGGGCGGGCAGGCGGTGGGCGGGGCCATCGCCGATGTGCTCTTTGGCGTGCGCGCCCCGGGCGGCCGCCTGGCCGAGACCTGGCCGCTGGCCCTGCGCGATACGCCCGCCTACATCAACTACCCGGGCGAGGCCGGCCGCGTGCGCTACGGCGAAGGCCTGTATATTGGCTACCGCTATTATGATAAAAAAGGCGCGGATGTACGCCGGATGTTCGGCAGCGGGCTGGCGTACACGAGCTTTAGTTACGGCGCCCTGCGACTCTCGGCCGAGACGCTCGGTGCGGGAGGCGCGCTGACGGCGACTATCGGGGTAACCAATACGGGCAGCCGCCCCAGCAGCGAGGTGGTGCAGCTATATGTCGAGCGTCCGGATTCGGCCTACGACCGCCCGCCGCGCGAGCTGAAGGCTTTTACCAAGCTGACGCTCAGGCCCGGCGAGACGCACAGCGCCCAGCTCAGGCTGGCAGCCGACGACCTGCTGGTGTGGGATACGGCGCGCAGCGCCTGGTATCTGGAGCCAGGGACATGCGTCGTCAGCGTCCTCAGCCAGGCAGCCGAATTCGAGGTGCTGGCTGACCCGCACGCGCCGCGGCTGCCATTCACGCGCCTTTCCACCATTCGCCAGTTCGCGCTCGAACCGACCGGCCTGGCTGCGCTCAAGGCGGTGCTCAACGAGGTGCCGTTTAGCGGCGGCGACCTGCCGCCCCAGGAGCAGCGCATGATGGCAGCCCTGCCAATCGGCAAGCTAGTACAGTTCGGCATACTGACGGAAGAAAGGCTGCAGGAGCTGTTAGACCTGGCGAACGGGGGATGATCCATCCGGAGTGACGTTAACGGAGCGTGGAGTGCGTAAGCTTGCGCATGATATGATGACCGGATAACACCGCTGCGGCAAGCCGTCGCACTCCATATACTGGAGTGGAGTGCGCAAGCTTGCTTGCGCATTTTATGACGATCGAACAACCACGCGGCGGCAAGCCGCCGCACTCCATATACTAGAGTGGAGTGCGTAAGCTTGCGCATTTTATGACGATCGAACAACCACGCGGCGGCAAGCCGCTGCACTCCATATACTGGAGTGGAGTGCGCAAGCTTGCTTGCGTATTGTAGACGATCGAACAGCACCGCGGCGGCAAGCCGCCGCACTCCATATACTGGAGTGGAGTGCGCAAGCTTGCTTGCGCATTGTAGACGATCGAACAGCACCGCGGCGGCAAGCCGCCGCACCCCATAGCGCGCATTGGCCTTGCTGCGTACCCACCGCCGCGCTAGAATGGCGCCAATTGAACGTTGAGGACGCGACCGATGACAACCGCTGCTGAAGCCCGCCAAAAACTGACGGGGCAGACTATCTGGCTGTGGCACTATATGCATTCCGATTGGCAGTGGGAGGCC
>JAJFUJ010000232.1 GCA_021372475.1 Chloroflexota bacterium | reverse complement strand
AGCGGTAGGGGCGCAAGCATCCGCACAGGTTCCGATATAAACAGCGTTCAACCGGCATTGCGGATGCTTCGCCCCCGTCGTTATCCCGGGCTGTCGGCGGATTGGGTGGAATAATGCGTGGGTACACGCCCTGGATTCCCGCTTCTGCGGGAATGACATGGGGATGGATTCCCGCTATGATAGAATGTGCCGCGCAGTTGCAGATCAGCTCATTTCGCGCTAGCATATCCGCAGCGTTTCCTACGAAAGGAGCTATCAGCATGTCCACTACCATCGCCCCATGGAAGCACCACGATACCGCCGTTTACACCGAATCGGCCGCCGTGGTCGAGACCGCAGCCGGCAAGGTGCGCGGCTATATCCGCAACGGCATCTACACCTTTAAGGGCGTGCCCTACGGCGCCCCTGTCTCGGGCGCGGCACGCTTTATGCCGGCCCGCCTGCCCGAGCCCTGGACGGGCATCAGGCCGTGCCTGCATTACGGCAGCATTTGTCCGCAGGCGCCGCAAGCCCCCTACGGCGCGGGAGCGCCGGTCGGCCAGGTGGACGAGGACCAGTACCTGCTGCTGCGCACCGGCGGCCGCCCGGTGGGCGAGGACTGCCTGCTCCTGAATGTATGGACTCCCGAAATCAACGGTTCGCACAAGCGCCCGGTGCTCGTCTGGCTGCACGGCGGCGGATTTGCCTTCGGCTGCGGGCACGACCTGGCGGCCTACGACGGCGAGAACCTGGCGCACAAGGACGCCGTAGTGGTGACGATCAACCACCGCCTGGGTTTGCTGGGGCACCTCAACCTGGCGCAACTGGGCGATGAGCGTTACGCCGCCTCGGGCAATATCTCCCTGCTCGATCAACTGTTGGCCTTGCAGTGGGTGCGCGCCAATATCGCCCGCTTCGGCGGCGACCCGCGCTGCGTGACGATCTTTGGGCAATCCGGCGGAGGCGGCAAGGTCTCGGCCCTGCTGGGGATGCCCGCCGCCCAGGGCTACTTCCAGCGCGCCATCGTGCAAAGCGGATCGTTCGCGCCCGGCAGCTCGCTGGAGGATTCCACCAAGCTGGCGCGCGGCGTGCTCGATGAGCTCGGCCTCACGCCCGGCAACCTCGATGCTCTGCATACCCTGCCGGTCGAGGAGCTGCTCCGGGCCGGTTTCAACGCCATCAATAAGCTGGGTATGAACGCCATGATGGGCTGGAGCCCGGTGGTGGACGGAACGATCCTGCCAGAGCAGCCGTTCGGCGAGCGCGCCCCCGAGGTCTCCAAAGATATCCCCATGCTGGTGGGCACCAACTATCACGAGTTTATCAACGGCGTCGATAACCCCAACGCGTACAAGCTGACGGACGCCGAGATGGAATCCAAGCTGCGCGAGACTCTCAAGGATAAAGCCGGGGCGCTCATCACCGCCAGCCGCAAGGTCTTTCCCGAGCTGGCGCCGTTTGACCGCTACGCGCTGCTGGGCAACTGGTTCCGCACGATGGCGCGGCGCCAGGTGCAGCTCAAGGCCGCACAGGGCGGTGCGCCGGCATACTATTACTGGTTTACCTGGCGCACGCCCGTGCTGGACGGCCGCCCGGGGGCGTTCCACTCGAGCGAAATTTCGTACGTCTTTGATAACGCCGATAAATACGAGGGCTACAACGGCGGCGGCGATGCGCCGCGGCGCCTCTCCGACCAGATGAGCGATGCCTGGCTGGCCTTTGCGCGCACTGGCACCCCCAACCACCCTGGCCTGCCCGAGTGGCCGGCCTACCGTTCCGCCGATGGCGCGACGATGGTCTTTGACAACCCCTGCCGCGTGGCGGACGATCCCGACCTGCTGCTCGAACGTGCGCTGGCGGAGTAACGTAAGAAATGGCAAATGTGGTGCGCGAAGGCGCCAAAACCTACATCGCCGGGGTGCGCAAGGTCACCTGGGCCAGCGGCGAGATGTGCGAGTTCGCTTCGTCCCTGGCAGCAATGCTGGAAGCGCTGGGGGAGGCATGCTCCTACGATGACCTGACCTGCATCGCGGGCGCGGCCTGGCGCTTTACCCTCAACCCGGGCCAGTGGGATTACCGCAACTATGGTATCCGCAACATCTGTGCCGAGGGATACCAGCCCGTGCGCCGAACCTTGCAGATGGTTGGCCTAGATTATACCCTGGTGGAACGCGCGCGCTACGATGCGGCTTACGGCACGCCCCGCCCGGATGAGCCGGCCGCGGCGGTGCTGGCGGAGCAGCGCGAGGATACGCAGCGCATAAAAGATAGCATTGATCGCGGTGCGCCCGTGCTGGCCTTCGGCGTGGTGGGGCCTTC
>JAJFUJ010000175.1 GCA_021372475.1 Chloroflexota bacterium | reverse complement strand
TGCCCAGCTCATCGATAATCAAAGTGCGAGCGCCAGTCGTGCCAATATCAATTCCTGCGAGATAGGACATATCTTCCTCCTGCCATCTCTGGCTCTATCTGGATGATAGGCAAGTTGGTTTTCATCGGCAAGTCATCCTAGGAATCGCTGGGCGGCGGGTTAACCGACTTGCCCTGCAGCGCTCAGCCTGGAACCCGCATCCGGCAGATAAGCACCGGTGGAAACTCGTGGTATTGGCCGTTCCACCCGAGCAAGGCCTTACCCTGCCGATGCCCTTCCGGGAAAGCAGGTTCTATCAACGCGTCCATCATAAATCCGGCATTAAAGCCGGTCCCGAGCAACACCTGCAGCGGGCGGTGGAATACCAGTTGAGCGTGAGGTTGGCCTTCAATCGCTGCAGCGCGGTTGGCGGCGGGCGTAATATAGTTATAGATCTTTAGGTAGTATGTTGTGATGACCGTGCCTTCACGGTCTTCCTTTTCCGCCGCGTGCGCCATATGGGGGCTGTTGAAGCACGGATGTATCACAGAGAATACAAATACGCCGCCGGGTCGCAGCAGACGGCGCAGCGCGCGAAAAAGCGGTTCAATTTCCGCCATATCAAAAAGCGCCATATTGCTCAAGGCGGCATCGAACGCATGCTCCCCCAGAGTCAGTAAAGCGCATTCATCGGTTGCATCCAGGACGCGGTAGTCTATATCCCCTTCTACAGCGGCACTGCGCGTCTTGGCAAACGCGATCATCTCACTACTAAAATCAAAAGCCGTTACCTGTGCGCCCAGCGCTGCCAGACGGCGCGAGGTTAAGCCGTTTCCACAGGCGATATCCAGAACCCGCATACCTTTGTGAACGCATAGCAGCCGCTCCAGGTTGGGCCAGCATAGGATGTTGACAAAGTCGTTCCCTTCGCCCATGCGGTTATCCCAGAACTCGGCATTTTGGTTCCAGGCTAACTTGGTGAACTCGTTGGCGTTTGAACTAGCCATTCCACTTCCTCCAAATGAACCGACACTAACCGGCATTTATCTACTATACTCCTTGTCTGACACGTCGGCTAAATGGTGACCTTATTGACAGCAGCCATAAATAGTGGTATTTTTACAGCATCAGTGGCGAATGGTATATCCCGATGAAGCCTATAATCCTGTTCGGAGCCGCTATGACTTATCTCACCCTTACCGGGCTCCTCGGTTGCGAGGAGCGCTAGCCGGTTGGGCAGGATTCACATATAATCTGACGTATAAGAGTGTATCCAAGTAACCTCATCCAACCGGATGAGGTTGTTTTTTCGCTTGGATCACAGGAAGGAATAAAATGGTCAAGACTAAAGCCCCTAAATATCAGCCGCATGACCTGGAAACCAAATGGCAAGCCCGTTGGGAAGCGACTGGCCTATACCGCACGACGCGGGATGATGACCGTCCCAAGCATTACGCCCTGACGATGCTGCCCTATCCTTCGGGCGACCTGCATATTGGCCATTGGTATGCCATGGCTCCTTCGGATGCCAAAGCGCGCTTCATGCGTATGAATGGCTATAACGTCTTCTTCCCGATCGGTTTTGACGCTTTCGGCTTGCCAGCTGAAAACGCGGCCATCAAACGCGGTATTCACCCTAAAAAGTGGACGATGGATAATATCGCGCGCATGCGTATACAATTGCGCCAAATGGGCGCGATGTGGGCCTGGGACCACGAGGCTGTTTCCTGTTTGCCCGAGTATTACAAGTGGACCCAATGGTTCTTTATCAAGCTCTATGAGATGGGGTTGGCCTACAAAAAGTTTGCTCCTGTCGATTTTTGCCCTAAATGCAATACTACCTTGGCGCGCGAACAGGTGTGGGGCGAGGACCGCCATTGCGAGCGCTGCAGCACTCCGGTAGTCAAGCGTGAACTGAACCAATGGTTCTTTAAGATAACCGCTTATGCCGATGAGCTGCTGGATGGCTTGGATAAAATCGAGTGGCCGGAGCGCGTCAAGGCCATGCAGCGCAATTGGATTGGCCGTAGCGAAGGAGCGCAGGTAACGTTTCGTACCGAGCGTGGCGACCCGCTCAGCGTTTTTACCACTCGCCCCGATACCTTATGGGGAGCCACTTTCATGGTCCTGGCGCCCGAGCACCCGCTGGTGCTGGAGCTGACTACGCCCGAGCAACGCCAGCAGGTGGATGACTACCGCCGACAAGCCGCCCGTCAGAGCGAGATCGAGCGTCAGGCCACCGACAAAGAAAAGACGGGCGTCTTTACCGGCGCATATGCTATCAATCCGGTTAGCGGTAAACGTATCCCGATTTGGATTGCGGATTATGTGATGATGTCTTACGGCACAGGCGCTATTATGGCTGTGCCGGCGCACGACGAGCGCGACTTTGAATTTGCGGTCAAGTTCGGTTTGCCGATCGTACCCGTGATTCAGCGCCCGGATGGCGCGGCCAAGAGCCTCGTTTCCCCCGGCTCGGTGCGCGACATGGCCGGTTTCGCGGAGTGGTTGACCACTAACGGTATCGGTTACGAACAAGCGCCGGTCGGCAGCTTGGGAGATGGGCTGTACGTGACATTGCATGGTGCCGATCAAATAGAACGCTATATCGCGCAAATGCGTGCCAGCATATTACCTGGCAACTGGAACGAAGTAGTAGGTTCACGCTTTGCCTTTGTCTTCGACGATGCTGTTTGGGATCTTGACTCGGTCGAAGCCGGCGAATGCATTCTGGCGCGCTGCAAATCAATCTACCCTCCTGTGTGGCGCAATCGTACTGTAATGGAAATGTTGCATTCATTGCCGTTCTACCGGGATGTATTGCTTCATGCTGAATACGGCGAGATGATTAACTCGGGTGAGTTCACTGGGACCCCGGGCGCAGAGGCCAGGTCCAAAGTCATCAAGTGGCTGAGCGAAAAAGGATTGGGGCATGCCGAAGTCAACTACCGCTTACGGGATTGGTTGATCAGCCGCCAGCGTTACTGGGGCGCGCCAATTCCAATGATTTATTGCGAGCACTGCGGAACAATGCCAGTTCCCATCAGCGACCTGCCCGTGTTGCTGCCGGATGATGTAGATTTTATGCCCACCGGCGAGTCACCGCTCAAGTATAATGAAGCATTTCGCAATACCACCTGCCCTAGGTGCGGCGGCCCGGCGGAGCGCGAGACCGATACGATGGATACTTTTATGTGCTCTTCATGGTACCATTATGCCTACGTCAGTCCCTACTATAAGGGGGACGTCCCCTTCGACCCGCTGGAGGGCAAGTATTGGCTGCCTGTCGACCAATATACTGGCGGAGTTGAGCATGCCACGATGCACCTGATGTACACGCGTTTCTTTACTAAAGCGATGCGTGATATGGGCTTGGTGGATTTTGACGAGCCAATGCTGCGCCTGTTCACGCAGGGAACAATCCTGGGCGAGGACAACGAAAAAATGAGCAAGTCGCGCGGTAACGTGGTCAATCCGGATGACTACGTTTCTACCCTGGGCGCCGATACGGTGCGCGCCTTTTTGATGTTCATCGGCCCATGGGAATTGGGCGGTAGTTGGAGCTCGACCGGCATCGAAGGACTGCACCGCTTCATCAACCGTATCTGGAACGTAGTGCTGGAGAAGAACGATGCGCCAACTGAACCGGCTCAGGATGCTGAGGTTGCGGAGCTGCGGCGTTGCACGCACAAGACCATCAAGATAGTTACGGATGATATTCGCGCATTCAAGTTCAATACCGCTCTGGCAGCTTTAATGCAGTTTAATAACTATCTGGTGAAGGCTAAAGAGAGTAACGTTTACCAGACTGAAGCCTGGCAAGAAGCCTTAAGAACGCTGACCCTGCTGATTGCCCCACTGACGCCGCATCTGGCTGAAGAGCTCTGGGAGCATCTGGGTGGTGCGTACAGCGTCCATCAACAAGCCTGGCCCAGTTATGACCCTATGTTGGCAGCCGATGAAGTGATTACCTTAATTGTCCAAGTGAACGGCAAGGTGCGCGCCCGTCTGCAGGTGCCCGCAGATATTGCAGAAGCAGATGCGAAAGCACTGGCTTTGGCGAATGACAACGTTAAGATGTATCTAGCCGACAAGTCAGTGCACAAGTTGGTTTACGTGCCGGGGAAACTGGTGAGCATTGTTATATGAGACGAATGGACGCATTCTGGAATGGGTTGATATTTGACGCATTGTCCGAGTGTGGTATAATCACCATCCGCTCAAGTTGACCGCTGTGCCTGTGACTGAACGGATTGGCGGCTGTGTGCCGACGTAGCTCAATCGGTAGAGCGGCGGTTTTGTAAACCGCGGGTTGCGGGTTCGAGTCCCTTCGTCGGCTTTTGACCGAACGGAGGAAGCGCGCGGTCTTCCTGACAATCGAATTGGGCAGGTTCCCAAGTGGCCAAAGGGGACTGACTGTAAATCAGTTGGCAACGCCTTCGGAGGTTCGAATCCTTCCCTGCCCACTAGCTTAACCCCTTCCATAGGGTAAATGCCCACATAGCTCAGTCGGTAGAGCACGTTCTTGGTAAGGACGTGGTCAAGGGTTCAACTCCCTTTGTGGGCTCTTTCGTTCTTGAAGGGGTAGCAACCAAGATTACAGCTCTTCAAGGAGGGTAGCCATGGCGAAGCAGGTATACGAGCGGACGAAGCCGCATGTAAACATCGGGACGATTGGGCATGTTGATCACGGGAAGACGACGCTGACGGCGGCGATCACCAAGGTATTGGCGTTAGCCGGTGGGGCCAAGTTTTTAGCGTACGACCAGATTGACAATGCGCCGGAAGAGAAAGCGCGCGGGCTGACGATTTCGATTTCGCACGTAGAATACGAGACGGAGAAGCGGCACTATGCGCACGTAGACTGTCCGGGGCATGCGGACTATATCAAGAACATGATAACGGGTGCGGCGCAGATGGACGGGGCGATACTGGTAGTA
>JAJFUJ010000168.1 GCA_021372475.1 Chloroflexota bacterium | reverse complement strand
TATGCACCAACTTCATTCAACGCCTTGACCAGAATCCCCCACACCGGGTCATCGCGTTCCGCAGGCACATGGCCGATATGCGTGGTGATGATATTCGTGCCTAAATCTAGGGCCATGTCGATATTGGTTTTGATTTTCGGGATCAAGGTCTTGTTCTTGGTTTCGTCAACCAATCCCTGACCAAAATCGCTGCAGGTAGCGCTTAGCGTCAGTCCCAGATCAGCCAGCAGCTTGCGCACATCAGCGCGCTTCTCTTTTGGCAGATTCTCCGGCGATAGGGGGCCGCTGGTGGTATAGAACTGCACGCCATCCGCGCCGATCTCGGCAGCTTTCTTCATGCCGTCCCAGACGCCCAATCCCATATTATCGGCAAACACACCCACTTTTAACGGTTTCATATGCCTCTCCTTTATTAAGCGCTTACTGACATTATACCGCAAGCTAATCCACCGTAAAGCGCCCTGCCCTGGATTTGCTGTTTACTATCATGATGCCTAGCGAAATGACCATGAATAGTCCGCCGGAGGCCAGAAAAACGGCCTTGTCTGAAGTTGTATTCAACAGCAGCGCCCCCACAATAGGGCCGACGGCAGTACCTACTGAGGCTGCGCTCGAGGAAAGGCCGATAGTGGCACCGGCCCTTTCGAGCGGTGCGGCGTTCACCACCAAGGCGTTGATGCTGGGGGCAAGTCCGCCCTGGAAAAACCCTTGCACAGCACGCAGGATACCAAGTGCCAGCACAGATGGCGCAAAACCCTGCGGGATAAAGAGAACTGCCATTCCAAACGCACAAATGAATACAGTGCGGGCATAGCCGATGCGGTCGCTATAGCGCCCGACCACTAATGCGGCCAGGGCGGCCGTAAAGGCAAATCCGCCCGAGATAGTGCCGGCAATGGATGCCAGGTGCTCAGGATTCGCCGCCAGGCGTTGAATGGTGAGGGGCAGTACCGGGCCTAGTAAGCTGTAGCTAAAGTTAATCAGCAGCACCAGGGCTGTCAGAGTCAATAGCTGCCCTCTGGATATCAGCCCTTTCAGGCCGGCCAGAGGGGCCTCTTTGCGCGCCGTCGTGGGCGCAGCCGACGGCTCGCGGGTAAACAAGGCGATGATGAGCAGCGCTGCCCCCGCTAGCACTGCTGAGGCGAAAAAGGTAGCACGGTATCCCCAGGCATCCGCGACATAACCGCCAATCATCGGTCCGAGCGATGAACCCACAAATACGGCAGTCTGCACAAGCCCGAGGCTGTAAGCCAGGCGCTCCTTAGGGGAGCCAACAGCGACCAAAGCCGAGGCAGCCGCCGGGGTCCCTGTGAAAATCCCCTGGATTACGCGCATGATGAGCAACTGCCCGGGAGTGCGCGCTAAGCCCATCAGGACTAGAACGGAGGTCGTCGCAATCATAGAGCGCATCAACATCAACTTACGGCCGTAGCGGTCGCCCAACATCCCCCAGATAGGCGTGGAGACAGCAAAAGCGACAGCGCCAATGGCTTGGTATGCTCCCGTCCAGGTTGAAACCTCTTTGGTATCCGTAATTCCCATCTGCTGGATATAATACGGCACTAGCATGAGGGCAGCGTTGAAGGCCAGGATAGTAAGCAGTTCGGCTGCCACAATAGCCCACAGGTTGATTTTCCACTGTGCTAAGCGTTTCAATGATTCCTTCTTTGCTGTGGATGACTAGCTAGGAAGCAACACCCGACTGGCTGGGATATCCCAATCAGTCGGGTGCCAGTCTATAACAACTAGAGCTGATTGACTCCCGCTACGAGCTTGCGTTCAGTATCCTGCCAGATAAGCGTTGCGGTAACTTGCGGCGGCAAGGTGATGCTGCCGCTTAGTTGCGAGTTGGCGACCTTGAGGTCGAAGCGCACCGTATCACCGCTGGCATGCGGGAATGAGCCCTTGATAGCGCTCAAGAACCCGAACTGCGGTTTGATCTGCAAGTGGGTCGCGCCGGGCGTCGTCGGCCTGGCGCCAAATATCGAAGTAAAGTAGTGATATATAGGATGCGCTCCCCAGGCGTGGCAATCCGAGCGCGACGGCTCCGGTGATTCGAGCACTGTTTTGAATCCTTGACTGGACAAGTCAAACCAAAAGCTCAGACGCTCGAGCAAGGCATTCATCTCTCCTACCTGTGCCAAAGCCTCAAACAGATAGCTTGAGAAATACACAGTGCAGCGCGACATCTCTGCCGTCAGCAGATTGCGCACCATTTCCGCCTGACGTGGCGCATCGAGCGTGCCTGTCAGGATGGCCAATGCCTGGACGTGTTCTGAATACGTGCTGTGCGCGGGATCGTCGGCCAGCAAACCGCGCCCGCTATCCCAATAGGCACCTGCCACAGCCTGCTTGAGCTTATCCGCAACCTGCTGCCAGTGCGCTGCCAGATGATTCTGCCCGAAGGCTTCATGCAGCCAAACGCCGCGCTGCAGGGCGTACAGGTATTGCAGGTTGAGCAGCGCCGAGAACCCCGAGACTCCTTCCGGGGGAATGCCGGCATCCCAGGTGCGTACCCAATCGCAGAAATTCCACCCGCGCGGGGCGCTCAGCAGGCCATTATCTGCTACATAGAGCTCCAGACCGCTCAGGACTGCGTCTACTCCTGGCAGCATAGCGCGGACAGCGGCCTGTTCGCCGCGCCACATAAGCAAGTCGTGGACCATCGCCACCCACCACATAGAGAAGCCGGGTATCACCTGCGGGATCTGCGAAGGATAACGGCTCTTGGTCAAACCGTCAGCCGCGCGCGACCAATCAAAGAGCTGCACCGCTTTACGCGGCAGGCGGCATTCAGCGTTGGTAAGGTAAGTTACCAAAACTTCCAACCTGCCGTCGCCCACGTACATCAACTGCTCATAGAATGGGCAATCCATATAGGTTTCGTGCGAGCACATCTGGAGTGTTCGGAACATCATGGGTATCGCTTCCGCCAACCGCGGATCGCTGCTGTTGAAATCGGCCTTGTTCTCCAGCGGATAGCGCGTCTCGCGCCATACCAGGCGCTCGAACTCGACTGGTTCGTCCGTCACCTTGATTATCAACTCTACATAACGCCCGGAACGCCACCAGAGTGTATCGTATGCGCGCTCCATGCCGCCTTCCAACACAAAGCGGTCGTGCGGACCATAAAAATACTTGCCGATTACTTCGTCCCGTTTGCCTTTAACGAATCCCTGTGCGTTCTCGTTGACAAACAAGCTTTCCGCCCAACCCATCGTGATGACGGTGCCAGCTCCGCCTGAAACGATCAGCTCAGGGAACACACAATAATAGTCGCCCAGGTCGATGATCAGGCGTTGTTCGCTGCCCGGTGCCAGAGTGAGCGCCTGGTTGGCGGTCAACAGCGCCTGCCACGCTCTAACCAAAGAGGTATCATTGCACTCTGCCAGCACCTGAGGAGAGAATGGCCCGTGGCGCTCAGCTTGGCAGACTTTTCCAAGGTTGTGTGGCTCTTCCATCATCGGGGGCAGTTGCGCTGGAACAAGGTACGGCGCCGGCAGACGGTCAGCCGTCTCATGGCCGTACCAGGGATTATGCCGGCCGCCTACCGGGATGCGCAGTGCGGCGGCCGGAACCCATTCGCCCTGAGCTTGCGGATCGTTCTGCCAGCCCCAGGGTATCTTGCTGCCATCAACGTTGAACGACCAGCCGACTACGAAATAGGAGCGGATGTTATTGGGCTCCTGTGTATAGGAATCTATTCTGCATACCTGCCAGTTGCCGGCTCCGGTGGAAAGCGTTGCGGAGAGCTCTCCTTCGGCCATCAGCAAAAATCCTGGAACCAATGTCATCTGCGCCATCGGAGAACCATCAGCAGGCAGCCACCACGCCTTCGCCGCTATCAAGTGCGCGCCTGCGCTCAGCTCGAGCTCGTATGTCTCGAACGACCAATGCGCCGGGTCGCCTCTTTCAGGTCCGCGTCCCTGCCGGATGCCATCGCAAAACAGCTCATAGCGCTGGTCCGCCGAAACGTGGAGACGCACAGTGGCCGGCTGCTCTAGTTGAAAAGGCAGTCGGAATGCCAGGACAGCCGCCTCGCCCGGTTGAACATCCGGATGCCATATCCAGCGGACCGGAAAAGTGTAACCCTCATGTGAACCAGGCGCTCCCACTGCCGGGAAAGGATTTGAAGTAAACGGAACGCGCATCGCAACCTCCCTCATGACACCTACAGGTGAACTGGTTTATCTCTAATCCAAATGGTAAATGCCAATAACATCGATCCCGCTATCTGCGAGGAGCTTCTTAATCTCATCCTGCTGGAACCAGTTGAAGCGAATCGCCAGGCCGCAGTCGCTGGAATATTCGCGCGGGGTGGGGATGAGTTGCTCCTTATAGCCACTTGTCCGCAGCAGCTTTTCCGCCTTCAACGCGGACGAAGTGGTGGCAACGATGACAACCCCGAATTGGCTCATATACTGCTTATCCTTTGTAGAGCATCCACCACTAGGTGAACCTGTTCGAGCGTATTACTCCAGCCGAGAGCCAGGCGCACAGTGCCTTCCGGAAACGTCCCGATGGTTCGGTGGGCTGCAGGGGCACAATGTAAGCCCACCCGGCATAGAATAGCATAGTCTGCATCCAGTTGAAAACCGATATCAGACACATACAGCCCTTGAATCGATACCGAGATGGTGGCAGTTTGTTTTTCCGCATCGCGAGGGCCGTAAACGTGCAGCCGGGGAATCTGCGCCAGACCTCCCAGCATTTCGCGGGTTAAGCGAACTTCGTGGGCGCGGACATTATCAATCCCTTGTTCGAGCAGCCAGCGTACCGCGGCTCCCAGGCCGGCGATGCCCATGCCGTTGACGGTGCCGCTCTCGTATTTATCGGGCAGCATCTCAGGCTGTTCTTCATATTCGGAACGGCTGCCAGTGCCGCCGCGCATGATGGGCTCGAGTTCCTGCGCATCGAATGATGTCCCCAGCACGAGCCCGCCCGTGCCGGGTGGCCCGCACAGCGCTTTGTGGCCGGTGAATGCCAGCAAATCAACTCCCAGAGCGGGCATATCGATCGGCAGACAACCGGCGCTTTGCGCCGTATCCAACAGCAGGGGAGCTCCAGCCTGATGTGCCAGCTTGGCTGCCTGAGCTATCGGGCTGATGGTGCCCACCACATTTGAGGCATGGTTCAAAGCTACTAGGCGTGTTTTCACTCGAAGGGCTTCAGCCAAAGCAGCTAGATCGAGCAAGCCTTCGGCATTGCAGGGCACTATTTGTAGTTCGACGCCGCGCCTGGCGAGATCGCGCAGGGGGCGCATCATGGCATTATGTTCAATTCCCGAAGTAACAACCCTATCGCCCGGCTTTAGTAGGCCATACAACGCCAGGTTCAAGGCTTCAGTGGCATTGGCAGTAAAAACGATGCGCAGGGGATCCGGTACATTAAACAATTGAGCCAAAGCTTCGCGCGCCTCATAAACAACTCGACCGGCTTCGATGGATATCCGGTGGCCTGAGCGGCCGGGATTACCCCCATAGTCGTTAAGATACTGTTCGATGGCGCGCAGCACTGCCGGCGGTTTGGGCCAGGACGTGGCGGCATGGTCGAGGTAAATCATCCTGCCAACTCTAGACGAATGCGTTTGTTGATGCGACCTTTGCTCTGATAGCCAGGAATATGGAGTTCGCCTACCTCACGGGTGTTGGCAACATGGGTGCCGCCATCAGCCTGCAGGTCCAGGCCGACAATCTCGACGGTACGCACTGTGCTGATTCCTTCCGGGAGCAGGTTTATTTTGGTGCGAATCAAGTCAGGGATAAGGAAAGCCTCTTTTCGCGGGAGTAGCTTGACGCGGATGTCGCGCGCAGCGCGCACCTCCGCGTTCACCTTATGCTCAATCTCGGCAACCAGCTCCTGATGCAATGTCTCAAACTCGAAATCCAGCCTGCCTTGCCCAGGCTCCATATTGCCGCCCGTCACCAAAGCATGGTAATCGCGCCAGATAACGCCGCAAAGGATGTGCAGTGCGGTGTGCGTGCGCATTAAAGCGTAGCGCCGCGCCCAGTCAAGCTGTGCTCTGACCAATGAGCCCTCCGGAGGGAGCGGCCCTTCTAGTTGGTGCCAGACATTATCCCCTTCGCGCCAGACTTTGAGCACAGGCAATTCGGAATCAACGTATGTCAGGGTGCCAAAATCGCACGGCTGCCCGCCGCCGCCCGGGTAGAAAGGGGTAGAATCCAGCGCCACAGCGTTTAGATCGGTCAGAGCGCCAGTCACCAGGGTATCGTACTGCCTGAGGTAACTATCGGTCTGATATAGCAATGTAGTCATACTATCTTACTCATACTACGGCGCAGCGTGCGGTAGCCCATCTTTTCATACAAAGCCAAAGCACGTTGGTTGAACTCCCACACCTGGAGCTCTATGTGGTCTAGCCCCTTACTTTTAGCCCAAATCTCGGCTTGTGCAAGCAGGGCATGTCCGACTCCCTGGCTGCGCCAGCTTTCCTTGACAGCAATCATATCTACCATGGCATAACAGCGCTGCCTTAATACTGCGACATCGGGGATAGTTCGGACGACAAGAAATAACACACCAATGACACGCTCAAACTCTTCGGCGACATAAATTGCCGCGGAATCGGAGGTCAGTTGTTGCTCTATTAGTATGCGCGGGCGCCTGGACTCACTCGAAGGGCGAAAGTAATCAGGCTCGGCAGCATGGTGGATGGCATCTGCTTCCTCGAGTATCGTGCAAATGCTCTCATAATCCTCGATAACTGCCGGTCGAATTACGAATGGCATGCGTAGCTCCTGACCAAATGATAGATACCACCATAATATGCCCTAACCCGCATTTTCGGCAATTAACGATTGACTTTGAAGCAGCCGTGCGTTCGGATCCAGATGGTTCTGCACCTCGACCAGATGGCGGTACAAGCCGTCGGCAGCCATCAACTGCTCGTGCGTGCCCATCTCGGCAATGTGTCGCCCCTCCAGCACTACAATCACATCAGCATTGCGTATTGTCGAAAGTCGGTGGGCGATGATGATTGTCGTTCGGTTCGCGATGAGGCGATCGAGCGCCTGTTGGATCAGTAACTCGGTCTCTGTATCCACAGAGGATGTTGCTTCGTCTAGAACCAGGATAGGCGAATCCCTCAATACAGCCCTGGCGATAGCGAGGCGCTGTTTCTGGCCGCCCGAAAGCTTTACGCCGCGTTCCCCGATGAGGGTATCGTAACCCTCCGGTAATTTCAGGATGAACTCATGCGCGTTGGCTACCTGGGCGGCATTGGTTATCATCTCCTCCGTGGCGCCTTCACGGCCAAAGGCTATATTGTCGCGTACTGTGCCATGAAATAGAAACACGTTTTGCAGGACAATCGATATTTGCTCGCGAAGGCTCTTGAGGGTGATATCGCGCACATCCAGGCCGTCCAAGGTGATTGTGCCTTCGCTGACGTCGTAAAATCGCGGCAATAGACTGGCCATGGTCGTTTTTCCGACGCCGGTTGGCCCCACCAAGGCCACCACTTGGCCGGCTTGGATATGCAGGTTAATGTGTTCGAGCACATTTTCGCCTTTGGAATAGCGGAACGATACATCCTTGAACTCGATATCACCCTTGGCGCGTTCAGGCAAGGGCCTGGCATTGGGACGGTCATCCACATCGGGCTGCTCATTGAGCAGCTCGGCCACTCGGTCAGCGCCCGCCAGAGCCTGCAGCATGGATTCCCACGCAGCGCTGAGTGAACGCACAGGGGCATAAAACATTTCAAGATAAAGAAAATAAGCTACCAGATCCGCTATTGGCAGCACCTTTTGAAATGCCAGTTTACCGCCAAAGTAGATGACCACCAGAGTGCCCAATGAGGAGGCAAACTCGATAAATGGGCCAAAAGTAGCCATTAGTTTCAGCGCCGACAAGTTAGAGTCGCGATAGCGGTCGATATTAGTGCCTATACGCTGCGCTTCCGAATCTTCGCGGGTAAAGGCTTTAATCTCGCGAATGCCTGAAAGGTTTTCGTTGAGCTGGGCGTTCAGTTCGGCAAGCTCCTTTTGGCGGGAGCGAAATGCAGGATGCACCTTTTTGGCATACATACGCATAGCGATTACTACCAACGGGATGGGGATTAATGTTAATAGCATCAGTTGCCAATTCATGCTGGTTAGCACAATACTCACGCCCACCAAAGTAAGGATATTTACAATGGTGTCAGGAACTGCATGGGCGATAAGCTGCTCGAAGTAGTCAGAATCGTTAACCATGCGTGACATCAACTGCCCAGTCTGCTGGTCTTCATAGAACCGCAGCGAAAGGCGCTGCAGGTGGGTATAAATCTGGCGGCGTGCATCAGCGACTACCCCCCATCCGGCTTTGTGTGCCATATAGCTGCGTAAAAAGGCCAGACCCATGCGCAGAATATAAATCACCAGCAGACTGCCGGTGAGCGTCGTTATCAGGCGAGCCGAAGAAGCGTCCCAGGTGCCTTCACTAACGGCTGATATAAGGGTGCGGATAATTTGCGGCGAAATAAGCTGAACTGCTACAAGCAGTACCATCACAACTACCGTGACGGCCAAATAAAGAACGTACTTACGAGCGTAACTAAATACAAAACCGAGGCGTTTCAACATACGACTTTACTCTCCGACTGTAGATGTGCTAGACAGATACAAAGCGCTGCAAATTCCGGTGGCATTTGCGTTATTGACTGCCACACCCGTATGACCAAACCAGTTCAGAAGCTGGATTTTTATATTATACCAATGCCAGTTCAATATAGCTAGCTATGCATTTTGCAGGGGTGCTGAATCAGCAGCCGAAAACGAGTGGGTTAATTTGATTATAAAATATTACACCGGCAGCATAAAAGATACTGCAGGCAGCTTGATTGTTTTGCTATTATGCTGTAATTATCTATTGACGAGGCTAAGATTGCGCATTATGATTGAAGTGATATAAACATTTGCTGGGCTGGTTCAAATCTCTAATTATTGCAAGTATCGCCAAATAGCCGGCAATTAGCCTATGTGGCGCTTCAAGAGGTTGGATGGACAAGCTTTTTGGGAAAAGCAACCCCACAAATACACTCGGCCTTGCTCAGATCAGGCGTCAACTACTGCAAAGGGTGCTGGTTGGCTTCACGGCTGTGCTTGTGATTGGGATTCTGTTTTGGTCTATATTTGGCGGACAGCTAAACAACCTCCCGATAATGGAGGGAAGGTTTTGGTATCTAGGTGCCGCCATGCTCATTGGTTTTAGCGCTTCTTATTTGCTTTGCCACAAATGGCGTTATGAGGCAGGAGCCGTACTGCTTTTGCTTATTATTGTGTGTGGTCTTTTCCTCGTAGATTATCCTGACAAAATTACCCGCGGTCGAGGGTTGTTGCTCTCGGCAATCCCGATCGTACTGTCGGCAGCTATCATGCCTTCGATAGCTACTGTAATTGTCGGCGCTGTCATTACCTTTATGACTGTCGGCCTTTCTGTAATTGTCCTACATCAGGCGCCTGATTACCTGGGCATTGTAGGCTTGGTCATTGTAACCACTGTATCCTGGGTGGGTGCCTTGGGATTGGAAGCCTCGGTACGCGCCCTGGGAAACAATCTTCAGGCGCGCCAGGGAGCCCAAGAGGCGTTGCGCCGGCGTCTGGCTATGGAGCATCTTCTCAGTCAGCTCTCTACCCGCCTAATCGCTTTGCAACCAGATCAGGTTCCAGATGAGATACGTTGGGCGCTGCAAATCATCGGTCAGCACATGGCAGCGGATCGCTGCTATATCAGTTTGCTTTCTGCGGAAGGCGTCATTACCAGCCACGTGTATGAATGGCACAGTTCGAATGTGCCTCCTTTAACTGACCCAACACTCAGTCGTTCACTTGATTCTTTGGTTTGGGCGCGGGTACGTTTTACTGGTTCCGAAGGTCTGGCAATCGATGATGTTTCAAAATTGGAAGGCGCGTCGGAAATAGAGAGAGCTGCCTGGTCAGGATTGGGTGTGGCCTCTATCCTGGTGATGCCGATGGTATTGCAGCAAACGCTGCTGGGCTTTATTGCCTGCAATTCAGAGAAGGAGCAACGCAGTTGGACGGATGATGAGATCAAGCTTCTGCAGCTCGCTGCCGGCACCCTCGCCAACGTGCTGGCGCGTGGTCGGGCGGAGACAGAACTGCAGCAGAGTGAGGAACGCTTAAAGCTAGCATTGACGGGCGCTGAGCTGGGCATGTATGACCTGAATCTTGATACCGATGTGATGTATGTTGATGAGCGTTATCTCGCTGTACTGGGCTACAAGCCAAACGAATTGCACCTCACAGTCGATACCTTTATGGGCCTGGTTCATCCCGACGATAAAGAGCGCCTGGAAAAGCTCTATATCAAACAGCGCAAAACCAAAGACCGCGTGGCGGAAATTGAGTACCGTATGCTGGCCAAGAATGGAGAGTATCATTGGATTCAAGACCGTGGCCAGACAATACGCCGCTCCACCGATAATGAGCCCTCTAGAATCTCGGGCACCTGCCTGGACATCACCCTGCGCAAGCAGATGGAGGAGGAAATACAGGCAGCGGAAACACGTTACCGGAACCTCGTAGAACACTTGCCGGCAATTGTTTATATTATTAAGGATATCAATATCGTTTATGTAAGTCCGCAGGTAAGCTCGATTTTAGGCTATACTCAGGAAGAATACCTGGCCAGCCCAACCCATTGGTTGGATTTTATTCATCCAGATGATGTGGATTCGGTTAAAAAGTCGCTGGCCAACCGTAAAACCAGGCAGTCCGTGAACCTGGAATATCGCGTGTACCACAAGGATGGTAGTCTGGTTTGGGTGCATGACGAATCCGATCAGGTGCTAGATAAAGATGGCAAGAATAGCTATGTTCAGGGGATTATCCAGAATATAACCGACCGGGTGCTGGCTGAAGAGGCAATCCGCGAGAGCCAGACGAACCTGATGCTGGCTCAGCAAATCGCTGGGGTAGGCGGCTGGAGCCTGGAGGTTTCTACTGGACAGGTGTTTATCTCTGACGACCTCTTCCGCACACTGAATACTACCGACAAGACTGACTTGCCTATCTATCCTGACACCTTGCAGTTGTATATCCATCCTGATCATTGGCCGGTCCTCCACGCCGCGATCGACAGCGCGCTTGCCGGGGGACCGGATGTCGATCTGCGGGTCAGGATGTATATGCCGGGAGATATCCCCTTTTTTGTTCATATGAAAAGCATCTCTATAAAGGATACAGCCGGTAAGGTTGTACGCTTGGTGGGCATGATTCAGGATATTTCATCAAGTATGCAGGCAGAGGAAATCTATCAGGCTTGCCGAACAGATCTTGAATTAATACAAAAGTTCGAACGAATCGGCACCTGGAATATCGACGTGAACTCGGGACACATTACGCTCTCAGAGTTCTCACTCAACTTGTTGGAGGCTTCTGCTCAAGGTGTTGGGCCCAAACCAGTCGCCTGGTTCGCCGATCAACTTTATTCGAATGATCGTGAGCGGTTTGAGCAGAGTCTGTTGCGAACCACCACTACGGGGGAGCAACTAGACTTGGAATTGCATTTACAGGCGCAAGGAGCGACCTCGCACTGTTATCGTATGGCAGGGTTTGCGCAATATGATGGGAGCAGCCACGTTTCCCATATCGTTGGTATACTACACGAAATGCCGGAAGGTTAAGGTATGGGCAGCGCAGATGCACAAACAGCTTGCACGGTAAGGCAATCACTTTATTCGGGTGAGGCGTAGCAAGTTAAGTTTGCTGCTCGCATGCGCTTGCTATGTTCGCACCCTGTGCAGTATGTGTTGGGGCTAGGCATGTCAGCCGGGTTTGAGTCAGCGGTATGGCCTGGCACAAAATGTATATGGGGGGCGGACAATGCAGGATCGATTCGCTAACTGCCACACGATCATGTGGTACGATCAGTACTGCGAAAACTACTTTTCCAAGGGATTCAAAGCTTACTCCGCCGAAGCTGTGTTGCATGACCTGGATACGATCGATGCTGATATCGTAGCTCTGTACGCAGCGAATCAGTGGGGTTTGGCATATTATAAAAGCGCGGTAATACCCCAATCCATTGGTCTGGATGGGCGCGACTATTTCGGCGAAGTGCTGGCCGGTCTCAAAGCGCGCGGCAAGAAGGTCATTGCCTATATCAACTGGCTAGATTCCCGTCATCCCCAATGGCGTATGCAGAGATTATCTCCATCAGGGCTTGAGCAACTGCATACGGATAGCCTCGAACCGCTCCCCTACTATGATAAACAGGGATTCGACACCGTTTACAAGCTGCACTATGGCGAATGGTTCAACCACTGCCTGATCTCCCCGCGCCGCGAGGAGGTGCTGAGGTTGGCTGAGGAGATTGTGTCACGCTACCCGGACCTGGACGGATTCCACATGGATATGTTCTTTAACTACGGTGTCTGCGGTTGCGAACGCTGCCAACCTAGGCTGCAAAAAATCACGAGCAGCGAGAACCCTACCTACCTCCAGGTGTTGGAGCACTGGGATGAATGCCTGGCCTGGCGGCAGGAGGAGTCTACGCACACTGTCGCAGCGATGGCCGAGATCGTGCACAAGGCCGGCATGGCCTTTGCGCCCAACTCGTTTTGCCCGATTTACCTCTCACCAACCATGGCGGTGAGTCCTGGCTGGTGGCCGCACCAGGATTTTTATGTCACCGAGGCCTGGCTGCGCTTGTCATCAGGTTATGCCGATGCCCATAGTACGACCGTTGTCAGCAAATGGCTGCGTGCTATCGACAAGCCCTCGGCGTTGCTGGTGACCGGTCAGCATCCTGAGTTCTCTCATGCGCCTCTCTGTGCCGAGGAGTACCGTTTGCATGCGGCCAGTTGTCTCGCCAACGGCGCACCAGTCCTCGGCTCCTGCGGTCAGGGCGCCTACCCGAGCACAGCCTCCAACGCGCAAGCCCTGCGGACAATGCACGAGATATTTGGTGAATACTCCAGGCGCATGGACACCCTGCCGGAGCGCAAATCGTTGGCGCGCATCGCTATATTGTGGTCACAGGACAGCCGCGACTATTTTGAGCCGGGGGAAAATACGCTCCAGTATCGTTTCGAATTCCTCGGCTACTGCCGCGCTTTGCTGGAGGGGCATTATTTGTTCGACATCATCATCCCCGAAAAGCTTCTTTCGCCGGATGACCTAGCACCATATGCGTTCATCATCCTGCCAGATGCCGCATGCATAGATAAAGGTACCGCCGAGTTAATCCGGGTTTATGTGGCGCAAGGCGGCAAAATCCTGGCCAGTTGGGAGACGGGGTGGCGCGACGAACGCGGGCGCAGGCGTCAGGAATCGCTGCTTGCGGACGTGCTCGGGGTGTCCTTTCGCAGTATTTATCCCTCCGGCACAATCTATGCCGAGCGGCTGCCCGAACCGTGTCTCGTTTACGGTAGCGCCTGCGTTGTCGAACCGACTTGCGCCATCACGCTGTTGCGTTACGCGGCGCCTGACCCGGATTATCCTGCAGTAGGCACGGGCGTTGACCTGGTGCCTGGACTGATGACCGATAATCCATTCCTTACGATTAACCGTTATGAGGCAGGCGAAGCCTGGTATGTCTCGGCTTCCCTGGGGTACTCAGCTTATAAAAGCGGTTATTATCAAATGAACGAGCTTCTAGGCGAGATTTTTAGCAGCGCGGGCTTGCCGTGTGATGTCGACGTGCAGGCGCCTGTGACGATCGAGTTTAACGCGGAGCAGGACAAGGCGGGCAACCTTTATCTGCATTTCGGTAATCAGACGGTACCCGCCTATCATCCTGGCAAGGCTATCGACCGCTCAATCGACCAGTTCATCCCTGTCCATGACATTCGCGTAACGCTGCACCGTATGCTGGATAAGAGGAACGTGCAGTGTTCAGCAGGTGAGGTTACCATAGAAGCAGGTGACGGCACCACGACGCTCATCCTGCCAGCAGTGAAGGATTATCTGCTCGTGAAAATACTTGCCAAGTGACGGCGTTCATGGTATGTTTCCGACTGCTGTCTGTAACTAAATAACCAACTCGTAAAGGTGGATATGCTTCAATACACCCCTTCAGCACGAATCGAGCGGCTGCGTCAGCGAGCACTCGCTGACGATCCTTCGCTGCGCCAGTTCCAGGGATGGCGCGGATTGCTTTATTCAGAGGCGTATCTGCAGGCGGCCGGCAAGCCGCTCATCCTGCGGCGAGCGCTGAGCTTGGCCAATGTCGTCAACCAGATGCCGATTGCTTTAGGTACAGACGATATATTCGTTGGGCATCACTATCTGGGCGATGAGAGCTGCGATTTTCCCGAGTTCGGTTGGGATGAGGGCAAGCTGGCCAGGTTGGAGCGAACTGCCCTTACTGCGGAGGAGCGTCAGCAATATCACACTAACGCCATACTGATCAGCCATATGCAGCAGCCTGCGACGGACCTCGAACCGCTGCCGGAGGAGATCGCCGAAGCGCAGCGCCGCGGGGTGATCGAGATTTGGGGCACGCACCTGAACCACTCAGTGCGCGGATACGCTCAGGTGCTGCAGGTGGGGTTCGAGGGATTACTTGACAAGGTCAGGAAAGCTCGGGATGCTTCAGCACTCACTGACCCGCAGGCAGCCCGCCAGCGTGCCTTTTGGGCGGCAGAGGAGGCTATCGCAAAGGCAGGTTGTGCATTCGGCAGACGGTATGCTGCCGCCCTTCAAGCCGTTATCGACCAATGCGATGACTCTGCAGAGCGCCGTGAGCTGGAGCTGCAGCGCGATGTGTGCTTGCAGGTGCCCGCCAGGCCTGCGCGCACCCTGCGTGAGGCGATCCAAGCGCTGTGGTTCGCCCATATCATCACCTGCTGGGAAGACGGCATCAATGCCAACAGCCTCGGACGCATCGACCAAATGCTGTATCCTTATTATGCAGCAGACCTAAAGGCTGGGCGTATCGCGCCCACCGAAGCGATGGAGTTGCTGGCAGCATTCTGGGTCAAGCTCTATCGCTTTTATGATGTGCAGCAGGCGATGGTGGGCGGCGCTACGCCGCAGGGCGCGGACGGCTGCAACGATCTGAGCCTGATGGCACTGGCGGTCACCAAAGGACTTGGCTTCGTGCGCTGCCTGTCGGTTCGGCTGCATCAAGACAGCCCGCATGAGCTGGTGGAGCTGGCGGTCGAGAACTTGGCGCAAGGCGGTGGTATCCCCTTCTTTTTCAACGATGATACGCTCATCCCGGCGCTGACGCGTAACGGCGTTGCCCTCGAAGATGCGCGCGATTATGCCGCCATCGGCTGCATCGAAATAACTATTCCTGGGCGCGCCCAACCGCACGCTTGTTCAAACTGGATTAACCTGGCCAAGTGCTTGGAGCTGGCCCTGTTCGATGGTGCAGACCCGCGCGACGGGGTGCAGCTTGGCCCGCACACGGGCAGCCTGCAAGATATGGCTGGGATTGAGGACGTATGGCAGGCGTTTACCACTCAAGTAGAGTTCTTTAGCGCCTATAATGTGTACGGCTCCAACCGGCTTGAGCAGTACAATGAGCGTTGCACACCGCTGCCGTATCTTTCGCTGCTGACTGAAGACTGCATTGCCCGCGGGATGGATATCTCTTGGGGCGGCGCGCGCTATGATTATCACTCTACCGCGGCAGTGGGCATCCCAAATGTGGCTGATTCCTTCATGGCCCTGGAACAACTAGTGTTTACGCACAAGTTAACCGATGCCGGCACGCTGCTGCAAGCTCTCAAGGCGAACTTTGCCGATGCTGAGGATTTGCGCCAGGCTTTGCTGCACCGTGCGCCTAAATATGGCAACGATAGCCCGGCGGCAGATGCCTGGGCTGACCGTGTAGCCCGCTTCTACTGCGAGCTGGCCGGCGGTTGGCGCAGCAGCCACGGCGGGCGGTATTTTTGCCACCTCTTCTCTTATACCCTGATGCTCCCGTTTGGAGCGCGCACAGGGGCTATGCCCGATGGGCGTTTAGCAGGCACCCCCCTGGCTTACTCTGTTTCAGCGGTGCAAGGGCGCGATGAGCGCGGGGTAACGCCGATGCTCCTTTCGCTCAGCCGTCTGCCGCACAACCTGGCGGCTGCCTCGAGTTCGGCCATTATCGAGGTGGACCCCAACCTGCTGGCAGAGGGCGAAGCGCGGGCGAAGTTCGTGGATTTGATTCAGACGGCCATCCGGCAGGGCGTCGGCCAGATGCAATGGAACGTCGTCAACGCTGAAACGCTGCGTAAAGCGCAGGCCGACCCCGAAGCTTACCGCAGCCTGTGCGTGCGGGTTTCGGGCTACAGCCAGCAATTTATCCTGCTCAACAAAGATATGCAGGAGCACATTATCGCCCGCACCAAGCACAAGCAGTAATCCTGCGGGATACGGCGTTGCTGGCTTAACGCGCCAGGAGTTCGCGCAGCAGGCTCTCAACGATACTCACATTGGCCTGCCCGCGCGTTTGGCGCATCACCTGGCCGATCAAGAACCGCA
>JAJFUJ010000165.1 GCA_021372475.1 Chloroflexota bacterium | reverse complement strand
GGGACTGGCGCATCGGCATCCGCTATGGAGCGGTTGGCGCACTGTTTGTGACGCTGCTCGGTAACCTGGAAGGCGTCTTTGAGTTCATCCGCGCCCGCGGATGGGGCAGCGACGCCCTATGGCGCTGGCTCGACATCCGCAACCTGCAACCTACCGCGATCAGCCGCACTTGGTATCCGGATGACGGCTGGTGGTGGTGGCGCGCCACGCGCCTCCTGCACGACCGCGACGCGTCCGGCGCCTCGCAGGAGGTCATCAGCGAGTTCCCTTTCTTTAGCTATTTGTTGGGCGATAACCACCCGCACGTGCTGGCGTTGCCTTTTGCGCTGCTGGCGGTCGCCCTGGCGTTCAACGTTTTATTAGGCTGGATCGACCACCGCCGTTCGCAGGCGCAGCCCGCAGCGCCGAGCCCCGGCATAACCGGCTATCTGCACCAGCTCTGGCCCGGCGGCGCGCTGGAGTTATTCACCTACGCTCTGCTGCTCGGGGCGCTTATTTTCCTCAATACCTGGGATTACCCGATTTACCTGGGCTTGTTTGTACTGGCCTGCCTGGCAGGACGGCTGGGTGCCGCGCATGTTCGGTTTAGCACATGGCTGTCCTGCGCCTTACAAACCGGCGCAGTGCTGCTTGGGCTGGGATTTATTTTCTACTTACCTTTTATCGTTTCCTTCAGGTCGCAGGCCGGCGGCATCGGTCTAGTGCAGGTCAAGACCCAGTGGCAGCAATTTGCGCTGATGTTCGGTCCGTTTCTCGTTATCGCGTTTAGCTGGCTGGTGGGAGCACTCAACCAAAAACAGTTATCCCGCGCCCAATGGCGCGCGATGTCCCCCTGGGCCAGGTGGTGCGGCCTGGTGGTCGCCGTATTAGCGCTGCTCGCAGCCACCCTCGGTTGGTGGGTCGTTTTTGCGGCGCTGCTGGGCGTGGGCGCTGCCCTGGTGCTGCTTTTGAGCTACCGGCCGCAGGCCGATGAAGGAGTCCTGTCTCCTCCGGATGCCGGGCGCATGATGATTCAGCTTATGCTGCTGCTGGCATTCGGACTGGTGCTGGTGGTGGAGTTCATCTATCTGCGCGATGTCTTCAACTCGCGCATGAACACCGTTTTCAAGTTTTATTATCAAGCTTGGGTGCTGCTGGCGTTAGCCGCTGCAGCAGGCTTATATACGCTGATGGAACGCCTTAAAGCGTCCGGCGGATTCGGCAAAGCTGCCCGGATTGTGGACGCAGGCTGCATCAGCCTACTTGTGGCAGGCGGCCTGCTCTACACCGTGATGGCCGTACCGAGCCGCGCCGGCGGATTTAGCGGCGCGCCGACCCTCGACGGCACGCGCTTCCTGCAGACGGCTGACCCGTCGGAATATGCCGCCATCGCCTGGCTACAGGCCAACGCCCCCGCTGATGCGGTGATGGTGGAAGCGCCGGGCGGCCAATACAGCGAGTATAACCGCCTCTCGGCCTACAGCGGGGTGCCCACCCTGCTCGGCTGGGGTGGCCATGAGCTGCAGTGGCGCGGCAACTATGATATCCCGGCTGCACGCGAGCCGGATATCGAGGCGATTTATACCAGCACCGACATAACCGCCACGCGCGAACTATTGCGTAAATATAAAGTCACATATGTGGTGCTCGGGCCTAACGAGCGCGAAAAATATGGAGTGAGCCCCGTGGTCGAGATGAAATTCGACCAAATGCTCACCCGTGTGTTTCAACAAGGCGATCTCGTTATCTATGGATGGCTTGATTAGCCTGCGCTTGTGGTATAATAGCGCTTAAAAATGATGGGTATGGATAGGCTATGCAGACAGAAGATACTCTGAGCACACAGACACAGGCAGGCGAATATCCCTGGGTGTGGTTGACCGGCGAGGCGCTGCTGTATATCTGCATCGGCCTGCTTAGCCTTATCGTGCATCTCCTCTGGCTTGGATATTACCCCCTCCAGGAACAGGAAGCCGTCAACGCCTTAGCTGCCTGGCGTATCCTGCATCCTGGGTTGGCGCTGCCTGCCGAGTGGAGCCCATTCCTGGTCAGTGTGCAAATGGCGCTCTTTGGCGTCTTTCGGGCAAGCGATTTCACCGCACGCCTGTTGCCGGCCATGGCTGGATTCAGCCTGAGCATACTCCCCAGTTTATGGCGCCGCGAGTTGGGCCGCATTGGAGCGCTCGCAGCAGCGTTCTTGCTTGCCTTTTCACCGGCTTTCCTAACCTTTAGCCGCAATGGGGATGGTATCATGCTGGCCGGCGTCCTGTGCGCCTGGTCGTTCACCCTTGCCTACCGCGCTCTGGCGGATAACCGTCCCGCACGCTTTGTCCCTGCGGCCATCCTGCTCGGATTAGCACTTGCTGCCGCGCCTAATGCGTACACCTGGCTGCTGTGCGCGGTGATATTCACCGGCATCTATTATCTTCGCTGCCATGGCATGCGGCGCGCAGAGCTGCGTGCCGCCCTCAAACCTCTTGGCGCTGCGCGCGTCTGGCTGGCTCTGGCGCTCAGTTGGTTTCTAGGAGCTACAGCGCTGCTCACGAACCTGGCTGGCCTCAGCCAGGCTGCTGCGCTGCCCTGGCGCTGGCTGCAGGGATTCGCAGCGCTGCAGAATCCCTTCGGGTGGACGGGCATGGCGCGCAACCTGCTGTTCTATGAGGCGCTCCTGCTCGCTCTCGCAACCTACGGCGCGGTGATATTGTTCAAGCGCAAGTCGCCGGCTGCCGGCTGGCTGCTGGGCTGGTTTGCGGTTGCAGCGCTCCTGAGCTGGCTCGCATCCGCCGGGCAGCCCTCTTGGATAACCGACATGCTCTGGCCTCTCGCAGTATTGGCTGCCCTCGGCATTCAGAACCTTTGGGGGACGGTCATTCAGCGCCTGCGACGTTATGACCTCATCGTGCTGGCGCCGCTCACCGTCCTGATAGCCTTTGCATTTTTCCAGCTTGTCGAGTATACGCGTGTGCCCGATAACGCTTTGCTCGCCTATGCCGGAGTCGGCTTTGGGTTGACCCTGCTTGGTTGGATTGGCTACCGCCTGTGGAGCGATAGCGCCTCTGCGCTGCGTGTCGGGGCGTTGCTGCTTTTCGCGTTGCTGGCGTTCTATACCATACGCGCCGATTCAGCGTTGCTTTATCAGACCGGCGCCGATCCGCGCGAGAGTTATGCCGGGCAGCCCGTCTCGCTGGCGCTGCGTGATATGGATGAATTCATTTCCGCTAATTCTAGCCATTTGCTGCGCGATGCGCGCGCAGCGTCGATCACATATCCTGCTGACTTGGATCCGATTCTGGGCTGGACACTGCGCGATTATCCCAAGGCTACTTATACCGATGCGAGCAGCGCTGCTGCAAGCGATGTGCAAATCTTGCCGTATATCCCTGATAGCGCCGGTCCGCACGGCTACATCGGTCAGCGCTTTATTTTACGCCAGCAATACGATGCACAGCCTTTATCATCGAGCGTTAGCCTGGGATGGCTGCTCTTGCGCGCCCCATTTGGTTCGCTCGAGAATGAGCTGATAGAGGTTTGGCTCGCGATACCGCAAACGGATACCCAATCTTAGCTCACCTGCGGAAGGAACCGTATGAACGCAGACAACACCGGTTTTCTCGATCGCCCAGTGTTTGCCAAGTGCAAGATAACCTGGTGGCATATAGCCTACGGTGCCATCATGGTATTTATCGTCTTCTCACGCCTATTTGACCTGACATCGCGCGCTTATTGCCACGATGAGGCAATCCATGCCTGGGAGTCATGGAAGCTTTATACAGGCCAGGGGTATATCCATAATCCTGTCTATCACAGCCCGTTTTTATACCACTTGACTGCGTTTATTTACTGGCTGTTCGGTGATAGCGATTTTACCGGCCGCCTGGGTGCTGCGATAGGTGGCATCGCCATTACCGTTATGCCGCTGTTGATGCAGCGCTGGCTAGGCAAACGCGGCGTGCTGCTCTCCACACTGCTTTTGGCAATCTCGCCCGTGGTGATGGATCGTTCGCGCTACATCCGCCACGACCAGTGGGCTATCTTTTTTAACCTATTGCTCTTGGTCGGTATTATGCGCTACCTCTCCGAACGCAAGCCGCGCGACTTGTACCTGGTCGCCGCCAGCTTGGCGCTCTCGTTCACCGGCAAGGAAACCTCGTATATCACCGGTTTTATCTTCGGCCTCGTGCTGGTTGGGCTGTTGCTCTGGCAATGGTTGCACGGGCAATCGCGCTCGCTGCGCTCCCTGAAACAATATGCTTCGTTTGACCTGGTGGTCGTCCTGGTGGGGCTGGTGCTGCCGCTGGCCTCGGCTTTTGGCGATAAGCTCATCGGCCATGACCCGCTGGATTACTCTACCAGCCGTTCGCTGGCGATTTCAGGAGTGATGCTCGGCGTTTTTATGCTGGCCGGCATGCTTATCGGCGTCGCCTGGGATTGGCGCAAGTTCCTGGTGTGCGCCGGCATCTTTTGGGGCATCTATATCGCGTTCTTTACCACATTTTTCACCAACGGCCAGGGCTTTGCCTCCGGCGCTGTCGGGTCACTGGGTTATTGGCTTTCGCAGCACGGCCAGAAACGCGGCAACCAGCCCTGGTATTATTACTTTATCATCATCTGGATGTACGAATTTCTGCCTTTTATTGGCGCGATAACGGCCAGCATTATCTACGCTGTGCGCGGCAACCCGCTTGAACGCAGCCTCGAAACCGCCTCTCCTGTAACAGCGGTTGTCCCATCTGCCCCTAAGCAGCTCGCGCGCCCGAACTCGCCCAGCGTGCCGTTTATCCCGATGCTGATGGCCTGGACATTTATCTCACTGCCGATGTACTCGTGGGCCGGCGAAAAGATGCCATGGCTGGCGATGCAATTTATCGTGCCTATGTGTATCCTGGCCGGCTGGGGTTTGGGCCACATCTGGGATGGCGTCTGGCAGGCTATCCGCGAAAAGCGGGGCTGGATATTGTTTATCTCTGTGCCCATCACGATTTATGCAGTGTACCGGCTCTTTGCCCAGCCTCCCTCCAATGGCATGAGCACCGCCGAGCTTTCAGCCACGATGGGTTGGATTGCTGCCCTCCTATTCAGCCTTGGAGGCGCGTATGTCACGGCGCGCGTTCTCTCACACATCGCCTATAAACAAGCACGCAATACGGTTGCCGTCGTAGCCTTTACGATTCTGGCGGTGATTACCCTGCGCTTTGCCTGGATGGCATCCTTTACGATGGCCGACCTGCCGACGGCCTTTATCGTCTATGCCCAGGGCACACCGGATACCCGCCTGGTAGCTCACGAGTTGGAGGATATGTCGCGTCGGCTGTACGGCGACCTCAGCATGAAGGTTTCTTACGATGATGATTCGTTCTGGCCGATGGTCTGGTATCTGCGCAACTTTACCAACACGGAGATTATCGTGGATTCACCTTCCGGCCCCAGCGATTCAGCCGTAGTACTGGTTGGCCCCAGCAATGAGGATGCCACCAAGCCCTTCCTGGGCGACCGCTACTACCGCCGTCAATACCGTCTCATCTGGTGGCCGGATGAGAGCTGGTACCGTGATCTGACTGCCCAAAAAATCTGGAATTATATCGGCACGGCGGATGGCCGCGACTATATCTCCGATATCTGGTGGAACCACAAGTGGGAGAACCTCGAACTAACCCAGTGGTCATTGGTGAATCCATTTGCAATGTATGTGCGCAAAGATGTGGCCGCGCAGTTGTGGGATTTCGGCGCGGAAACGGCTCTGGAGCCTGCGGAGAGCAGCAGTGACGAATACTTGACGCTGTGGAGCTCGCGCACGGCAGCCGCTGCTTGGGACCAACTCGGTCTGGCTGCCCCGCGAGGGATGGCAGTCGATAAGGACGGCAATGTGTATATCGCCGATAGCGGCAACAACCGCATCGTGGTGACGGACGCTGACGGCAAGCTGCTACGCACGTTCGGCCAAGGGGGCAGCGCTCCGGGCGATTTGAACGAGCCCTGGGGTGTGGCAGTGGCGCCTAGCGGCGATGTGTATGTCGCCGATACGTGGAATTACCGCATCCAGGTTTACTCGGCCGACGGCATATTCAAGTTCGGCTGGGGCGGCTCGGGTGCACTGACTGATATCAATTCATCCGGCGACATCCTTTACGGTCCGCGCGACCTGGTCTTTGATACGGAGGGCAACCTGCTGGTGACCGATACTGGCAACAAGCGCATTGTCAAGTACGCTGCCGACGGCACTTTTATCGCGGCTGTTGGCGGCGAGGGATCCGCCATCGGCCAACTGCGCGAGCCTGTGGGGCTGGCCGTCTCCTCGGACGGTTATCTCTATGTGGCGGATACCTGGAATCAGCGCATACAGGCGTTTGATAATACCTTGACGCAATTCAATCTGTGGGCGGTCGATGCCTGGCTGGGCAGCGGCATCAACAACAAGCCTTATCTGGCGGTCGATGGCCAGGGCAATGTGTATGCCACCGACCCCAGCGGCAATCGCGTGCTCGAGTTCAATCCCTCCGGCCAGCTTCTGGCCGTCTGGGGGCAGGCTGGTAACGACCTCAAGAGCCTGTCGAATCCTACCGGCATTGCGTTGGATAGCCGCGGGCGTCTGTTGGTGGCGGATTCGGCCAACAATCGCATCCTGGTTTACGATGTCCAGGCTGCTGGCGGATGATGACGACCATGCTGCCAGTTGCCACCGCCGCTATCCTGTTCGATTTCGACGGCACGTTGGTGCATCAGCAGATCGATTTTGCGTTGATGCGCTCGCAAGTACTCGAGATAGCGCGCGCCTATCACGCGCCTGAGGAACTGCTGACCGGCCGCTATGTGCTCGAGCTCATCGACAGGGTGGCGCCGGCTTTGGGCGCCCAAGGCATCGACTTTGCGCGCGAGGCCCAGCGTGCCATTACGGCCATCGAGCTGGCTGCCGCCGAGCAGGCGCAGCCTTTTGACGGCGCGCCCGAGCTGTTGAATGAACTGCAGCGCTGCGGTTACCGCCTGGCGATTATCACCCGCAACTGTCGCGCCGCCGTTGAACGTGTGCTGGAGCGCTTTCCGCTCCCTTGCGCGACGCTGCTTGCCCGCGACGATGTGCCCGCCGTAAAACCGCATCCGCAGCATCTCTTGGCCGCGCTGGATGAGCTCGGGGTCAGCCCGCGGCAGGCGCTGATGGTGGGCGATCATCCGATGGATATCCAGGGGGGCAAACGCATCGGTGCCGCCACGGCAGGCGTGCTGCCGCCAGGCGGCCAACCAGAGTATTATGCTGAAGCCAAGCCGGATGTTATCCTGCAGCATATCACCGAGTTGAGCGCCTATTTGCCGGCCTCCGCGGCCAAGGTTACGCCCCGCCTGCTCCAGGTGCAGGCCAGGGAACGGCTGTACGACGGCTACTTTAAACTCGACCAGGCAACCCTGCGTTATGAACGGTTTGACGGTTCGCTGAGCGAACCGCACCAGCGCCTGCTCTTTGAACGCGGTGACGCTGCGGCTGTGCTGCCTTACGATCCGCTCACCCGCCGGGTGGTGTTGGTAAACCAGTTTCGTTACCCCACTCTGGCACGCGGTGAATCCGGCTGGTTGTGGGAGGCAATCGCAGGAATGGTGGATGGCGAGCGTACGCCTGAAGCGGTAGCGCGCGCCGAAGCCCTCGAAGAGGCCGGCTATCGACTGGACGCCCTTGAACACGTTGCCACAGTTTACCCCAGCCCGGGCGCTAGCT
>JAJFUJ010000086.1 GCA_021372475.1 Chloroflexota bacterium | reverse complement strand
GCCGGCTGTGGTTCCGCCCAGCGCGCGCAGCCAGGTAGTCGGAGCAACTTGAAGCAGGCGCTCGAAAGCCAAGACCACACCGGCTCCATTGCTGGCAACAAGTAGCACAATGGCGCCAGCCAGCGCCCAAAAGCTTTTCCGTAAACCGCCTTGCGACGCCGATTTTATAGTATTCGGAATTATATCCAGGAATATACCGAAGGCTGTCACAAATGCGGTCGCATATCCGGAAACCAAGCCCAGGTTATAGGCGACGGCTGCCGGGGTATGGGTGATCTGCGCGACCTGGGCGATACAGAAATATCCACCATAGTAATAACTGAGCGGGTAGCCAGATAACCATACATCGGGGGGAGGTATCTGCGGCGAACGCATCAATGAGGTTAGAATCATCAGATCCATCGGCTGCTCAGTATGCTGAACTGCCGGGGAATATGCCTTGAAAGCACATAATAACGAAAATACTATAAAATAAATAACTTCAATGAATAAAATTGTATGCCAATTATCTTGAAATATCTTAAATAATGTGGACCGCTGTTTCCAGGCACCAAGCAGCGCTGCACATACCAGGAAAAGTGCAGCAATAGAGGTAACAATCGCGGTGTGGGGCGTGAGTTTAAGAGCACTGAGCAGCCATACTGGGTAAGCCATGAGTAGTAATCCCAAAATCCTACTGTAGGCATAGCCGCGCAATCGGCTGCTGCGGAAAAACCAAGCGGCGATCGGCCAGGTTGCCCAACCGATGCAGCTTGTTACCAACCACCATACGATTGCTGATACCATTCAACCTCGGGGCAAAATGATGTGACTATGATATCGACAGCCTGCGCCGGCCGCAAACAAAACGAGGGGAGATAATCTCTCCCCTCGTTGACAGAAGCTTTGTTAGCGCTTGACGCGATAGGCTTTCATACCTGCAAATTCAGCCGTAGCGCCCAATTCCTCTTCGATGCGCAGCAGGCGATTGTACTTGGCTACGCGATCGCTGCGACAGGGCGCGCCGGTCTTGATTTGGCCAGTATTGTAGGCAACGACGATATCAGCGATGGTGCTGTCTTCGGTTTCGCCGGAGCGATGCGAGACCACGCTGGCCCAGCCAGCACGATGCGCCATCTCTACGGAGGAGATAGCCTCGCTCAGCGAGCCAATTTGGTTAACCTTGCACAGGAGCGCTGTAGCGGCTTTACGTTCGATGGCCTGAGCAATACGTTCAACGTTAGTAACGAGCAGGTCATCACCGACGATTTGCACTTTATCGCCCACAGCAGCTACCAGCTTGACCCAGCCGTCCCAGTCATCCTCAGCCATGCCGTCTTCGATCGAGATAATCGGGTACTTGTTGACCCAGTCAGCATAGAAGGCTACCATCTCGTCGCTGGACAGCGAACGTCCCTCGCGCTTGAGCTGGTATTTGCCGTCTTCATAAATCTCACTGGAGGCGGGATCGATGGCAATCCAGACGTCGATTCCAGGGCGCAGCCCTGCCTTCTCGATGGCCTGCAGAATAACCTCGATCGCCGCGGCATTTGAGCCGAGGGAAGGCGCATAACCGCCCTCGTCGCCGACGTTGGTGTTCATCCCCTTGGACTTGAGCACCTTGCCCAAAGCGTGGTAAATCTCCGCACCCCACTGCAAGCACTGACGGAAGGAATCTGCTCCCGCGGGCATTACCATGAATTCCTGCAGGTCGGTGCTGTCAGATGCATGCTTTCCACCATTCAAGATATTCATCATCGGCACAGGCAGCACGTGAGCATTGACACCGCCAAGATAACGGTAAAGCGGCATCCCTAAACCGTCAGCGGCCGCTTTGGCCACAGCCAACGAGACAGCCAGAATCGCATTCGCCCCAAGATTCCCCTTGTTAGGGGTTCCGTCCAACTCGCACATGAAGGAGTCGATGGAAAGCTGGTCGAGGGCATCCATCCCTACCACTTGAGGGCCAATCACCTCATTGACGTTTTCTACAGCCTTGAGCACACCTTTGCCGTTGTAACGCTTGGCGTCGCCGTCGCGCAGTTCAACTGCTTCGTGCACACCGGTCGAGGCGCCGGAAGGAACTGCAGCGGTGCCGCGCCCGCCGGAAGCCAACTCTACATCTACCTCGACTGTTGGGTTGCCGCGTGAATCTAGAATCTCGCGGCCTCTGATATAGGTAATTGTGGTCATCGGAACTCCTCTACTTTAAAATCAAGCGCATATCGACAGCTACAGCGCCTTTGCCTTGATCGCGTACCAGCAAAGGATTGATGTCCAGCTCGGCAATCTCTGGAAAGTCGGTTACGAGCTGAGAGATGCGCAACAGCACATCGACAGTAGCATCCAGATCGGCAGCAGCTTGACCGCGCACGCCTGTCAGCAGTTTGTAGGAACGGATCTGCTCGATCATCTGCTTGGCCTGCAGGCGGGTCATCGGTGCGACACGGAAGGTAACATCCTTGAGCACTTCAACATAAATGCCGCCCAAGCCAAACATGACCAATGGACCGAATTGCGGGTCACTGTTCATGCCGATAATAATTTCACGTGCGCCCTGGACCATCTCTTGAATCTGGATGCCCCAGATGGTGGCGCTGGGTTTGGCTGCTTTGGCGCGATCGACAATCGTCTTGAACCACTCGCGCACCTCGGCCTCATTCTTAACGCCGACTTTGATGCCGCCCACATCCGACTTGTGCAAGATGTCGGGAGAGGCGATTTTCATAACTACTGGATAGCCAACCTCATCGCAATAAGCGACGGCTTCATCCGGTGTGGCGGCCACGCTCGAACGCGGCACAGTAATGCCGTATGCTCTGAGGATCGCCTGCGCTTCCGTGTCGCCAATCGTCTTACGCCCTTCTTTACGAATATCTGCAAATAGCGTGGCAACGGCGCTCTTGTCCACGTCGAATGTTTCAACGGCTGTATCGGGCTCCTGAAGCCAGGCATAGTAGCGGTACATTGCGCCGAGCGCCGCGATGGCTCGTTCGGGGAAAGGATAAACTGGAACATCGGCACTGGTCATAGCATCGACACCGGCTGCGGTAACTGCGCCGCCGATAAAACAGGTCACGATGGGCTTTTCAGACGTTTTACTGCGCTCGATAATAACCTGAGCTGTTTCCTTAACCTCGGTACCAGCCTGGGGAGTAAGGATCACGATGATGCCGTCGATATTCGGGTCCTGCATCACAATATCGAGTGCTGTCGCATAGCGATCGCTGGCTGCGTCGCCGAGCACATCAACCGGATTATGAATATTGGCCGCTGGTGGCAGGACGGGAGCAAGTGCAGCCTCTGTCTCTGGCCTTAAAGACGCTAACTCCAGCCCATTCGGCTCGAGCGCATCAGTAGCCATTACGCCAGGACCGCCAGCGTTGGTCACGATGCAAATACGCTTGCCCTTAATAAGCGGTTGGTAGGCAAAAGCGATACCATAATCGAACAGTTCCTGTACAGAGGAAACACGCAGCACACCGGATTGCTTGAAGGCTGCGTCATACGCTGCATCGGAGCCGGCAAGGCTGCCGGTGTGAGATGAGACGGCTTTAGAGCCGGAAGCTGTGCGCCCAGATTTAACCGCGATAATAGGCTTTTTGCGAGCAGTGGCTCGCGCTGTCTTGATAAATGCGGGTCCGTCTTTGATACCTTCAATATAGGCCATAATAACCTTGGTGTGGGGATTATCGCGCCATGCCTCAAATAGAGCTACTTCATCGACATCAGCTTTATTGCCAAGGCTGACAAAATGGGAAAAGTTAATCTTGTTTGCGAGCGCGTAATCAAGTACGGCAGCACCCAGGGCACCTGATTGCGATGTAAAAGCGATATTGCCAGCGGCTGTACTGTTATTAGCAAATGAAGAGTTGATAGGGGTCCACATATCGATTACACCAAGGCAGTTGGGCCCCACAATTCGAATATCGTATTTTCTTGCGACTTCGAGCAGCTTTTGTTCGAGCTCCTTGCCCTTTTCGCCAGCCTCACGGAAACCGGCCGTGATAACAATGACACCTTTGACGCCTTTGCGTCCGCACTCATCGACAACATTTATGACTGCAGCCGCAGGTACTACAATGACTGCTTGTTCGACCGGGCCCGGCACAGCAGAGACCGAAGGGTAGCACTTGAGCCCGAGAATTTCGGTTGCAGTAGGATTGATCGGATATATCGGTCCCTTATATCCGTCATTCATCACGTTCACCAGGATGCGATGGCCCAGTTTTTTGGGGTTTTCGGAAGCGCCGATTACGGCCACCGAACTGGGATTAAAAAACATATCAAGCATAACAACCTCCTTGTTCATGCTAATTAACTTTGTCAATGATAAGCCGAATGGGATATACCTGCAAATAAGTCTGCCCAATTAAAGCGTTATGCTTGTACTTTGACATCGGAGACGATTATATTATAATAAACCTGATTTAATAGTCAGGATTAAAAATGAAGCTCTCCGCTAAGGAAAGAACGTCACTGCGTGCTATGGCTGAACTGGCGCGGCGGTATGGGCAGGGTCCGATTCCGCTAAGCGAGGTTGCAGCCACCGAGAGGCTGCGCCTTCCATATCTTGAGCGCATTGCAATGGACCTGCGCAAGGCCGGACTTGTAATCAGCGTACGCGGCGCTAAAGGTGGCTACTATCTCTCGCGTGCTCCCGAGACGATTACCGTCGGGGATATCATCCGCGCAGTGGAACACTCGGTATTGTTAATCGATTGTGCGTCGGGGGTGGGTTATGATTACTGCCGTGAAACTGGGTGTGCGGCGCATCGCGTCCTTGCATCGATATCGGAGCGGCTAGAGGAGGCATTGGATGGTGCTACTCTTGCAGCAATCGCTTTCGAACAGCCCGCAGTAGCAAAAGGAGCCCCACCTTGCTTACCAGACTAAAGGAAGATGTTAACAATGCCTTGGCGATGGATCCGGCGGCCCGCAACTGGTGGGAAATAATCACCTGCTATCCGGGGATTCAAGCGATTTGGTGGCATCGGATAGCCCATTGGTTATGGATGCATCATTTGCGTTGGCCGGCGCGCTATATCTCTCATATCACCCGATTTCGTACCGGCATAGAAATTCATCCAGGAGCCACTATCGGTCGACGGGTATTCATCGACCATGGCATGGGTGTAGTGATTGGGGAGACTGCCGAAATTGGGGATGATGTGCTACTGTATAAAGGGGCGGTTCTTGGCGGGATCTCGCTGAATAAAGGAAAACGCCATCCCACCATTGGCAACTGTGTGATTATCGGCAGCAACGCCGTCATCCTTGGCCCAATCACAATTGGCGATAATGCCCGTATCGGGTCGGGCGCCGTGGTGCTCAAACCCGTGCCGCCCGATTCTACGGCCGTTGGCGTGCCGGCGCGCGTCGTGCGCGGGCCGCATATCGAGTCCAAGCCGGCGGTAGCTCTTCAACATGACCGTATGCCTGACCCGGTTGCTGAGATGTATCGTTCGCTCGATGAGCGCCTACGGCAACTTGAGGATGAGTTGGTAGCTATACGGGCAGAAAATGAGGGCAGGTTGCCGGAGCATCAAAACTAATCGAGGGAATGAACGATGGCAAATACTTTTCTATATTTTGATCATTCGGCGACCACTGCTACCGATCCGCGCGTGATCGAGGCGATGCTCCCCTATTTCAATACCTTATACGGTAATCCGTCGAGCCTGTATTCCGTGGGAGCGGAAGCGCGCAAGGCTCTCGAAAAAGCACGGGCAACCATCGCTGAAGTGTTGGGCGCTCGGCCAAACGAAATTATCTTCACAAGCTGCGGCACCGAGAGCGACAACCTGGCCTTGAGGGGAACAACGCTGGCTGCGAGATGCACGGGTAACCATATTATCACTACGGCGATCGAACACCATGCTGTGAGCAATACCTGCGTGCAGCTCGAACGTGAGTTTGGCTTTCAGGTTACTTATTTACCAGTGGATCCCGATGGCTTGGTCGATCCGGACGCGGTGGGACGCGCTATTACCCCGCATACGGCATTAATCTCGATCATGTATGCTAACAACGAAGTAGGCACAATCGAACCAATCGCAGAGATTAGCAGAATCGCACGCCGGCATGGTATTCCTTTCCACACCGATGCAGTCCAGGCTCCTGGGTTGCTGCCGCTTAACGTAGATGAGCTCGCAGTCGATATGTTGTCTATCTCCGGGCACAAGTTCTATGCTCCCAAGGGAATCGGCATACTGTATGTGCGTCAAGGCACTCGACTGCTGCCCACCCAGACGGGGGGAGGCCAGGAACGCGGTATGCGCGCTGGCACCGAGAATATACCCTATATTGTCGGAATGGCCAGAGCGCTGGAGCTTGCCGATAGCACACGCTTGAGCGAGGTACCGCGGCTAAGCAGGTTGCGCGATAGGTTGATTAGTGGGATTGTTGAATCGATTCCAGATGCTATTCTGACTGGCAGCCGTAACCAACGCCTGGCCAGCCACGCCAGCTTTGTTTTTCCGGGGGTTGAGGGGGAAGCTGTAGTCCTCAAACTCAGCATGCTCGGGATTGGCGCTTCGAGCGGCTCTGCCTGTTCATCCGGAGATGAGGGGCCGTCGCATGTTCTCTCGGCAATGGGGCTGCAACACCCCGTGGCCCGCGGGAGCCTACGTTTGACACTCGGCAGAGAAAACACGGAGCAGGATGTGGATAGGGTGTTGAAAGAATTGCCTGGCGTTATCGCCTCGCTGCGAGCGATGTCTCCCTTCTATAATGCAGAAGGAACCATCGCCGTGCAGCCGGTCAAGTCTCTATGAAGGTCGGAGGCTCAATGTATACAGAGAAACTAATAGATCATTTTACCAATCCGCGCAATATCGGCACATTGCCCAATCCTGATGGCTATGCGCGCGTAAGCAGCCCGGGCTGCGGTGATATTATGGAGCTCTTTCTGCAAATAGCTGATAATAAAATCGTCGATGTCAAGTACCGGGCTTTTGGGTGCGCAGCAGCTATAGCTTCCAGCTCTATGGCATCCGAGATGATCAAGGGACGCACGCTAGAAGAGGCCGCCGGCCTAACGGATGAACAGGTAGCAGCAGAGTTAGGGGGATTGCCGGATGTCAAGTTCCACTGCGCGGTCATGGCGGCATCGGCAGTCAATGCTGCTTTGAAAAACTATTGTGAGAAGCATCACGCCCCAGTGTGCGCCGCCTTGTAATTTGTGTTGATAGGTCTATATATATCATCTTTCATTGCGTTGCACAACCAAGTATGCTATACTGCCAGCACTTGGTTCAACATAAAGCGTACTGGGAGTATAGGGAGGGAGTATGTGGCTTGAGTATGTGCGCGATATCGCCATTATCCTCCTGGCGCTGGAATCGCTGGTAATTGGTATCCTGCTGCTTATAACAATGGGCCGTTTGCGCGAACTGGAGCGGATTCTGCGTGAGGAGGTCCAGCCAGTTTTGCAATCTTTACAAGATACTATGCATACAGTGCGCGGCACTGCCCATATTGTCTCGGACACGGTCGTGAATCCTCTGGTGCGTTTCAACAGCTTCTCGACAGGTGCAATGCAGGCATTTAAGTACTTTTTTACATTTGGCCACCGGAAAGATTCGGCCGCCGCAGCAGGCGATCAAGCCCAAGAGCATAAAGAGCCGGAAGCAGTCTAGGTACCTGCAGGGAGGACAAAGTGGCACAGGACAATGACTTTGACAATTTCGTAGGGGGTTTTGTTCTTGGTGCGCTACTGGGCGTAGCAGCGGGCTTACTGCTTGCCCCTGGCCCTGGAAAAGAGCTTCGTAAACGCCTCAAAGACCAAGGCACCCAACTAGGCACGCAGGCGCTTCACAGGGCTGATGAGTTCCAGGTAAAAAGTCAACAGATTCTCAGTGCTCAAAAGACACGCTTCCAGGAAGCGATCGATGAGGGAAAGCGCGCCGCTGCAATCCGGCGTGAGGAACTCCTAGCTGAGCTGGAAAATCCACCCAGCGCAGGTGAATCGATCGAGATTCCGACGCATCCAACTCCCTGATTCGCTAGGTTAATCCAGTTTTCCAGGCAAAGCTGCAGATTATTTATACTGCGCTTTGCTTGGTTTATATTTGGCGGATATCGTTAGCTGCTCGTGCTAGGAGGGGCAACAGCTCATGTGCCATTAAGCCGGCCTCTCCGATCTCGGCTCGACGATATTCCCCAGCCAAGCCATGTAGAAAAGCCCCGCAAACAGCGGCTTGATATATAGGCATTTTTTGCGCCACCAGCCCTGCAATAGCACCCGCCAAGACGTCGCCTGTCCCGGCTACCGCTAATAGTGGATTGGCAAATGGGATTATAATAACCTCTCCCTGTGGCGATGCGCATACCGTAAAGGCGCCTTTGAGCACTACCGTGCAGCGCCATAATACTGCGTGTTTTCGTGCACATCCCCACCGGTCAGCCTGTACTTGCTGCACACTACAGTTGCACAAGCGCGCCATCTCGCCGGGGTGAGGGGTGATGGCACATTCCGCTGGCAGCCGCTCCCACCAACGTGGATATGCGGAGAGCAAGTTAAGGCCATCAGCGTCAATCACTGTGGGAGGCAATATTTTGCGCGCCTCGTGTGATGCCTGCTCGTCTGTTAATCCAAGAAGTTCGTCCATAAAAGATTTGGTCTCAGGCGCTGCCCCCAACCCTGGGCCGATGAGCAGCGCAGAATATTTCCTGACCACGTCATAAACTAGCTCCACTGCTTGCGCTGTTATCGCGTTGGGATTATCAGGGAAAACAAGAAAAGTCGTATCCGGGAGCTGTGCCGCAGCGCTCGGATATATCCCGACGGGCAACCCTAGAGTCACCAACCCTGCTCCCAGCCGATAAGCCGCCTCCGCTGCCAGGCGCGGAGCTCCGCTGTAACTGGATGACCCGCCTACAACCAGAACGCTGCCGAACATTCCCTTATTGCTATCCGATGGCCTTTGGGGCAGCCAGGTGTTGATCAACTGTGGGGTCGCGGTATGGGGTTTTGCGGGTTCATCTCCGGGTTGCACAAGCCCAATATCAGCCACGTGAAGCTGGCCAACCAATGCCGCCCCCGGGAATATAAAATGACCATATTTAGGGCAGCCAAAAGTAACGGTGATGTCTGCCTTGAGTGTATTGGCATCAGCCGTACCGGTATCGGCATCCAGGCCGCTGGGCATGTCAACAGCGATAACCAACGGTTTTGTCCGCTTAGCTGCCTGGGTTAGTGAAGTAACAATCGGCAGAGTGTTCATACCCACAGAATCGACATAGTGTCGAACTCGAGCCAGGACAGCCGGCGCATTTCCGCGCAAAGGACCCTGCATGCCGGTTCCAAACAGCGCATCGACGATGGCCGCGCATCCTTCGAGCTGGTGGGCAAGTCCGTCGAGGTTGGGATCATCTTCGGCTGCCGTAAAGGGTACCTGCAACTCTGCTAGTTTGTTCCTATTCGTATCAGCGTCCACTCGGTGTTTCAAGGCATAACAAGCGACTATATAGCCTTGCAAGCGCAGATATCGGGCTGCCACCAGACCGTCGCCGCCATTGTTCCCCGGGCCGATAAGGATGACTATGCGTCCCTTTTCAGCGGGGATGCGCTCTACGACCACTTGGGCAACCGCCTTGCCGGCCAGCTCCATCATGCACTCATAGGAGCAACCACATTCATCCGTTAGTTTTTCCAACAGCCGCATCTCGGCTGCGCTGACAATACGCATTCTGACCGCACTCCGCTTCAGGGGGTGATGACTGCCTTGATGACTTCGTCGGCATAATCCGATACGATTGGAAAAGCTTCCGCAGCCTGTGCCAATGGGAAAGAGTGGGTAATGAGCGGGCTCAGCTCTACCATACCGCGTTGCACCAAAGTAATCGCCCGCGGATAGGTATGCTTCATTCTGCGCACCACATGGATATTCAGGTCCTTGCGTCGGGCGATGTGATGCGTTACATCGATGCGGTCCTCGGGAGGGATTCCAACCAGCAGCACTGTTCCACCGCGTTTGACAAGGCGGACGGCCTCCTCTTGTCCTTCCAGTGTACCTGCCGTCTCGATAGCCAGGTCGACGCCGTGCCCTTCGGTGATTCTGCTTGCCTCGTTTTCTAGATTATCGTCAGGTATAAGCGGTATGCCGCCCCACATGGCAGCCATGTTACGGCGATATGCTAACGGCTCAACTGCCAGCGCGTGGGCGGCGCCAGCCTGCCGCGCAAGCTGCACTAGCAGCAAGCCTATCGGCCCGCAACCGATAATGGCCACACTTTCCGCCAGACGCAGATGCCCCAGGTCCCATGCATACAGCGCCACGCCCAGCGGCTCCAGCAGGGCGCCCTCCTCGGGGGTGAAATCCGCTGGCAAGGGAAAGCAAAACTCAGGACGGTATGTGATATACTCGCGCAGGGCGCCATCAAGAGGGGGTGTCCCGCTGAAGAGCAGATTGGCGCAGATGTTGGGATTACCTTCACGGCATTCGCGGCAGTGGCCGCAGCTTACAGCCGGTTCCACCGCCACGAGGTCGCCAATATGCAGATGCGTAGCAGCTTGAGGAACTTGCAGCACCTCGCCGGCAAACTCGTGCCCAAGTACCAGAGGTGCTGTACTCTTGGTGTCGCCAATCCGGCCATCGCGGTAATAGTGTATATCCGAATGGCAGATGGTAACCGCACGCACCCGCAAAAGCGCCTCATTCGCTAATGGAACAGGTCGAGGCTCTTCAACCAGACGTAAATCATGGGGGCCGAACAACCGTAAGGCTTTCATCCAATTTTACCCTTATGTCTGCAGTGTGGGTTTATATTGCTGCCGAGACTCTGCCCTGTCAACTCTGGGAGGTGTTGAAAAGGTATCCAATAGGCGATACCGCAGTGTCTGAAAGACAGAGTTCGAACTCAGATCATTCCCGCGCAAGCAGGAACCCATCCGAGTCTTGCTTTTATTCTTGTTATTATATGATATATTACACTATATATCAGATCAATGCTGGATGGGCTGTCCAAAAAGCAGATAGCCCTAAAGCCTATTCCCACTTATGTACTCAGTTTCGTTATTATTGGAAGGTAAACTTCCACGCAACTATCATTTTCCGCGTTATTTTGGCAAGTATGCCCCACAATCAGTTGTCTAAAAA
>JAJFUJ010000075.1 GCA_021372475.1 Chloroflexota bacterium | reverse complement strand
CTGGGCGTGACGGTCCTGGCATGGCCCGATGTAACCGCCTATGCAGTCGTAGTTATCATCGGCATCTGGGCGCTGGCTACCGGGCTGGCAGAGTTCATCGGGGCGATCTCACTGCGGCGCGTTATCAGCGGCGAGTTTTGGTTTATCCTGGCGGGTATCCTCTCGATCATCCTGGGCGTGCTGCTTGTGGCTATGCCCAAGGCCGGCGCCGCAACACTGCTGCTGTTTATCGCCATTTACGCTGTGGTTTTCGGAGTAATGCTCACCTTTCTGTCCTTCCGCCTGCGCAAGCTGCAGCCGGGGGATTAGCAAGCTAACAGCGGGTGGTTCGTGTATGTCCTTTTTGGTGCCGCGACGCCTCGTCGCGGCATTACATTGGCCGCACATCTATCAGCGCTAAGGCTGGGCGCGCCCAGCGCGCCCCTACCTTACGCCCGGGTAACCCGAGGGTTGGACTCGCGACCTTTAGGTCGCGACAAATATTGCTGTGCGCGGATGCATCGCACCCTACGGCAATCGAGGGCTGGACTCGCGACCTTTAGGTCGCGACCATATTGCTGAGCGCGGCTGCATCGCCCCCTACAGCAATCGAAGCTGGACTCGCGACCTTTAGGTCGCGACCATATTGCTGAGCGCGGCTCCGGTTGAATGCCGACGTTTGACATCCCCCCATCCGCGCGCTAATATCTCTATCAGGATAGCGAACAGCGGAGCAGCGCATGGCCTCAGGTATTCCAGAATCCAACGCCGTTATGCTCGCCAGGCTCAAAGCCCTGGCGGACCCCACGCGCCTGGCCATCATCGAGCTGCTCAAGCAAGGTACGCAGTGCAACTGTGAGATTGCCCCGGCCCTCGACCTGTCGCTCAGCCTGGTCTCGCATCACATGCGCATCCTGCGCGAGGCCGGCCTGGTGTCGGCTGAGAAGGATCCCGACGATGCACGCTGGGTCTACTATACGCTGGCGCCGGAGGCGTTAAGCGAGCTGCGTGCCAGCCTCGACCAGGTGCTCGATCCAACGCACATTCAGACACGCGAGCGCTGCTGCGGCAAGGACGCCTGCCGGCGCCCTTAGCGCTCGTTTTTATTTGCAAGATGGTTTAATATGTGTTAAATTATTGAATCAATTGCGAGCCTTTCACTCTTCCCGCATGAGGAGCAACGATGGACGCGAATGCAGCAAGCGCTCAGGACGACCGCAGCCTGGGATGGTTTGAGAAATACATCTATCTGTGGATCCTGGCAGCCGGCGCAGGCGGGCTGCTGCTGGGCAAGCTGGTGCCCGGCATCGCCGAGGCCTTCGAGCGCGTGAGCTGGCAAGGTGTATCGCTGCCGTTGGTAATTGCCATGTTCTTTGTGATGTTCCCGCCCATGGCGCGCATCCAGTTTTCGCACGTGCGCGACGCAACGCACAACCTCAAGCCGCTGGCCATCACCCTGGTGGCCAATTGGCTTATCGCGCCTTTTCTCATGTGGGCCTTGGCCAACCTGATCGTGCCCGAGGCTGATTACCGCGCCGGCCTGATCCTGCTGGGACTGGCGCCCTGCACGGCCATGGTGCTCTTTTGGATATACTTTGCGCGCGGCAACCTGGCGCTGGGCGTCATCATCACCGCCATCAATGCGGCCACCACGCTCGTGCTCTACAGCCCGCTGGGCACCTTTTTGCTGGGCGTGAGCGGCGTGCCGGTGCCCTTTATGCTGATTTTGTTGAGTGCGCTCCTGTTCGTGGGCTTGCCGCTGCTGGTAGGGCAGTTGGCGCGCCGCTGGCTGACCAAGCGCAAGGGCATCGAATGGTTCGAGCAGCGCTTTTTGGGCGTGATGGGCGACCTCAGCGCGATCGCGCTGCTGCTCACGATGGTGATTATGTTTTCCTCGCAGGGGCAGATCATCCTGGCCAAACCGCTGGTCATCCTGCGCCTGATGGTGCCTAACCTGCTGCACTATACCATTATGATCACCCTTTCGGTGCTGGCAGCACGCGCGCTCAAACTGAACTATCAGGATACGGCCATGGTGGCGATGATCAGCTCGAGCTCGCAGTTCGAGGTGGCCATCGGCACCGCGATGGTGCTCTTTGGCATCGGCTCGGGCGCTGCCCTAGCGACGGTCACGGGACCTCTGCTCGAGATACCCCTGATGGTGACAGCGGCCAAGCTTTTACGCCGGAATGCCTACCGCCTGGGCGGTGCGCCAGCAGCGCAGCCCGCCGAACACACGCCCTCAACTTGAGCCACAAGTAAACAGGGAGGCACCCATGTGCCTCCCCTGTATAACGTTCTCGCCCCTCGCAGTGTGCTGCGCCCCTTGTTGACACCCATGCATTCCTGGATTATGCTAATAGAACAATTGTTCTATTAGCTGTGCTTGCCAAACAAGGAGGCCGCTTGATGAATACCAATATGCCCTACCTAATCGTTCCCTGCCAAGCTGTACCCGATTTGCCCGACCATCTGCGTATGACTTACGCCCTCATTTTAGGCCTGGCCTGGGGCAGCGCCGATGGGGCCACGCCGCCCGTCACCCGCCGCGAGCTGGCAAACCTGCGCGGGCTCTCGCCGCGTGCCATCGATGCGCACCTGGCGGCCCTGCGGCGCGCCGGTTATATCCGTAACATCCCCGAACGCGAGGGCCTGCCCCTCGTGCTCGTCCCCCGCCCGCTACCCGGCGTGCGTGCTATAGCCCCCTCGCAGCAAACCGCGTCCGCCATGCCAGGCGAGACTGCCGACAACGGGGGTGGTTCTTCTAGTAGAAGCCTGCCTCCGCTTCATTTAGGGAGCGAATCCTCCTCTTACTCACTTCTGGTACGCGCCGGCGTGTATCCCTCGGTGGCGATTACCCTCTCCCAACGCCCGTGGCTCACCCCGGAGCTGGTGCAAGCCTGGGTGGAACATCTGCGCAGC
>JAJFUJ010000071.1 GCA_021372475.1 Chloroflexota bacterium | reverse complement strand
CGTCGTATGGCTGGTCAGCTTTATATTACTGCAGGTAATCATCTCGCTGACGCTGCGCGGCGCGCTCAAGAACTCGCTCAAGGCGGTATTGGCGGGTGAGTCCGGCTCCGAAGCCCCCCTGCGCGAACAAATTTCGGCGCTCGATGCTTTGGAACGCTACGATTTAAAGGGCGAAATACAGACAGGAACGGGCTGCTAATAACAAACTGCGGTATGCAATCCCCTGCAGAGGAGCATATCGCCGTTTGTTTCGCAGGTTTCCAGAGATGCCCTTTTTGGCGTATTCACGTTGCGATGCAAAGTATAGTGTGTTATACCTGCTACACGCTGTCGCTCATGTGTTTTGGCACCAGCGCAGGTTTTAGACACACTTCCTACAGGCTGCCGGATAGCAGGTATATGGAGCTGCTGTTAGCCGACGAGTTTCTGACTAAGTTGGCCTGGAGATGGGACAAACGAGAAAATGCAAAACAGGTAGAAAATTAAAGATTGGATGGACCGATAATCCCCGTTTTTCTAAAATGGGAATAGACAGGAAAGCTACACAGGGGCTTTTCTGCTCCATCTGCGTAAAAGAATAACCACAGGAGAACTGTTAAGAATGGCGAAGGCGCTCACTATATCCTAGATAATCCCCGCCGGTTTCGCTATAAGCCCACTACGTGTCTGATTATCTTATCTCTTTTAGGCCCATTTCCGATATAGTGGATTGGCACGCCGACTTGTCGCTCGATAAACTCAATGTAATTTTTCGCGTTCTCCGGCAATTCATCGAAGGTTTTACATTCCGTTGTAGGCGACTGCCAGCCCATAAACTCCTTATAAACCGGCACCACGTGATAAAGACTATCGGTATCGGGCAGGCCGTTTATGGCAAGGCCGTCGAGCGTGTAACCAATACAGATCTTGATTATTTTCAGAGCATCCATTTTGTCCAGCTTAGTAAGTGCCAGCTCTGTAAAACCATTTACTTTATGTGCATATTTGAGCATGGGGATGTCAAGCCAGCCGATACGTCTTCTTCGTCCTGTCCTCGCGCCGTACTCGTCATCGGGATTTTCACCGCTCCCTTGCAGCAGCGTGCTTTCCGATTCTTTCATCTCTGTAGGAAACGGCCCGTCGCCCACGGCGCTGGTAAAGGCTTTGGCAACGCCACAAATCTCCTTGATTTTTGACACGGGGAATCCGCCACTGACTGCAGCATAGGCCGCCACAGGATTTGAGGATGTCACATACGGATAAGTCCCTAAGTCGATATCCCTCATGACGCCGAGTTGTCCCTCGAACAGTACTAGTTTATCCTCATCAATAAAACTGTGTAGCAATGAGAACCCGTCGCAGACCATCGGCGACAGGCTGTCGCTCCATGCTCGCATTTTCAGCATCAGCTTTTTTTCGCTCTCCTCCGGGATTCCGAAATACCGAAGCTGCACATTGATAAAAGAGATATATTCTCTTAGCTTGTTCTGCCATGTTTCCGGTTTCAGCAGATCTTCAAAGCGAAGGTTTTTCCGAAGGAATTTACTTGCATAGGCTTGACCAATTCCCCGCTTTGTCGTGCCGATGCCACCTGATTTCTCCATTCCTTCGTCCATAAGAATATGATAGGGCATTATAATCTGTGCTTTGTCTGAAATTCGCAGGTTTTCTACGGAAATGCCATGTTGTTTGAGCGTGTCTATTTCTTCTATCAACACATCGGGGTTGACTACTGTCCCGGTTCCAATCAAGCAGGTGCAGCTTTCGTTAAAAACCCCGCATGGAATCAAATGCAGTTTGAATATGCCGCAATCGTTTATCACCGTATGCCCTGCATTGTCCCCGCCTTGAAACCGAACGGCCATATCTGCTTCTCCGGCAAGATAATCGACAATTTTACCTTTTCCTTCATCACCAAATTGCGTGCCGACTACAATTTTAACAGACATACCGCTTCCCTCCTTCAATTCTGCTATCAGTATATCCTATTGACAGCCATAAATAAAATTAATATTATTTATGTAGTCAATAAGATTAGGCTATGAAGTGGAGCTGTTATGAGAAATATATCCTTGGAGCTTTACCGCATATTTTGGGTGGTCGGGAAAACATTGAATATAACAAACGCCGCAAAGCTGTTGTTCGTTTCTCAGCCCAGCGTGAGCCTTTCGCTGAAGTCTTTGGAAAAACAGTTGGGTGCGGTGCTCTGCATACGGGGTCAAAAAGGTGTAACCTTGACTGCCGAGGGCCAGGCTTTATTTGAGGAGCTCGACCTTGCGTTTGCGCGAATTGAAATAGGCGAACGCAAATTGCAAAGCCTTTTGAATCTTGATAGCGGAAATATTTCAATTAGCGCAAGCGATACGGTGTGCAATTATTTTCTCATGCCGTTTATCACCACATTTTGCGAAAAACACCCCTCTGTTCATATTGAAATTACCAATCGCACATCCTTTGAGACGGTAGAATTAGTGCAGCAAAGAAAAGCGGAACTTGGATTTGTAAATCTCCCAGTCAATGATGAGGATTTAAGGGTTTCCAAATGTATGGCTTTGACCCATGTATTGATTGCGGGCAGCAAATATGCCCGTTTGCAGGATAGCCCTATGAATCTTAAAGAATTGGAAAAGCAGCCGATGATTATGCTCGAACGGAAAAGCAATAGCCGCTTGCAAATGGACAAGTTTCTGGATGGGGTTGGAATTCGCCTAATTCCGATTTTGGAGCTTGGTAGCATCGACCTTATTATCAGTTTTGTGAGGAACAACCACGGATTTGCTTTCATTCCATTTGAAATGTGCGGGCATTTGATTGACAACCATACTCTTTTTCAAGTCAAAACAACGCCGACTGTTCCACAAAATGAGCTTGCTATGATCGATCTTAAAAATATCCCAATTTCTCATGCAGCGTACAATTTCAAAAAATTCATCTTGGCAAGTGTGAAACATAGTGCATAAATCAACGGTAAATTTACGCACAGTTCGAAATGCTCAGGCATTTTATCCCAAACGCTACTTCAGCCTGGAGTCGATGCGGCTCCTGTTCATTGAAATCCTCGAACCATAAAGAATGCACACGGTGAATTTACACCATCGACAAAGACGCTAACTAGCCTCTCATCAGTGCCAACAGTGATACGCCTATGTTGAAAGGTAGCACCAAAAGATTAGTTGCACCATGACATCGTGAAATCAACCAAACCACACAAACCTGTCACGGCAGAGTGCCTCAACCCACCGCGTCAGGGACGTTCCTCTTAGTACCCCGTTACCCTAAAATGACTATCAGTTAACATCATACAAGGTCCAGGCCATACCCTTCCCCATTGTCTGTTCACTTCATGCGCACTACACTAGCATCAACGGAAAGGAGTGCAGTGCTAGGGCTCTATCTGGGCTTGTGTCTGCTGGCGGGGGCGTCGTTGGGGCTCGAGATCACTCTGACAAGGGTTTTCGCCCTTGGACAGTGGTATCACTTTGCTTTCGTAGCCATCAGCATGGCGCTGCTTGGTTATGCCGCCGGCGGTACAGTGCTCTCTGTTTTCCCGAGGCTTCTACGGCAGCCCCGCAAGACGGCAGCCTCTTCGGCATCCGCCGGCGCTCTGAGCATGCTGGGCGGTTACCTGGTAGCCAACAACATCCCATTTGACGCCTACCGCATCGCCAGCGATCCCCTCCAATTCCTTTATCTGGCTGTCTATTATGCAGTATTGGCGCTGCCTTTCTTTTGGGTCAGCATGGGAACCGGCGTGCTGCTGACGGCATTTCAAAAGAAAAGTAATCAAGTATATGCAGCTAACCTGCTTGGCTCGGCAGCCGGTTGTGCTCTTGCTCCGCTAGCCCTGGCATGGGTCGGCGGTGCTGGGTCTGTAGCGATATTTGCGGGATTAGCAGCACTGGCCGCACTCGTATTCGCTTGGGAGCGCCCACTGGAATTTGCCAGACTCGTCAGCAACACCGTAGTGGTTATAGGCTGCATGTTTTTAGCCACAACGCACCCAGCCTGGTTCGATGTGCGGCTCTCTCCCTACAAAGAGCTGCCTCAGACTCTGCAGGCAGCGGGAGCCAAGCTGATCTGGCAGCGCTGGGATGCTTCGTCGCGGGTGGATATCGTCGACAGCCCTACATTGCATGCCGCGCCGGGAATGAGCCTGAGCTGCAAGGCGCCTGAACCGGCGCAACGGGCAGCATTCGTGGATGGCGACAACCCCTCGCCCCTTCTTTCAGGATCACCCGAATCGCTGCGTGCGTGGTCAGAGTGCCTGCCGCTCGCGTTACCCTACCACCTGCGCCCGAATGCCAAAACACTCATCCTGGAGCCGGGCGGAAATCTCGATGTGCAAGTAGCCCAGAGCTTCAATGCTGCTCAGGTAACCGTCGTTGAGCATAATAAACTGCTGGTGGATGCTGCTGACGGATACCCCGGCGCAACTGTGGCGGTAGAGACAGATCGAACTTTTCTACGCCGTTCGGACGAACTGTTCGATGTGATCGATATTGCCCTGAGCGGTTCACGCAATGTCGTTTCAGTTGGCGCCTATTCGTTAAGTGAAGAATATCGGTATACGGTCGAAGCAGTTGAGGATGCTTTAGCCCGGCTCAGCCCGGACGGCATCCTGGTGATGAGCCGTTGGCTGCAGTCGCCGCCTAGCGAAGAGCTGCGCGCCTGGTCTCTGGCGGTGGCGGCCCTATCAAATTCAGGTGTGAATGACATTGGGGGGCGGTTGGCAGCTATCCGCTCCTGGTCCACAATCCTTATCCTGGTCAAGAACGGCACTTTTACCACGAAGGAGCTTGGAACCATCCGCGAGTTCTGCAGCTCGCGCCAATTCGACCTGGTTTATCTGCCTGATCTGAAACCAGAAGAGGCCAATCGCTATAATGTATTCCCCCACGAACCCTACTTACCGGTATTCATAGATATGCTGGATCCCGCTAAGCGTTCTGCCCTGTACGCTTCTCAGGAATACGATATCAGCCCGCCGACCGATGACCACCCGTTCTTTTTCCACTTTTTTACCTGGAAACAGGTGCCCGCGATTATCGACAACCTCGGCCACACCTGGAAACCCTTCGGCGGCAGCGGATACCTGGTGCTCGTAGCGCATTTAGCAGTAGCAATTATCGCAGGTATTCTTTTAGCCATACTTCCGGCTGCCTTTAGGAAAGAGAGGAAAAGCAAACTGCGCCTGCGGATAGCCTCATATTTTGGATTGCTGGGCATCGGCTACCTGGCGGTGGAGATTCCTCTTGTGCAGCGGTTTATCCTGTTCCTTGGTAATCCGACCAGGGCATTCGCCGCGGTTGTGGCGAATCTGCTTTTCTTCTCAGGAATAGGCAGCTTACTGGCTAGACGCATCCATAACCGCTGGATAATTTTAGGACTAGTTGTAGCCATTATTATCATAGGATTGGGTCTGGAGCCCTTGTTCGGAGCGCTGATCGGCGCTTCACTAACAATACGGCTTTTGGTTACAAGCCTGGTTCTAGCTCCTTTAGGCGTCCTGCTCGGCATGCCTTTCCCATATGGTCTGGCCTGGCTTGAGAGCAAAGCGCCAGAGCTCGTACCATGGGCTTGGGCAGTCAATGGGAGTCTTTCAGTAGTAACTTCCGTTGGGGTCGCAATGGCGGCTCTGACAGTTGGTTTTACGGAAGTATTTGCAGCAGCAATTGTGGTTTATACTCTGGCTGCGCTGGTTGTTGATATCAAGGCTAACCAGCCGAGTGCTGACCGGTAAGTGGCACAAAGATTACATCGCCTAGATTGGTAGTCAATACCTGATCCCCCCTTTTTTCAACCAACCAGAGCGTCTGGTAACTGCCGGGCGGGCCGACAGGCAGAACCATGCGCCCGCTATCGGTTAACTGGCCAACTAAAGCGGGGGGAATATGGTCCGGAGCGCAGGTGACGATAATTGCATCGTATGGGGCCTGCGCCGACCAGCCATAGTAACCGTCTGCCTGCATCACGGTGATATTTTTGTAGCCCATATATGCCAGGCGCGCGGCTGCCTGATTTGCGAGCGCCTCGATAATCTCCATCGAGTATACTTCCATACCCATCTGCGCCAGAATAGCCGCTTGGTAGCCTGACCCAGTGCCTATCTCGAGCACTCTATCACCGGGCTTGAGGTGCAAAACCATCGTCATCCAGGCGACGATATAAGGTGAAGATATCGTCTGTCCGTAACCGATGGGCAGCGGTCGGTCGTCGTAGGCATCCTGCAGCGCTTCAGGCGGCACGAAATTGTGGCGAGGCACTGTATCCATTGCCTGCAGTACGGCCTCATCCTGCAGCCCCTGCGCCTTGATGTCTTCCACCATCTTGTGGCGAGCGATTATTGTGGTTTTATCTTCGACTGAAGGAACCGCGGATTCAGCGGACTGGCTGGTTGGTGAGGAAGCTGGAGGCGGGGGCGCTGAACGCCAGAGGCGGACAAGCACTAAAATGACCGCCAGGATAATCGTGGCACCTATAGCCATGACCAGGATACGGCTGCCGCGAGAAATCATAGTGAATCTCACTTGAGTGCGCTACCGGCTGTCCTTATTCTATCACAGCCATTCTAGTCGGGTTGCATGCGTGAACCATCAAATCATCCCCAACAGCTATCTATAAACTATACTATATATGCAGTGCGAGAGGTAAAATAAAACTCCTTTGACTACTATTGGTAGTGTTCAAAAGAGTTCGGCATACTATATATCGCGGTCAGAGCCACCCAAGAGAATTGAACTCTTAACCTGGCGCTTACGAAGCGTCTGCTCTGCCGATTGAGCTAGGGTGGCGTAAAAAGCAAGTATAACATCACGCCCAAGGAGCGTCAAATTATCTGACACATACTCGAATGGGGTTGGAATAGATCCAGCCACGGTCTCTACCAAAATACTTGCGCGAAGCTTCCACACGATATACCCCCGGCTCACGCGTCGTAAAGAGCAGCCGCATTCCCTTGCTCTGAGCTACCACCAGTCCATTGCACATCAAGCGTAATTGAGCTGGATGCGGCGTCGTAACTTCAAACTTGATATAGTCATTGGATTCATCAAGGGGTAGATCGAGAGTATCGCCCATTGTGAAGGTATGCTCTCGCCAAACGGCATTGAAATCAAACCCTCGCGCAGATGCCAGCGCATCATATGCCACAAAGGCTTTGCCGTTAGCCAACGCTTCATATACAAGGTTAGCATCATGGACAAGGTCGCCTGTCCAAGGTTCAGTCACCAGAATATGGGTATTGACTGCTCTAAATAAGTGCTCATAACTGAATACCTGGCGCTTCAGCGCACCTTTTCTATATGTCTGTGCATGAGCATCCGAACCGCCGATCGCCCAAACCATCCGCTCCGTCAAGACGGCGTCCCAGGCAGAGAGTGTAGCCGCAAAAGGCCCGCGAATCGCTAGTTTCGGGGAAAAGATATACGCAAGCCCCCTCAGCAGACTAGAAACATGAGCCTTGAACTCTGACATATAATTCCAAATCTCGATGCCGCTATAGCCCGTCACATCCCAATCCTGCCAGTTGTAAGTACGTTCGCCAGAGTAACTGCCGGCATATTCGAGCGGATGGGCGATGAAACCCAGACCGCCGCGTTCGTTCACTGCATCAATCAGATGCTGCGGTTCTCCGGCTTGGTCGAGCATTTCCTGCCCGGCATGGAATATCAGGTAATGATTGCCATCATCATTATCCCTGGCACGCAGCTCTTCCCCCACCAGAAGCAGCACTGAGCCTTTCCACCCCTGAACCTCCGGCAGAAACACGTCATGGTCGGTAACGATGATGAAATCTAGGCCGGCACGCCCAGCCGCCTGCGCCACGGCATTATGATCAGCAGTGCCGTCAGATGCAAGCGTATGGATATGGAGATTGCCTACCCGTTCCCAGTAAGCGGTACATCCGGCATCCAATCTGGTCCTCTCCTGCACTAAATCATGCCTAATTCGGACGGCGGTAAATCATCAGGCGTCACATACCCTTCGCCTGGAGCGCTATCCCGTTCGGGTAAACTGCCAGCGATTTTGCGTGCGAATATCAGGTAACCCGTATGGGCAGTCATGCGGTCTTCAGGGCGCAGCCGCGAGGCAACCGGCTTGTAATGCCGCTCTAGAATTTCTATAACCTCTATATTGGTGAATGGGAACCGTTCAAATTCGTTAAGCAGCCAGGAAATCTGATTCGTTGTCGGCACCAGGGCGCCAAAGAAACCGCCGTCGGCCAAGGCTGTGCAAACATGCCTTAGGTACAACCAGGGTTCTCGAACATCCAGGAACAAGGCATCGGCCTCGGTTTCGGTAAATCCCTCGCTAATATCGCGCTGCAATAGTCTGACTTTGTGCAGCAGACCGCAAGCCTCGAGGTTCTTGCGCGCGATATCGAGCATATCTTCCCTAGCTTCATACGAATAAACAATTCCCTCATCGCCAATCGTCTGCGCCAGTGCGGTCGTCAGGGCTCCGCTGCCCGTGCCTGCCTCGATGATTTTCCGGCAGTTCGCGACATCCAGTCTCAGCAAAATCTGGCCAATTTCCTTGGGGAAAAGGATTTGCGAAGTGCGCTTGATATGTAACAACAAATCATAGATCGAAGGTTGAAGAACCATAAAAGGCTGCCCAAGCCGCGACAGAACCTCCCGACCGAGCGGTTTATCGATCAAGTCATCGTGGGCAACGACACCGCGGTGCGTGTGAAACAGGTCTCCCCTGCGCAAGCGAACCAGATACTCCTTATGGTCGCGCGAAATCAAAAGCACGCGTTCGTTCTCTTGAGCAAGCCTCACACTATTTCTCCTACGATCCACTTGCTGCTTATTATATGCCGGCTATACTGCCGAGCAAGCCGTCTCCAGAGGCATTGCACAGTTACTGACCGCTGGTACAATAACCGCGCAAGGAGGCTGAAGAGCTGGACTTGGCCATACGATCTGCCCAGCCCAATATGCTGGATTGTGTTGAGTATAGTTCGTCCTTGTAGATGACGGAATAGATAATAGTTACAAAGGAGATCTGATGAATCCGCATGCATTGACTATTCGCGTGATGAGCAGCACCCAACCTGCGCAGTTCGCCGCATCAGAGTTGGCAAGATATATTGTGCTTATGACGCAAGGGCAGGTGCAGCCGGTCATTGAATCCAATGCAGCATATGACGCGAGCAAAACCAGCAGCCTCTGGCTCTTGGAAGCCGCGCAAACACCCTCGCCGCTTCAGTCCCTGACAACCGCTCTCCCGACAGTCGCGGACCCGCGCTGGGATGATGCGTTCGCCGTCGATGTCGAGGCAGGGAACGGCGCTATCATTGGCGATAATCCGCGGAGCATATTGATCGGCACCTACCAGCTATTGTCAGCAGCAGGCTGCCGCTGGATTCGGCCGGGCAAGGAAGGCGAGATTATCCCGCACTGTACGCTTCGCGCCATATCCCTGCACAAGAGTGAAGCTGCCTCCTACCGTCACCGCGGGATATGCATAGAAGGCGCCTGCAGTTATGAGAATATCGCCGATATTATCGACTGGGCGCCCAAAGTAGGCTACAATGCCTACTTTACCCAGTTCCGCGAGTCCTATACGTTTTTCGAGCGCTGGTACAGCCATGAAGGCAACCCAAACCTGGCTAAAGAGCCCTTCCCCGTCGAGAAAGCGCGCGAGTACCTGAAACAAGCCCAGCAGGAGATTGCTAAACGTGGATTAGTCTATCATGCTGTAGGGCATGGCTGGACTTGCGAACCGCTCGGATTCGCCGGCCTGGGTTGGGAGTCCCGAGAGTACCAGCTAACGCCAGAGATCCAAAGTTACCTAGCGGAGGTCAACGGCGTACGTGCACTCTGGCACAACGTTCCCCTGAACACCAACTTATGTTACTCGAATCCTGCCGTGCGTAAGCTGATAGTTGAGAGCATTGCCGATTACGCTGCGTCCAATCCGCAGGTGGATGTGCTGCATTTTTGGTTGGCAGACGACTCAAACAACCAGTGCGAATGTGAGAACTGCCAGAAGGCGATCCCTTCCGACTTTTACATCCAGACGCTGAACGAACTCGATATCTTGATGAACGCGCGTTCGGTTTCTACCCGCATTGTTTTCTTAATTTACGTGGATCTGTTATGGCCACCAGAGAAACAACGCCTTGTCAATCCGGATCGGTTCATCCTGATGTTTGCGCCTATCACGCGCTCGTATACCTCGCCTTTTGCCGCAGAGGGTGAGCTGCCAGCGCTCCCGCCGTATACCCGCAATCACCTCAAATTCCCCAGGAATGTCAGTGAAAATGTGGCCTTCCTGCGAGGCTGGCAAGACATTTTTAGCGGGGATAGTTTTGATTTTGATTACCACCTGATGTGGGACCATTTCTATGACCCAGGCTATACTTCCACCGCCCGCATCCTGAGCGAGGATGCCAAGCGACTGCACACCATCGGTTTGAATGGCTATATGAGCTGCCAACTGCAGCGTATCTTTTTCCCGACCAGCCTGCCGATGGTCGTCCTTGGGCAAACTCTATGGGATGTGAACAGTTCGTTTGCGGCCATTGCCGATGACCATTACGGAGCCTCGTTCGGAGACGCCGGTCCCAAGGTGAAAGCCTACCTGGAGACGCTCTCAGTGCTTTTTTGCCCGCCGTATCTGCGGGGGGAGCGCCCTGTTGTGGATGCGCAAGCGGCCGAGGGATTTGTTCAAGTGGCGGATACGGTGGCAGCCTTCCTGCCTACTATTCGTGCAAACCGCAGGACGGCAGAGGGGGCACAAGCAAAATCCTGGGAATATCTCGAGATTCACGCCGAATACTGTATCAGGCTCGCAAAGACTCTGTCGGCGCGTGCGCGCGGTGAAAAGGAGCAAGCGCAAGCGTCATGGAAGGAGCTTGTGGGATATATGTGGGCCCAGGAGCCGGCTCTGCAGCCCGTCTTTGATACATTGCTTTTTGTGGGCACATTGAACAGACGTTTCGCCTGAGTGCTGCTCACACCGCTAGATTAAATAGGGATCTGGGCGATGAATTTGGTATATACAACCTTGTCATCGCCCGGAGCATAAAAATCGACGAGACGGGCTGTCTCATAATATCCCCGCTTCAAATAAAATTGGCGGGTGGGATAATACAAGTCACTGCCTGATGTCTCGATAACCGCCAGACGCCCATTAGCCGCACGTATCTGTTGTTCAACGAAAGCGAGCAGTGTTGACCCCAAGCCCGAGGTTCTTTTGGTTGGTTCAACTATCAGCCAATAGATATCATATGTGCCGATGGTGCCTGGTGTTTGTCCGTAGCATATCCAGCCTAATGCCTGGCTGTTTTCTTCAACTATGTATGACTTGTACGAACTGCAGTCACCTAGCTTTAAGGCATCATCGAGCACCTCAAGTGCAACCGGGATTTCGTTCTCGCGGAAAAACCGCGAACGCTCCAGCATACTGAGAATAATCTCCCGATCTTGTTGCTCAGTGACGCGAATTTTACGTGTTGGATGCTGTTCCTGGCTGACCTGCGGCAAGCTGCTGCGCCGATCCCAGGCATTTTCGACAAGAATCTCGATAAAGCGATCATAGCTAGTACCCGAATATAGCAGCGCGGCCGTGAAACCGGCATCCGGGGATATATCTGGGTTGGGATTCACCTCGATAATAACCGGCTTGCCCATCTTATCCAGGCGCATATCTACCCGGGCATAATCCTGGCATCCAACGGCCTGCCATGCCATCAGCGCAGCCTGACGAACACACACGGCAATCTCTTCAGAGAGCGGCGCCGGCAGCAGACGTGGCATATGCTGATATTCGAAGGAGTCAGCCTGCCATTTGGCTGCATACCCTACGATGTGAGGCCTGCCACCCATCGCACTAAAATCGATTTCCGCCAAAGGCAGTACGATCACCCGATTATGGATTTGCAGAAGCGATATGTTCAGTTCGCGCTCACCGACGTATTGTTCGATGAGTGCTGCCTGCTTGAATTGCATATGAATACGCTGCACGGCCACCTCAAGTACTGCATCTGCCTGCTGGACAATCGACCTGTCATCGATCCCTTCCGAGGCGTCGGCCGCAACCGGCTTGACAATGTAGGGGCCTTGAGGCAAACACTCAATTTGTATTTTTTGGTCCTCCGGTATGAGGACACCGCGGGGAACACTCAGCCCTGCATGCTCCAGGAGCGCCTTGGTGCGCCACTTGTCCAGCCCCAACATCAGCGCCAGGCTGTCGTTGCCGGTGCAGGTTTTGCCGAACGCCCGGCAAACTGTGGGTACCAGCGATGCATCCTGCTTGTCTGCCGGCAGATACTCGACCAGATTTATTACCACTGCTTCGGTAGCCTGCACCAGGTAGGCAGCGAGCTCACGAAGCGAATTAATGCCAATCTGGCGGTGCTGGTAACCAAGTCTCTCGAGACTTTGTTGAACAGCCTCAACTTCATCGAGGATACCCGCGTCGCTCTCGCGTATACCGACAGTGGGTGATTCAAGAGGTTTGTTATATACCACCAGCACGCTAAATGAACGTGATGTCATCCTCAACTCCATTGCAAGCCAAGACGCCGCATGGCTGAGCCAATGATAGCCTGAACCAAGCCGTCATATGTCAGGCCGGCTCGATAGGCAATGATCGGCAGATCCGAGAAAATCGGGTTCATACCAGGCAACGGGTTAATCTCCATGAAACTCGGCGTCCCTGAAGCATCCAAGCGGATATCGACACGCGCCGCATCGCGGCATTCGAGCGTTCGGTAGCAGCCCAATGCTAGCGCCTCGACAGCCTCGGAAAGTGCACCAACCGGCGGGGAAGTGTAGGTTACATATTTTTGCCACTGCTCTTTGATTTCGTAAGAGTAGATAGCCTGCATTTCGCGCTGACACATCACCACTTCCATAGTGCCTATTATGTGCGCATCCGCGCCATTACCGACAATGCCAACTGTAAACTCCCTGCCGGGGAGATATTCTTCTATCAGGACCGGTTGGCGATAAGTATCAAGTATAGATCCGCACACTTGTGCTAATTCAGCGCCGGTAGAAATAAATGATTGGGGAGAGACCCCTTTCCCCGTCCCTTCTGCCAGCGGCTTGGCAAACAGAGGATAGGCTAAGTTAACGCTGCCCAGCTCGCCGAGTCTGTTCAATACAAAAAAGTTTGCTGTGTTATAACCTGCAGCCCGGACCAGCTTTTTAGTGATGGCTTTATCCAGTGTAAGGGCGCACACAAGCGGGTCAGAAAGCACATAAGGTATGCCATACAACTCCAATAAACATGGCACCTGTGCTTCACGGCTGCGGCCAGCTAATCCTTCCGCGATATTAAAAACCAAATCCCAGCGCTCGCCGGCAACCAGATGTTCACACAGTGCCCTGGCATGGCCAATGCGTGTCGTTTTCAATCCGCACGCCTGAATTGCCTCCTCTAAGGCAGTTATCGTTAGATTGGAGTCGAATTCAGCGGTCGCATCCTCAGAGTATCCAAGCGCCAGATAGTCGCTCCGTAAATCAAAAGTCAGACCGACAAGCATTTTACGTTAACTCCATGACAAAGCCCGCCTCGTTTGGAGGCGGGCTCTATATCCCCTTACTGACGCTCAGGTTCCTGCTGGTGATTTTGCTTGCGCCGCAATAGTCGCGAGCTCGTTCGCGGGTAGATAACGGTGGCTTTACCGCTTGCTAAATCCCATATGCTGGGGGCAGATGTAGATTGGCTATCTGCCGGCACCGCTTCTTCAACCAGCGTGTCGGGTTCAGGGTAGCCAACCAGCATGCCTTCAAAATTGCGTAACACAGTGTGCGTAGGGCTCATCGAGATGATATAGCTTGGCATTAACGGTATTTTACCGCCGCCATGCGGTGCATCTACAACAAACGTCGGGATTGCCAGGCCGCTCAGACGGCCGCGCAGATATTCCATAATCTCGATGCCACGGCTGAGTGGCGTTCTAAAATGCTCGACACCGCGCACCAGGTCGCATTGATAGAGATAGTATGGCCGAACACGCATCTTGACGAGGGTTCGGCACAGCTTTTCGATCGTCTGCGGGTTATCATTTACCCCCTTGAGCAGTACCGATTGGTTCCCCAGAGGAAATCCTGCATCTGCCAGACGTTCGCAAGCGGCTATAGAATCGGGAGTAATCTCGTTGGGATGATTGAAATGTGTATTTATCCATATGGGCTGGTACTTACGCAGCATCTGCACCAGCTCGGGAGTTATGCGCATAGGCAGCGTTACCGGGGTACGGGTGCCGATACGAATGATCTCGATACTCGGCACACTTCGCAGAGCCCGTATGACCTCCTCCAGTTGCGCCGTCCCGAGGGTAAACGGGTCGCCGCCGGAGATAATCACATCAGTTACTTCAGGGTGAGCCCTCAGATAGGTTGTTGCCCCAGTGAGTACTTTGGAATCAATATGACCTTCCACCGCTCCAACCGCACGCTTACGCGTACAATGCCGGCAGTACATAGCACAAGTCGAGGTGACGACAAACAGCGCCCGGTCGGGATAGCGATGAACAAGCCCAGGCACGACCATATCCTCGCCCTCTTCGAGAGGATCATCACTGACATACGGCGAGTCGTATAGCTCCTGAGGTTGCGGCACGCTCATCATAAAAACCGGGTCGGAACGATCAGCGCTGCGTATCAACGCAGCGTAATAAGGGGTAATGGCTAACGGGAACCGGCTCGCGGCTTCGCAAATGCCTAACGGATTCAAATGTGGGAAAACAGTAAGCAGCTCTGGAATACTACGGATGCGGTGCTTCATCTGCCAACGCCAATCGCCCCATGAGGGCGATTTCTCATCTAGTAATTGGCAGGAAAGCTGATTTCCGGCAACTCTACTGGGAGGCTCTTCATCGGATTTAGAGGGAGGCTCTTCTGTATCTTCCTCGATTTCTGCATTAATTAGTTCATCCTTCATATTACGACCTGCAAACTCCTTTGCGATTAATCAGCTTTCATACACACTTAAAGGCAGCAAACACGATGTGTGTCGCTTTCATACAACACACCCCCATAAAGCATATTATGTTCATACGTTATTCCCAGTTTATGGGCACAAACTGTTGAGGAATCTACTATGTTCCAAGTAGATCTAAACTCACCTCATGGCAATTCCCGGTATCTTGGGGAAAGGTATACTTGGGAAAGCCACCTCGTGGGGTATAATGTATAAAAATTTAACTACGCAATATATATTAATACGAATAAACAGATTGTCAAGACGATGATCTGATATTGGTGGAGTATTCATCTCTACTGTGTTATACTAGCAGCCATGTAGCAGATGTTGTTATTGGCTGCTTGTGGACTATTGCCTTCAGCAACTCGATACGCTCCCACTGGATAATAAGGCATAAATCCGATGCTTCAAGCTCTAAAATAGCCAATGCCAGCCTATAATCACATTCCATGCGAATCGGGTGAACTTGATCATTTTGTTTCGACATAGAGAAACCAGTCTAGGCTTATACAGTAAATCAGGAACCCTGTCACACCTTGACTAGGAGAATGATGGACGGCTCAGTCGATATTCAAGCCAACCTAATAATACGGGATCCTGTCTTGCTTGCAGTATTTTGCACTATTCTTTTTCTATTTGTGTCCATCTATCTATCACCAAGGCGGGATATTAGACTTCGACCGAGCCTCTTTTTATTTGACATCCCAGAGCAGATCGACCGTTCAATCGAAAGCGGCAAAGCGATAACACTAGACATTGCTCATAAGGGATTGGGAACTTCTGGTATTGTTGGAGCTGCTTCATCCTTCGATATGCTAGGTTATGAGACGCATCGCGTCTCAAGGTTAGGCCGATGCCCCTCGGTTATGTGCGCTGACGGCATTGTCGCTGCCGTTGCGATGGGGGCATTACAAGGAGAAAGCACCTGCACAAAGCCCCAAGTACTCTATACCGGCCCGGATCCTTTTTTGGCAGCCGCAAATATCGCGTTGTATAGCCAGATAAACGAAAGCCCGGCATACTCCTACGGGCAGGCCTCAGTCGAGAGCACTTTATTAGGACAGGATATTGAGATGCCTGGGATAAGCAGAGGAGGTACTATCGCCCCGCTTGGCGGTTTACTGTTAAGCGCGCATCCGGAAAATGCGATTTTCGGCGCAGGCTACTATATGGCCCCCATCTACCTTAACAGCCAGTCAGACGCACAACCGCGACTCCATAACTGGCTGTGCGTGATGATTCCGAGCGCTTTCATTGTAGAGTTACTTTTAAAGCTGCTTGGACATACATAGTATGCGCAAAACTATACCAATTGCTGCCGCTGTGATCTGCGGAATCGTCATTATAGCCGATTATCTTGTGCAGGTTCCCTGGCTTCATACAGCCGCTGCTCGGCTGCTGGAAGGCGCCGTCGTGCTGGCTGGTTTTGCTCTAGTACTGGGTATCTTGAATTTACTGGCCTTTAACTTCCGGCACATACGAGATCACACTCCCGGCAGATGGCAAAGCTGGATTATTCTTATCAGCTTGCCGATTACTGTGTTGATCGGAACGACATTCCCTGGCTCAGGGGCGTTTACCTGGGTTTATACCTATGTCGTTACACCCTTAATGACCGCCCTAGGAGCGTTGCTGCTATTTTATGCCGTTACCGTTGCCGTTAGGCTGCTGCCTTTGCGCAACGGCGCCGCGATCATACTGTTTGCAAGCTGTCTGGTCTTCATGATTTTGTGGATCCCCGGCATTTCTTCCGTTTCCCCGTTCATAGCGGCAGTGCGCAACTGGCTATATGCGCTACCAGTCGGCGCCAGCATGCGCGGCCTCCTGTTGGGCGCCGCAATCGGCGCAGTTGTAGCCTCGCTGCGCATCTTGTCCTCGCTTGAGCAGCCCTATACCGGCATTACGGAGAAACACTAGATGCTGGTCTGCGCAAAATGTAGCCGCCTTAATCCAGAGGGAGCAAATACTTGCTCAGCCTGCGGCGCCAGCCTGGCAGAAGCCAAATATCGTGCATGCCCGACGTGTGGCACAATCAACTCTATTCGCGACATGTTTTGTTTTCGCTGTCTGACCTTATTGCCGCCTGCGGATGATCAAATAGACACTGCCAATATAGGCGATTCTGCAGCCGATATTGACCTTGACCCGCTGGCTGCCCTCACTCACGCGCTTCCCGAAGCGCAGCTTGATTTTACAGTTCCGCCTGGGTCATCGAGGCCGCCGCACACAGCGCCAACAGGTATTTCCGGCATCGCAACCGCAATCAGCCAGATATCTGGACCGTCACATGCCCAACCATCTATTTCCAGGGTGGCCAAGATACTTATCTATGCAGGGGTTATCCTCGCAGCGCTAATTCCTTTGCTGGCACATATTCGGCCATCCGGCGCGACGTCGGCGCGCGAGTCAGTATACGGCCTATTGCAGTCGCTTGAGGATATCCCTCAAGGGGCGGCAGTACTGGTTTCATTTGATTACGGTCCAGCCTATGCAGCGGAGCTTGATTCATTGGCTACACTCATCCTGCAGCATCTCGCTGAGCATTCTAATAAAGTGCTCATAATGAGCACACACCCGCTGGGGATGGCCAATGCTGAGCGCCTGTTTTCTACGCTAGATTTACCTATGGAATATGGCAATAACTATCTATACCTCGGTTATCTTCCGGGAGAGGAAAGCGGTTTACGATTGCTGCTAGGCGAGTTTGGCTCCGTATTTATCTACGACTTCTTTAAGCAGCAATCGCTCGATACCTATCCATTAGCCAGGGAAATAGAGTCGCTATCCCAGGTACAGCGCGTTATTGTGCTTTCGGAAGATGCCGTTACCATCCAACGCTGGATAGAGCAGGTTCAGAGCCCGACCCACCTCTCTATGGACGCTCTGGTAAGCGCCTCTGCCGAACCTTACCTGACGCCGTACTATCTCTCTCGGCAGTTGTCCAGTCTGACGGGAGGCTTGCCCGCAGCGCTCGAACTGCAGGCTGTTCAAAAAGGAACCGGTTTAGATTTAGGCTTCAGCCTGGGGCTTGTCGGCCTGACGCTGCTGGTTGCGTTGATAACTGTGGTGACCACGATTAATGATTTCAGCAAGCGGCACAAGCAGGGACGGTAGGAGTTTGCGATGTTTGCTGCTGAGCATATCGAATTAGCCGGTTTAGTATGCGCCTTATTCCTGACGCTGGCGATTTTTACCCGACTGATTGGCGATAACAAATTATTCCGGTTTGCGCAGAGTTTATTCGTGGGAGTAACCTCCGGATATATTCTGGCATTGGTGCTGCGCTCGGTCATCTGGCCGCGCATCCTGCTGCTCGTACAGCAGCCTGCCCAATACTGGTATTATGGGCTATATTTTGTCCTGGGCTTGATGCTGCTCGCGCGCGGACTGCGGAAAACGAATGCCCTGGCGAATTTGCCCCTTGGGATGCTATTTGGCATTGGCGCCTCAGTCACGCTTGGCGGAACCTTAGCCGGCACGCTCATCCCTCAAACGCGTGCTCTTGCAACGCCTTTTACGACAACTTCGCTCAATACCTGGCCAGCTTGGGCGCTGCTGTTGAATGGTGTTCTCGTCCTGGTCGGAGCACTCGCTGTCTTGGGAGCTTTTAGGTTTACCTTGCCCTCACACAGTCCGGTCGGGTTTCTCAGCACAGTCTGGTCTTGGCTGGGGCGCACACTTGGACGCGGGCTAATCATGATAATCCTTGGGGCCCTCTATGCAGGCGCCCTGGTATCCTTTTATACGCTGCTCGTTGGCAGATTTTCGTTCCTGCAACAGACCATCAGCGAAGTTTTGGGGCGCCTGGGAATATGATAATGGTTGAACCAGACGGAATTAGCCGGATTATCGCTGCGGATATCAGCACTTACGAGACGGCCGTATGCCTATTTGCACATATCGACGGCCAGTTTCGGTTTGTGGCGCGCAGCGCCACTGGCACCAGCTTGCAGGGAGATGAGGGCGTTATCACAGGGTTGCGGCAGGCTCTCCGCCTGTTGGAGCATAAAATCCAAGTGCCGCTGCTTGGAAACGATCAAGAACTGATCACCAATCACGCTCCGCAAAGCACAGCATTCGTTGCCTGTTCGAGCGCTGCTGCCCCATTGCGCGTCGTGGTCCTAGGGCTAACCGCTACATATAGTAACGCGCGCGCTGAACGCGCCTGCCGGCTGCCTTTCGTCGAACTGGCAGGTTCCTTCGAGATTAGCCACTTGCTCGAACAGAGTCCGAACGAGTGGAAACTCATTCGCTCTGCCAAGCCCGATGTCATCGTATTGACTGGCGGTTTCGAGGATTGCGGCGCCGGGCCGCTTGAGCTGGCCGCGCACTACCTGGTTAAATTGTACGCACAGCAGAGCCGCGAGGAACACCCGATTATCATCTGCGCCGCTGCTCAATCCGCCTTACGTGCTCTCACCCATACATTGGGTGACGACTTTTCCATCCGCAGTGTAGAAAATGTAAATCCAGCGCCAGAGGTAGGGCGACTGCTTCCCCTAAAACAAGAACTAGTGGAAGTGTATGAAAAAACCAAGCTAGTTAAGCTGCCGGGGTATGAGCAGTTGCTAGCGATGGGCGCGTACCCTCCTATCGCGACGTTCCGAGCCATGCAGACCATCGGGCCAGCACTATATAGCTCATTGGGACTTGCCAGGCCTGTGCTCATCCATATGGCTCAAGATACAACCAGCATTTGGGAATATGCCGAACAGGATTCCTCCATTGGCATACGAGCAGGAGCTGAGCTTTCACAAGCATCTGCTAATGAGATCAAGCGTTGGCTGCCATTGGGCAGCGCTGATGCAGAGCTAATCGTCGACTATTTGCATGGCGAGTTGCACACTACGCCTACTGAGGAAAGCCGATACCTGGCTATCCTTGCCGCTTCGCATCAGGCGCTTAGCGGCGGCATCCGGCTGCTCTATGGTTTACCTGACGCTGCCCGCTCGCAGCTTGGAGACACAGATTTTGTGTCTTTTCATCACGTTAGTCCTATCAGTGAGATTGAGGCCCTGCTAACGATTCTTGACACAGTTCAGCCTTTCGGTGCCAGCAGAATCGAGTTGGACGGCCACTATATCTGGCCGTCGTTGGGAGCAGCAGCATGCGTGTATCCTCAGGCTGCTGCCGATATTATGGCGGATGAAAACTTGCGTGCATATGGCATCTGCATTGCTCCTAGCGGGTCGAGCTATGCCCAAAAAGCGGTAATGGTTGAGATTGTACGCGCAAATCATAGCCGAGAACGCTACAACATTGCGGGCGGAACTATCAAGCGTTTCATGCTGCCGCAGCATGAGGTTGTTGAGATAACCGTACGTTGTAGAGGTGGTTTCAGCTTCTACAACCATCAACGCACTACACGGCTGGTTACCAAGATCGGCGCGTTGGGGTTAATTATCGATACGCGTGGTCGACCGTTACCGATTGAGCAAGCTGGTTTATTATGGCGCACCCGTGTTGCCGGCGATTTGCAGGCATTGACAAAGGCTTGAAGCCTGATGTATCCTCTGCCTACCAGATAAAGGAGGCGGCAAGATGACACATTTTCGGATTGGGCACACTGGTATTACCTGGGGTTACGGTAGTAAAGAAGCGGAACAGGCCGTCAAGGATACTGCAGAGTTAGGATATTCTGCATATGAAACCTTTGGCTCTGTCTTGGAAGAGTATGAACAAAACGTGCCCGGCGGATTCGGGGCGGTTCTCAAACGCTTCGGTATCCCGCTGTCGGCTGCATACTGCTGGACGGTATTCTATGAGCCGAAGGACGCCCAAGTCGATATTGATAGGGTCCTGGGCTGGTCGAGGGTGGCTGCCAAGCTCGGCGCTGACGCTATTGTGCTGCAAGCCGGCAAACGCTCTGAGCAAGCATATCCGTATTTCAAGCAGATGGGCGAGATATTTAATACTATCGGCCGCGAAGTAAAAGCGCTGGGGATGGTTACTGCTATCCATCCGCATACCGGTACGATCATCGAGACCCGCGAGGAAATAGACGCGATTTTGCACGCGGTTGACCCTGATCTGGTCGGCTTTGCCCCGGATACCGGCCAAATCGCCAAAGGCGGCGCCGATGCCGTGGCCACTCTGGCAGACTATAAAACGATGATCAAGCATGTGCACCTGAAAGATTGGGGCGGCGGCCGCGATACCGGCTATGCCGATTATGAGGTTATCGGCGGCGGCGTGGTTGATATGGCCGGCATTTTCCGGGTATTCGAGGAGGCCAACTATCCCGGCTGGGTAATGGTAGAGCTGGACGGCACGCCCAACTCACCTCGGCCAGCGCGCGAAGCTGCCGCGCTGAGCAAGGCCTACCTGACCAAGCTGCTTGGTGATAAAGCTATCTGGGCCAAGTAAAAGGAAAAACGGATGGACCCCAAACTCACCAGATTGACTGACGTAAAACCGGTGTATGCGTTCAAAGGAATTGCACGGCGTACTTTGGCCTGGGGAGAACAGGCGATGCTGCTACAAAATGCTTTTACACCCGGCTCGAGTGTGCCGGAGCATGCCCACATCAATGAGCAGCTCTCGTATGTAGCGGAAGGCAGCCTGGTAGTTGTGATGCAAGGCGAAACCTATGTCCTGAACGCAGGCGACAGCATCCTGATGCCCCCCAACGTACCGCACAGCGCTGCATCTCCAAAAGGCGCCGTTGTCATTGAAGTATTCACACCTCCCCGGGAGGATTTCAAATGAGCCCGATATCACTGGATGAAATACAAGTCCTGCTGCTGCTGGGTGGTCCGGAGTATCACAATACCCCCGCTCACCGTGAGGCATTGACCGAGTTGCTAAAACCGGTAGGCACTCTGATTGTGCGCGACGACCTGGAAATCCTTACGGACGAAGGGTTGACGCCGTTCAATGTCATCATCAATTACTCTACTTTTCTTGAGCCCACACCGCGTCAGGCTAGCGCGCTCAACAGCGCTATTTTCCGAGGCAAAGGCTTTGTGGGCATTCATGGCGCAACTGCCACTTTTTGGAACTCGCCCGAGTATCTGCGTATGCTGGGCAGTACTTTCATCGTGCATGATGCCTTGAAAACCTTCAAGGTGCAGTTTGGCTCTGTGCGCTGTACCGAGCAGCACCCGATAACGGAAGACATTGAGGATTTCGATATCGAGGATGAGCTTTATATCGTCGAAGGCGACCAAACTCAGTGGCATATCCTTGCCCGTGCTGAGGGTCACCCGCTTCTCTATACCAAAATGTACGGCAACGGACGCGTGCATTACAACGCCCTGGGACATGATAACCGCGCGCTCACCCATCCCAGCTTTCAAAAGCTTGTGTTGAACAGCGTCGAATGGGCAGCAAGGATTCGCTAAACACTATTTCCATCGCTGGAGCAGCATGAACCCTATCGACCGCTACAGAGCGGATTGGGAATCGCTCAAGAGCTATTGCGTCCCCGACTGGTATCTGGACGCCAAATTCGGCATCTTTATCCATTGGGGCTTGTACGCAGTGCCTGCTTTCGGCAACGAGTGGTATCCGCGCAACATGTACCAGCAAGGCTCACCGGAATATCAACACCATCTCGCAACTTGGGGAGCGCATAAGCAGTTTGGATACAAGGATTTCATCCCGCTCTTGACGGCATCGCGCTACAACCCGGTTGAATGGGCCAGGCTTTTTAGGCAAGCGGGAGCCAGGTATGTGGTGCCGGTGGCGGAACACCACGACGGCTTTGCGATGTACGACTCGGCTTTATCCCGCTGGACCGCCGCCAGGATGGGACCAAAACGTGATTTAGTAGGTGAACTTGCTGCAGCAGTTCGTGATGAAGGCCTGGTTTTCGGCGTCTCCAGCCATCGCGCCGAGCACTGGTGGTTTATGAACGGTGGTATGCAGTTTACATCCGATGTTCAGGATCCACGTTACTATGATTTTTACGGTCCGGCTTCCCCCATAAGCAACCAACCCAGCGACCTGAACGCTCAGCCAAGCCCAAATACAGGCTACCTGCAGGATTGGTTGGCGCGTTGCTGCGAGCTGGTGGACAAGTATCAGCCGCAGCTCTTTTGGTTCGATTGGTGGATCGAGCAGCAGGCTTTTGAACCTTACTTGCGTGAGTTTGCCGCCTATTATTACAACCGCGGCCTGGAATGGCAGCGCGGCGTGGCAATCAATTATAAAAACAAAGCTTTTGCAGCCGGTACTGCCATCTATGATATCGAACGCGGTCAAGCCGGGGAGATTCTACCCTATTTTTGGCAGACGGATACGTCCGTGTCGACGAATTCTTGGGGATATGTGGCCGACCAGCACTATAAAACGACTACGGCACTCGTCCATGATTTGGCCGATATCGTCAGCAAGAATGGTACCCTGCTGCTGAACATCGGTCCGCGCCCGGATGGGACAATCCCCGCACCAGAGCAGGAGATCCTGCTCGGGATAGGCCACTGGCTGGCTGTCAACGGCGAGGCCATATACGGCACACGCCCATGGCAGGTTTACGGCGAGGGGCCAACCCAGGTTGTCGCCGGTGGGTTTAATGATACCAAACGCGAGGAGTTTACCGCGCAGGATCTCCGCTTTACTCGTAAAGGCAACCGATTGTATGCCATTTTACTTGGTTGGCCCGGCAGCCGCGTTATAATCCGCTCGCTTGGCCGCGATTGGTCCCAGGCTGGCGCAATTTTCAGGATCAGCATGCTGGGCATACCGTATCAATTGAATTGGACGTTGACCGACGACAGCCTTATCGTCGAGATGCCTGAGGTTAAGCCGTGCGCGCACGCGTATACACTTGCAATTGAGCTGACCGAGGATTGCATCGTTGGCTAGTCTCTGAATCACCCATTTTTAACTTAGGAGGTTCTTTATGCGTCTGCAGGGCAAAGTGGCAATTGTGACCGGTTCTTCATCAGGGCTTGGCCGCGCCATCGCCATTCTCTTCGCCAAAGAAGGAGCCAGCGTGGTCGTTAACGCGAACAAGAACGTCAAGGGCGGCGAAGAAACCGTCGCCATGATCAAGAAAGATGGCGGGAAGGCGATTTTCGTCCATGCCAGCGTCGCCAAGCCGGCCGATTGCGAGCGCATGGTTAAAGCGGCTGTGGATACCTTTGGCAAGCTTGATATTCTCGTCAACAACGCCGGCCTGGAAATCCGCGGCGGCGTTATGGCACTCTCTGAAGAGCAGTGGGATGAGATGATGTCCGTCGACCTTAAAGGCATTTTTTGTGCCTCAAAAGCAGCTATACCCGAGATCAAAAAAGCGGGCGGTGGGTCCATTGTCAATGTGTCCTCGGTATTAGCCTTTGATGCGATCCCAGAACGTGCTGCTTATTGCGCTGCTAAAGCCGGGGCGATTCACCTCAGCAAAAGCATGGCGCTGGATTATGCCAAGTACAACATTCGCACCAACGCACTCTGCCCGGGCGCCTTCCATACGCCGTTACTAGAGCAGTCGATGATTGACTCGGGCGACTATGAGGCCACAAAGAAGGTGCTTACCAACAAGAGCGTCTTTGGGCGTATGGGCAGGCCCGAAGAGCTGGCCTATGCTGCGCTTTTCCTTGCCTCCGACGAGTCCTCTTTTGTCACTGGCTCGGTGCTGCAATGCGATGGGGGTTGGTTCCTCGGCTAATCCGACAGATGCCTCCCTTGTCATCGGTTGAGTTTACTGCAGGGGCGTTTAGTCTGCGCCCCTGCCTAATAAGCTGCGAAACGGAGTGTAGGATGACCAGGAAGTTAATTGATTTGAGCATGGAAGTATATAAAGGGATGCCTGTTTATCCCGGAGTTACTCCCCCTTTTATCTCGCAAGTGTTCAGCCATGCTGAATATGCCGCTATTACTGGGACTGACAAGTTTGGTATTGACCATTGCAATACTGGCATCATTGTGATGGGCGACCATGTCGGCACACATATCGACTCCTGGTGGCACGCTAACCCTAAGGCGCCGGGCGGCGCGGAGGCTATCCCAATCCAGTATTGCTACGGCGATGGCGTTGTACTCGATGTGAGTTACAAAGGTGTGGGCGATGAAATAACCGTGCCTGACCTGCAACAGGCCTTGGACAAGATAAACTATACTATCAAGCCGCTCGATATTGTCCTGATCCGCACTGATCGTTCCAAGAACCGCTTCGATAAATCGTACCTGACGGATTACCCCGGCATGACCAAGGAAGGCACCTTGTGGTTGGTTGATCAGGGAGTTAAGCTGATGGGCATCGATGCCATCGGGTTTGACCCGCCGGCTGAGTTTATGTTCAAGCGCCAAAAGTATTGGGAAGCGCACCGGGTGATGCGCGAGCGGGAATATTATCATATCGAGAACCTGGTGAACCTTGACCTGCTCCCCAAACCCTTTGGTTTTACTGTCTCGGCATTCCCGGCCTTTTTCCGCGGGGCCACGGCTGCTCCCATACGAGCAGTAGCGATTATCGAGGAGTAGGTTATGCAAAGAGTACCTTTGGCGATAGTAGGCTGTGGAGGGATGGGCGGCCGTCACTTGCTCGGGCTCAAGGCGCTGGCGGATTCCGGCTTGAATAATATTGAGCTGGTTGCGGCCTGCGACGTGCGCCGGGAAAACGCGGAACGCCTTGCCGACAACGCCCGCGACCTGTTGGGCACGCGCCCAGCGGTATACGGCGATATGGAGCAGATGGCGCATGAGATGCCGGGATTGGAGGCTGTCGACATTACTACTGACGCCGGCTCTCATCACCGCGTCGCCTGCCGCGCGCTTGAATTAGGTTGGCATGTATTGAGTGAAAAGCCGTTGGCGCTGACGATCCGCGGCTGCAATCGCATCATCGCTGCTCAGAACAAGAGCGGCAGGATGCTCAGTGTGGCTGAAAACTACCGACGCGACCCGCTTTGCCGCTTGACCAAGGCTTTGCTGGAGGCCGGGGTTATCGGCAAGCCCTACATGCTGCTCGATATCAGCGCTTCCAGCGGCAATAAGATCATTATCCTGCCCTGGAGACATTATAAACATGTCGGCGGTATTCTGGTGGATGCCGGCGTGCACAATGTCGATATGATGCAGTACTATTTTGGGGATATCACCGAGGTTTACGGCAAAACCGAACGTTTCGAGGCGATTCGCTTCAAGCCCGAGGGCATCTCGTCGCTATCGCCGTTCTATGAGCACTGGAGCGGCGAAATACCCGCTCAGATTGAGGCCACCGCTGAGGATAGTTTGCTGGCGATACTCCACTTTGCGGGCGGATTCAACGGCCAGTGGACGGCCTTCCACGCTGCGCACGGTGAAGGGTTCGGCAGGATGATGATCTACGGCTCCATGGGATCCATCAGAAGCGGTGGAGCACGCAGCGGGGTGCCCCCGACCGTTACCCTTGATGATGGCGGTGAGATGACGGCGGATACGCTGCTAAACCTGGTGCCGGATTTCAGGCTTGACGAGATTACCGCCCGTCTATATGGCAGCGAACGCCTGACATCCTATCAGATACCCTTTCCCGAAGCCGATCGGCGCTTGTTGGCTATCGAATATTACGAGTTTGGACAGTGTGTGCTCAACAACCTGCAACCTGAGGTAGATGCTCTGGTCGGCCGCAAGGATTTGGCGGTATGCTATGCCGCGTTTGAATCGAGCCTGCTTAACCGGCCGGTTACATTGCATGAGATTGAAGCCGAAGAGACGGGGCTCTTTGAGGCGGAGATCAATGAGCACTGGGGTATATGACCGCATTCTAAATCGTTCAAATTAGGCAGGAAAGATGCAGTATCGACGGTTAGGACGAACGGGGCTGCAAGTATCCCTTTTGGGTGTGGGCGGCGGATATTTAGCCCAGTTGGAACGTTGTGTGGGCGAGCATATCTACCAACGCGCCTTTGAACTCGGTATAAACTATTTTGACGGACGCTACGGCGACAGCTCGCTCAAGCTGCGGCCGCTGCTCAAGCAACATCGTGAGCGCTGCGTGGTGGTCAGCAAGACGCGCGAGACCGGTGCCATAGGCTTTATGCGCCGTGTGGAAGAGGACCTGCGCGATTGCGGCACCGACTACCTGGACGGTTTTTTCCTGCGTACCTATTCGCTGGAGATGCTGCACGATCATCTTTCACCAGGCGGCGCTTTTGAAGGAGCGCTCAAGGCGCGCGGACAAGGTAAGATACGCTTTATCGGGATGGCGACTCACGGAGACCTGGCAGTACTCGAAGCCGGTATCAAAACCGGGCTAGTGGACGCAGCTATCTTTCCGTTCAATATTGTGCGCCGCGAGGCGCTGCAGTCGCTCATCCCGCTGGCCGCACAGTATGATGTCGGGCTGATTGTGATGAAACCGCTATCCACCGGCGTTATCCCGGCAGAAATCGGGCTGCCGTGGTTGGCAAATCAGCCGATCCATACGATGGTGCCTGGCATAAGCTCGCTCGAACAGCTCGAGCTAGATGCGCGAATCCTTGACCGAGAGCCTATGACACTTGACATGGTGGAGGAAGCGGCCGTAGAGGACTGGCGTATCAAGTTAGAGCATCAAGTCTGCCGTATCTGTGACGATACCGTGAGATGCTGCCCGGAGAACTTGAGCGTCTCAATGCTGGTTCACCACGACGTCTGGTATAATCATTATCGCAACATGGGCATAGATAAGTTTCTGACATATCCCTGGGCGGAGGGGGCCCGCAAGACTATGGAAGCTCATTTCCGCCAGCGACTGGCAGTACTACAGCGCTGTACCCTTTGCCATAAGTGCGAGCAGCGTTGCCCGTACGGCCTACCTGTTGTCGAGATGGTTGAAGAGATGCTGCAGGATCACCCACCGTTAATCGCTGCGTTGGAAGCCAGAGGTTGGGCGCAGAGCGAGAGTGAAAACTGGTCGATGTAGCCTTGGAGGGATATATGACGGCGCTGGGTCCTATTATTGATATCCATACCCACATCGGCCGTTTGCCCGGCGTGGTTGGCGAGTCTTTTACGGCTGAAGACCTACTCACCATCCAAAACCGCGAAGGGGTTGGCCAGATGCTGGTTTCCTCAGCCTCGACTAACACTGTCAGCCAGGTCTGCGGCATCGCTGAACTGCGTGCCATGATGGAACAGTACGGCGAAAAGCTCAAGGGGATGGTATGGATTAACCCGCATGACCCAGATTGGCCAAAACTAGTGGATAAGCTAACTTCGCCTCACTTGGTGGGCATCAAGATACATCCGGTACTGGACCATTATGCTGTTAACTGCCGCGCGCTCGATGCGGTCTTTGCCCTGGCGCATGAACGCCATTGGCCAATCCTTACGCACACCGATGTGGACGGCACTCCGATGTCGGCCCTTATGTACGAGGATTTGATCAAAGCCTACCCCGATGTAGCATTGATCTTGGCGCACTTACGGCCGGAGGCGATTCCGCTGGCGAGACGGTATGAAAATGTTTATCTGGATACAACTTATGTTGAGCCTTGGATGGTTGAGGTAGGCTTGGCAGCAGTAGGCCCAGAAAAGATTTTGTTCGGCTCAGACGCTGCCGAGGGATTTGACGTTGGGCATGCAGTGACTCGAGAACGCCCGCGGCGCAGCTATGCGATGCTAATCAGCGGGATGCGGCAGCGCGGAATATCAGATAGCAGTCTCGAGAAAATCCTGTGGGGCAACGCGCGCGCTTTATTCAAATTACAGTAAGGCATAGTTATGCAACGGGAGGGAATATGCGCATAGGATACAGCTTGTGGGGGATGCCGAGGATACCTGTCGAGGAATCTATCCCCGCCTTAGCCCGGATGGGTTTTGAAGGGCTCGAACTGGCGGTTACCCCAGGTTGGAATACCGCCCTCGAGAACCTTGATGGCGAGGCACGTAAGCAGATTCGCGAGCTGTTAACTGCGAATCACATAGCATTAACTGCAGTGGCTGGTCATACTTCGATGATGGAACTAGACCAGGAAAGGAATGAGGCGAATATGCTCTATCTACGGCAGGCCATCGACCTGGCCGCAGAGTTGGCCCAGCCCGGGCTGCCGCCAATCATGGCCAGCCTGGTCGGCGGCAAGCCTGCTGACTGGCTGCCTGGGCGGGAGATGTTGGCAGAACGGGTCCGTTCTTTGGGCGATTATGCTCAGGCACATGGAGTCATCCTGGCTGTTGAACCGCATTGTGGTACTGCCCTTGATCTGCCCGATAAAGCACAATGGCTGTTTAGCACGGTTGACCACCCTGCGGTGCGCATGAACTTTGATATCAGCCATATGGAAGTGATGGGCATTAGCATCGATGAATGCGTGCCGATAATGGCTCCCTGGGCGGTGCACACCCACGTCAAGGACCAGACAGGCATTTACCCGCAGCATACATTTCTCACGCCGGGTGAGGGTCCTTTTGATTTCGAGCACTATCTGCGCGCCATGCGCGCTGCCGGATATGATGGCTACATCGTAGCAGAGGTGAGTGTTATGGTGCAGCGCCGGCCAGATTACGACGCTCTAGCACATGCTGCATTGTGTTACCGTACCCTGGATCGCGCCTTCAAAGCTGTTGGCCTCAAATAGGAAAGAGGAGAAAAATGGATAAAGAGCAGTACCAAGGATTATTTAGCCTGCAGGATAAAGTTGTGATGGTAGCTGGCGGCGCGGGCGGGATTGGCGCGGAGATGGTATCGGCCTGCGCAGCTTTTGGCGCCAGGGTCGCCGTGGCTGAGCTGACAGCCGAGAGAGCCAATGAAGCTGCCGCAAGACTCGGAACTCCGGACCAGGTGATTGGCGTGGCAGTGAATATCACCAAACCGGAAACGCTGCCCCCGGCGCTGGGATACATAGAAAAGCAATTTGGCATTGTCGATGTAGTCATCAATGCAGCAGGCACGCACATCGAGCAGCCGGCAGAGGATTTTACTCCAGAAGCATGGGATACTGTCGTAAATTTGAATCTGCGCGGCGCGTTTATGCTGTCGCAGGCGGTTGCACGCCCGCTCATTGCCCACAAAAAGGGAGGCAGCATCATCCATGTCACCTCGGTGCGCAGCGCTCTGGGGATTCACCGAGGTTATGCTGCCTACTGCGCCAGCAAGGGCGGTTTGAGCATCCTTATCAAGCAACTTGCCACCGAATGGGCAAAATATCAGATTCGTGTGAATGGCATTGCGCCTACTTTCACGCGTACCTCGCTGGTCGCCGATTATCTGAATGACCCGATATTCTACGGCAATCTTGTCAACCGGATTCCCCTCGGTCGAGTTTGCGAGACGACCGACTTGGCTGGAACAGCCATCTTTTTGGCATCAAATGCATCGTCATTTATCACAGGTCAAAACCTGTTCGTCGACGGCGGAGTGACCGCTTCTCAATAATCGACCAAGAGTAGAGGAGATACTATGGCTATACTAGAGGAACCTATTACCAGCCCCCTCCGGCTGCAAAACCTGATCAACGGTGAATGGGTAGATTCAGAAGGGCGAATGGTGGATGTAGTCAATCCTGCCAATTTGCAGGCCATCGCGCAGGTGCCCATCTCCACCAAGCAAGAGTTCGACCAGGCAGTAGCTTTTGCCAAGGAGGCCTTTTATGATTGGCGGCGTACACCGCCCTTGGCCAGGGCGCGCTGCATGTTTCGGCTGAAGGAGCTGCTCGAAAAGAACTTTGAGGAGCTCTCGCGCATCCAATCGATGGAACACGGCAAGACGATCGACGAATCGCGCGGTGAGACCAGGCGAGGTATCGAGATGGTCGAGGTGGCCGCCGGTATCCCCACCTTGATGATGGGCTATAACCTCGAAGATGCCGCGTCGGGCATCGATGAATACCTTATCCGCCAACCGTTGGGTGTTTTCGGAATTATCTGCCCCTTTAACTTTCCTTTTATGGTACCGCTCTGGTTCGCGCCATTCGCGGTAGCCACAGGCAACTGCGTTGTTATGAAGCCTTCCAGCGAAGACCCCATCAGCCAGATTAAAGTGGCTGAGCTGGCCGTTGAGGCAGGCATACCGGATGGCGTCTGGAGCATCGTTAACGGCGGGCGCGATATTGTTAACGCCATGTTGGACCACCCCGACATCAAGGGGGTATGTTTTGTCGGCTCAACGCCGGTTGGCCGCGATGTCGTATATCGGCGCTGTGGTGAGACGGGCAAGCGTGTCATCGCCCAGTGCGGTGCCAAAAACTTTGCGGTGCTGATGCCGGATGCGGACATTCCCAAGACGATTGCCACCTGTATGACCTCGTTCTTTGGGAACACCGGCCAACGCTGCCTGGCTAACTCTAACCTCGTGGTCGTCGACGAAGGGTTGAGCAAAGGAGAAGCTGAAGCGTTCTACGAGCGCATCGTGAACGAGTTTACAACAGCGGCCAGCAAGATCAAGATGGGCTACGGCCTTGATGAGCGCGTACAGATGGGCCCCCTGCGTGATCAGGGCAAACGGGCACGCATCGTCTCATACATCGAAAAGGGATTAGCCGAAGGTGCTACCCTCAAGCTGGATGGGCGGATTTTCGAACTGGTCGATGAGCGCCCGCGCGACTGCTTCCTTGGCCCCACGGTCTTCAGCGATGTGACCCCGCAAATGTCGATAGCGCAGGAAGAAGTATTTGGTCCTTTTGCTTGCATTTTGCGCGCGCGGACAATGGATGAAGCCATCGATATGATCCATGCCAATCCGTTTGGCAATTCGGCGTCGATATTCACCACCAGCGGTAAATGGGCGCGCGAATTCCAATACCGCACCGAATGCGGCAACATCGGCATCAATATCGGCATTGCCGCCCCGATGGCCTTCTTCCCCTTTGGCGGGATGAAAGATTCATTCTTTGGCGATCTGCATGGCCAAGGACAGGAGATTGTGCGCTTCTTTACCGAGAGCAAAGTTGTGATTCAAAGGTGGTTCTAGGATGAGCGAGCAATATACCGCCTCCGCAATCATTAGTTTTTGCGCTGATTGGGAGAAGCAGGCTGAGCACTTTTACAAGACGCTCGCGGAGCGCTTCCCAGTGCACGCTGCCAAGTTTGGGGTGATGGCAGGCGAATGCGCTAAGCATAAAACGTTGGTGCAGCGCACATATCAGGAAACCGTCAGCGATATCCTCGAGACAGGGTATGCCTTCAACGACTTTAACCCGTCGGATTACCTGGTCGACCTTGCTGTGCCCGAAGGTATGCAGTTAGCGCAAGCGATTGCCCAGGCCATCACACTGGAAGAAAAAGCGATCGCGTTTTACCAGGAAGTAGCCAGACGTTCGCAATCTCTGCTCGCCACCATCCCTCGGGCTTTTACCAAAGTTGCTGCAAAACGCACTGAACGCCTTGCCCAATTGCGCTCCTTGTAACAGCCGAAAGCCGGTGAAGAATACTCATCGGCTTTCGAGTCTATGAAGGTATGGAGAACAAGGGAGGTAACAGGTTATTACCGTCAGACGAGAATTCGGCTGGTATCATTGGCTTAAGTTTCTCCAGGACAGATATGTGCTATCTTGGTTCGGACGTACTATCCTTTTGCTATCCTGATGTTAGTATTCACGTTCAGCGGCCTGGCGCCAGGATATATGTGAATGATAGAAAAAGCGTATATTGACAAACAAACCTGATCCAATTCATTGCTTGCTCAGTTACATCGAAGTGAAAGACGAATTAGACGGTTTACTTATGAACAAAAAGTGGGACCATGTTGCGGCATTAACTGCCCTACTCATCTTTGGTTTATCCCTTAGCGCCAGGGTACGACCAGATGGCTTTGATAATGCAGGATATTCTCTCACGGCTCGAGCAATTGTACAATACGGGACAACAAGAGTGGATCCAATCGTTGGGAAGTTGGCTAGCCTGGGCTCTTGTGGAGGAGGCGATTGCCAGGTTGTGGTTTTTTCAGGGCGAACATACGCCCTCAGCTCGCGAGGCGATGCCCTGTACAACTATTATCCTATCGGCACCTCAATCGCCATCCTACCTGTAATTGCCGTCGCTCAGGTAGCCGGCTATGAGATTAGTGGAGCAAATGCCAAGTTTCTCGAGTATTGGTTGGCCGCTATATCTGTTGTGCTTGCTTATTTGCTCAGTAATGCCATATTTCGGTCCTTTGTTTCACCAAAGGCCAGCTGGCTCTGGTCGACCGGTTTTATTCTAGCCAGCCCTTTAATCAGTACCATGGGTTCCGCATTGTGGAGCTCAAACTATGCTGTTGTGTTTAGCCTCGCTTCTATATGTCTGCTCATTCGTCGGCCGTTCGACAATCGGTTCCTCTGGGCAAGCAGTATTGCATTTTTATCATTCATGTCGTTTTTATGTAAGCCAACAAACGCCTTAGTAATATTAGTCATACTCATTTATATTTTTGTTAAATTAAGGAAATATACTGTATCTTTTATTATTAATATAATATTTTTTGCATCTATATTCATTACATATTCATTAATAACTTTCAATCAGCTTTTTCCACCATATTATATGTCTGGTAGCTGGCAAAATCAATTCTCTTTATCTGGTTTATGGGGGGTGCTGGCCAGTCCCTCCAGAGGATTATTTATATATCAACCATATCTACTGGTTATATTGGTATTAACACTTAAATACATACGTAAATTATCAAATAATATATTATTTATATTGATAATTATTTTTATATTAACATATATGTACAGTGTTGTTTCAATGACTGTTTGGTGGGGTGGGTTTTGTTTCGGCAGTCGCTTGATGGCCGAGGCATTTCCTTTCATCATCATGTTAAGCACTATGCTATGGCAAATCGTCACAAATGAAAAGAGCCGGTCAGTGCAGCATCTAAGCACTATCAGTTTATTTGTGTTATTTATACCAGGGATACTCATCAATACCGGGCAGGGCTTGTACAATCCTAATGTATTGGCGTGGAACGGTATTAGCGGGCAAAGCTTCTCGATTAATAAGGATACTGAATATCTCTGGAATTGGCGTTATCCCCAATTTCTGGCTAGTGCAGACTCGATTGCTGAACGCAACCACGAAGCTGCTGCTCAAGAGTTACGCGATGCGCTGCCCCGGCTTACAAACTATACATTTGGTACTATAATAACGCCTGATAGCAACATTGCCGTATTTGATAACTGCTTAATGTTGAACGCGGCGATGGGCAAACATGGCGATGGTCAAACGGCGGTACGGCAACAATATGGTTGCGCCTAAGTGCGGCGGCATCGCCAGCAAAATCAGGAAGACTTACATTGATAGGTAATCCTTATACGTCGTACACCGTGGATGTTTACATCAATCAGGTTTACCTAGGAACTATCGAGAGTGACCAGATGTGGCCTGCTCAGTCCTATTCTTTTGATATCAAAGATATGAGCGGATTGAAGTATGGCGACTACAATTCGATCGAACTTAAAGCCCGCCAACAGATATTGCCCCAAGATGATGGGCTTCAACGCGCCTTTTATATACAGTCCTTGCTCCTCGAGAACAACTAAATACTGAGGGTTGCCATGAAAGCCAAGCTTGGTATCGGTATTCTATCTTTCGCCCACGGTCATGTGCGTTCTTATGCTAATGTGCTCAAGTCGTTCGACGATGCTCAGTTAATCGCCTGCTGGGATGACAATCAGGAGCGTGGCACCCAGGCGGCCAAAGAGTACGACATCCCGTATTCACCTCACCTAGAGGATGTGCTGAATAGACCGGATATCGACTGCGTGATGATAGCCAGTGAGACTAATAAACATGCCGACCTGGCTGTTGCTGCCCTCGAAGCCGGCAAAGCTGTGCTGTTACAGAAACCGATGGCCATCACCCTGGCTGATTGTGATCGGATTATCGCGGCGGTGCACAAGACCGGGCAGTGGTTCAGCATGGCGTTTCAGATGCGCTGTGACCCGCAGAATATCAAGATGAAGGAGCTGGTCGAGCAGAATGCGGTCGGGAAGCTGGGGCTTATCCGTCGCCGCCACTGCATCCCGGTATTGTTTAGCAAGGAATTCGTCGAAGGGCCGTCACACTGGCATACCACCCGCGAAGCCAACCGAGGCATGTTTTTTGATGACGCGACCCATGCCTTTGACTGGCTGGTCTGGATGATGAAGGAGCGCCCTGTCTCGGTGATGGCCGAAGTCGATAATGTGCTTACCCATGTTGCACCAGATGATACGGGCATCGCGATTTTCCGTTATGCCAACGGCATGTTCGCTTATGTCGTGAACTCCAGCGTCACCTGGGCAGGCGAGAACACGACCGAAATCTATGGTGATAAGGGCGTTATAATCCAGAATCACGGCGATCTGGTCTCCTGCTCCGTTAGGCCGCCTTCCCCAATAGGGGTCAAGCTCTATCAGGCTGAGAAAGCTCTGGCTGGCTGGCAGGATCTGGGTCTGCCGATTCCGGCCAGCCATGGCGAGCGCATCGCCGGTGTCACTCGGCCGTTTATTAATGCCTTGAAATCCGGCGTCCCGATGTGTACAGCAGAGGAAGGACGCATTTCAATTGAAATGGTACTGGCGGCTTATCGTTCGTCGGAAACCGGTCAGCGCATTATGTTCCCGTTTAGTGAGTAAGATAGTTTAATAAACAGCGTTTGAAATCCGAGAGGCGTCCATTGATACCGTTCGTTCATTTGCACGTCCATAGCGAGTTTTCCCTGCTGGATGGCCTGGCTCATCTGCCTGCCTTGTGCGACCGTGCCAAAGATTATGGCATGACGTCACTGGCCTTGACCGATCACGGCCAGATGTACGGCATGATCAAGTTCCAGCGCGCCGCCAAACACGCGGGGATCAAGCCTATCTTTGGCTGCGAGGTATATCAAGCTCCGCGCAGGCTATACCAAAAGGAAGCAGGGCTCGATAACCATGCTTACCACCTAGTGCTGCTTGCGCAAAATACTGCGGGCTATCACAACCTGTTGAAACTGGTTACCAAAGCCAACCTGGACGGCTTTTACTACCGACCACGCATCGACCGAGAATTGCTGGCCGAGCATGCCGACGGATTAATCTGCCTAAGCGCCTGCCTTTCGGGACAGGTGCCGTCTCTGATTAGCGAAAATCGGCAGCAGGAAGCCCGCGAAACGATCGGCTGGTTCAAAGAATTGTTCGGCCGCGACCGTTATTTTCTGGAACTGCAGCGACATGCCGGCGTCCCAGAACTGGAAGCGGTCAACGCCCAGCTTACCGAGTTGGCGCAGGAATATAACCTGCGTTGCGCGGTCACCAATGACGTTCATTATGTGAACCGCGCTGATGCAGCATCCCATGAACTACTGTTGGCTATTCAAACTGATACAGTGATGAGCGACCCCAAGCGTATGCGTATGGGCAGCGACGACTATTACCTAATGTCTCCCGAAGAGATGGCGGCGCGCTTCCAAGAGTACCCCGAAGCGCTGGAGAACACAGCCTATATCGCTGACCAATGCAATGCAACGATTATTGCGTCGGGTTATCATCTCCCCCAATATAAGGTCCCCGAGCCGTATACGCCCGAATCTTACCTCAGGATGCTGTGTGAACAAGGCATTGCCCGCCGATACGGCGAGAGCACGCCAGCCATCCGCACTCGCCTTGACTATGAGCTCGAGGTCATCCATAAAATGGGATTTGACGACTATTTCCTCGTCACCTGGGATGTAGTCAATTGGGCCAAACACACGGCCAAGATGCTCGTTGGCCCTGGCCGCGGTTCTGGAGCAGCCAGCATTGTATCTTACCTACTGGGCATCACCGAACTGGAACCGCTCAGCCTCGACCTGGTTTTCGAGCGTTTTCTAAACCCAGACCGCAACACGATGCCCGATATTGACCTGGATTACCCAGAGGACCGCCGCGGGGAAGTTATTGAATACCTGACCAAGCGTTACGGTGAGGAGCGCACAGCCCAGATCGCCACTTTTGATACCATGGCTGCTCGCGCAGCGATTCGGGAATGCGGGCGCGCGCTAGAGATCAATCAGAATGTAATCGATATGGTCGCCAAGTTGATGCCCGGCGATCCCAAGAAAAAGATAGAAGACGGCATCGAGGAATCTATCGACCTTAAAGCGGTCTATGAAAGCCAGCCTGAAGTCAAGCAGTTGATCGATGCAGCCATACCATTGCAAGGCTTGGCGCGGCATCTCTCAACCCATGCTGCCGGCGTCCTGATTACTGACCGTCCGCTGGTTGAATATGCACCTATGCAGCGGACGCCCCGCACCGAAGGTATCCTCTCCCAGTTTTGCATGGAGGATGTTGAGGCTAGCGGATTGTTGAAGCTCGATATCCTCGGGCTCTCTACCTTGACGATGATTGAGCGCGCATTTAGATGGATTGAGCAAACCCATGGCATCTCATTAACCCTTGAGATGCTACCAATGGATGATGCGGATACCTTTGCATTGTTGTGTTCTGGTGAAGTAACAGGCGTATTCCAGGTTGAAAGTGCGGGGATGCGCCGCACTTTGCGTGATATGCAGCCGACCGAATTTAAAGATATCAGTGCAGCAATCGCTTTATACCGCCCTGGCCCGATGCAATATATTGCCACGTATATCAACCGTAAATTCGGCCGTGAATCGGTAGAATACCGCCACCCTAAACTCGAACCAATCCTCGCCGAAACATACGGCATCATCGTGTATCAGGAGCAGATCATCCGTCTGGTATCTGACCTGGCCGGCTTCACGCCTGCAGAGGCGGACCTTATGCGCCGGGCTATTGGCAAGAAAAAGCAAAAAGATATCGATGAGCAAAAGGGTAAGTTTATCAGAGGTGCTGTAGAGCGTGGCATCTCTGAGGAAACGGCGCAGGCTATATTTGGTGATATTGAGGCCTTTGCAAATTACGGGTTTAACAAAGCGCATAGCGCGGCATACGCTGTCATCACGTTACAGACTGCCTACTTAAAAGCTCATTACCCGGCCGAGTATCTAGCAGCAATTCTCTCGGTTGAAAGTGATAACCTCGACAAAATCGGCATAATGATTAACGAATGCCGGCGTATCGGCATTCCTGTCAGACCGCCGGATATCAACCATTCCGGAGTCGATTTTGTTCTCGAAGCTGCAGATGAATCATGCACTGCTGCGGGGACTCAATCGCTATTAAACGCAGCTTCTCTTGCGATTCGTTATGGGCTTGCGGCTATCAAAAACTGCGGGAGCGGACCAGCCGAAGCTATTGTAAATGCCCGAGGTGATCAGCCTTTTAAGGACCTGGACGATTTCTTACATCGTGTTGACTTGCGCCAGGTCAACAAACGCGGCCTAGAGTGCCTCGTGCGGGCCGGCGCATTGGATTGCTTGGGCGAGAGAGGAGCGCTGCTGGCTGGGATTGATATGATGCTCGCGGAATGCCAGCGTATCCAGCGCGAAAAGGAGTGCGGTCAGCGTAGTTTCTTTGACCTGTCCGATATCTCGCTAGGTTCTGATGCAGCCACAATCAATCTGCCGGTTACCTACCAAGAGCTGCCAAAGAAAGAGCAATTCAATGATGAAAAGGCGCTGTTGGGCACTTACCTTTCAGGACATCCGCTGGATGCCTTATTGCGCAACCGCGATTCGCGCTTGACGCCGATCAATACACTGGATGAATCATCAGTCGGCCAAAAGGTAATGCTGGCAGGCATCATCAAGGAATCTCACCTGCATATTACTAAATCAGGTGAAAAGATGGTTTTCGCCAATATGGAAGACCATTCCGGCAGTATTGACCTGACTATATTCCCGCGGACTCTTGAGGTAGTAAAAGATATCCTGGAAGAATCGAGCGCACTGCTTCTCGTATCGGGAAAAGCTGATTTTCGCTCCGACAAACCCCAGGTTATTGTAGATAACCTTGAAGTATATCAGCCTCAGAATGCGACGCCTGTACCAGCCAAAGGGGAACTCCAGGCTAGGGGGATTGATGTCGAGATACCACTAAATGGGGATGAGCCTTCATCAATTGCCGTAGTAGAACGTGTCTATAATTTACTGACCAACTCGCAGGGGAATACACCTTTCCATCTATCATTAAGTACGCCTTCCGGCCGTGTCATGGTGGAATTCGCCCAAGCAAGCACGCAGTATAGCCGAACATTGGAACAAGAAGTTGTACGCCTTGTGGGACGCGATCATTTCAGAGTAGATTGGGATTAAAGCCGCCTCGCAATCTAGCTTTTAGAATCCCAGATAAGCCCAACAAAATGTGTAGCCTCTTATAGATGGCGAATAACTCCGATCACCCGCCCTTGAATTTCTAGGTTGCCGGGATGCACGAAAATCGGTTCCATGAGTGGATTCGCTGGCTGCAGCCGCACCAACGTATGGTTCTTTTCCCAATAGAGCTTCTTGAGGGTCGTTGCCTTTTCTTCTGCCAGCCAGACAGCCACCATTTCGCCGTTTTGTGCCTCAGTCTGATGGCGCATAATGATAATATCGCCATCTGCGATGAGAGCGTCCACCATCGACGTGCCGCGGACTTGGAGCGCGTACACATCCTTGATATCGCGCACCATATCGTGGGGAACTGCAACTTCTTCAAACTCGCCCTGAACAAACTCACCTTCGGGGATCGGGATCGGATCACCAGCGGCAATGTAACCCAACATCGGGATAAATAGCGGCGGGATGGACGATTCAGCATCCACTTCATTGTCGTCAAGATCAACCAAGCGCACGCTGCGCGAGATTTCACGTGTGCGAGTGATATATCCCTTGCGCTGCAGCACATTCAGGTTATAGCTAACGACCGATGTAGAAGAGATGCCTACATCGCACCCAATCTGGCGGATGGAGGGAGGATACCCGTATTCTGCCATAAACTCACGGATAAACTTGACAATATGTTCCTGTCGATTAGAAAGATCGGGATAATTAGCCATAAACGCTCCCTCTTTTACGTGCTTATTCTCCTAACAATATAAATGAACATTTGTTCTATGTCAAGTGCCTGTCCTCAGAGGGTGTGGAAAAAGTATCCAGTTGGAGACACCATAGTGTCTGAAAAGACCGACTGACAAACTCACATATCATTCCCGCGCAAGCAGGAATCCATTTGAGTCTTGCTTTTATTATTGTTATTATATTATATATTCCATTATATATCATATTAATACTGGATTCAGGCTTGTGCCGGAATGACGCTTCCTGTTCCCAAGTGGGTAAGTATAAGGAAGAACCTCCTTTTCAGCGCCCTGTGTCTCAAGGATTATCAGGATTTGACTTTAGTACATAATTATGATTAAATTAGTAAAGTAATAAGCTATAGACGGAGAATACAAAATGCCAAGCATCACATTAACCGCACCGGATATCGGCTGCGAGCACTGTGCACAGAAAATCAAGAAAGCGTTGACGGCTGTGGCCGTGAGCAATGTTCAGGTGGATGTGCCCACAAAAAAGGTCACCTTTGATTATCCGAATGAGCAGGTATTAGCGCAAGCCAAAACAGCTATGGACGAAGCAGGCTACCCAGCTCAGGAATAGGCAAAAGGTCATTCTTGCATCCCTGCCGTTGCTAAAGCATACTGTGGCCAATCTATGCTCAACGGAGCTGACATGCATGGAAAGGTACGTATTCGCCTAACGGCGGCTCTTGTATGCGCCATTGTCATTCTCTTAACCTTTACCGCAAGCGAGCTACCCTCATCTCAGGCGACGCGCGTTGGCGCAGTAAAAGAGGAACAGGCATCAACTCAAACTGCAGTCCCTGCGGCACGCCCAACGCCAGATCTGCTGCAAGCATCTTATGCTGAGATCGGTCAACCGGCAATCGATTTTGCATTAAGCGACCTTGACGGGAATACCGTATGGCTCTCCGATTACAGCGGCAAGGTAGTGATAATCAGTTTCTGGGCCACCTGGTGTCCGCCCTGCCAGGCTGAGATACCTGAACTCGTCGAGCTATATCCTGCGCTTCAGGCGGATGGCGTTGTCATTTTGGCAGTGAATTTCCAAGAAACCGCCGATACTGTGGACGCCTTCGCGCAGGAAATGAATATGAATTTCCCTGTATTATTGGATACACAGGGATACTTGGCTTATGTTAATGGCGTCCGCGCATTGCCTACGAGCCTTTTCGTTGACCGTCAGGGGGTGCTGCGCTACAGCTATATGGGCAGCTTAACAGAAGATTCGCTCAACTCTATCCTCGCCGAGATCGACCAGAAGTGACCATGATGTCAGACAAGCCCAGCGTGCGTGCGCCGGATAAAATCGATAGAGCAGTACATAATACTAATCGGTTGATGACCTCCATATTACACTGGATCAGCCTGCACTGGCTATTGATTTCCAATATATGCGTCGGCGCCTTGATTGTTTTACCGGTACTGGCGCCAGTTGCGATGCATTTGGGTTTGGTCGGATTGGGCGACTCTCTGTACAAACTTTTCAGAGCAGCCTGTCATCAGCTCCCGGAGCGCTCGTTTTTTCTTTTCGGGCGCCAAGTTTTGTATAGTCTTGACCAGCTTAAGGAGCTACTAGCAGGCGCTGTTCCACCTCGCTTTATCGGTAACTCAGATATAGGTTTCAAGATTGCGGTGTGTGAGCGCGATACTGCTATTTACGGCAGCATGTTTTTAGCCGGATTAGCATTTAATTTTGTACGCAAGCTCAAACCAATACCGATCAAGCTATTCATCGTCTTGATTCTACCGATGGCCATCGATGGCACAGGAGCCCTCGCCGGCCTTTGGACGAGCACATGGGCTAGCCGCGTTGTGACTGGAACACTTTTCGGCACTGCGTGTATCCTGCTTTGCTATCCTTACTTGCAGCAAGGTATGCAAGATATTTACGCAGAGACCGACCTTTTGCTGCATGAACTGGAAAGCCAATAGATGGGTGAGCCTGTATCGGCAGTCGCCGCATTTGCAGCCGGGTTACTTTCTTTTTTTTCACCTTGTGTGCTGCCACTTGTACCGATTTACCTTGGTTATATGGCCGGCACTGCATCTTCCAATGCCAACCGCGCGGGTAAACTCCACCTCGTAATCCATGCAGCTTTTTTTGTGCTAGGCTTTGGCATCATCTTTGTACTGCTCGGCGCTGCAGCAGGATTATTAGGGGGGCTGCTCGGACGGATACTTCCTATACTCGTTCGTATTGGCGGTTTAATCCTGGTCGTGCTGGGATTGCATATGTGCGAGCTTGTAAAAATACCTTTCCTTAACATGGATAAACACCTTGATTTAGGTCATCCAGGTAAGGGATATTGGGCATCTTTACTCGTTGGAATCATTTTTGCTGCTGGGTGGACCCCTTGCATTGGCCCAGTCCTCGCCTCGATCTTGATGTTAGCTGCCAACTCGCAAACACTGCAGAGTGGCGCACTGCTCTTAGGGGTATATTCGCTGGGATTGGGCTTACCCTTTGTAGCAACAGGTGCCCTTTTCAACCTGGCCTTACCCCTCATCAAGAAAATGGGGCGCTGGACTCGCGTCTTCAGCATTGTCGGCGGAAGCCTGTTAATTATCATGGGCTTACTGCTGGCTACCGGATTGTTCACCCAAATCAGTAATTGGGTTAATAGCCTAGCCGCATGAGGCACTCTGCATTTGTCATTCCATCCTTTACGCACTATAATAGCCACACATTCGGGGCGTAGCGCAGTCCGGTAGCGCGCACGGTTCGGGACCGTGAGGTCGGAGGTTCAAGTCCTCTCGCCCCGACTCGATAATATGGCAAGTCCTATTCCTGCGCCAGACAAACTACCAGGAAGAGTCCCGTAGTAACTCCTGAACCATGAGAGCAGAATGCCGATTATCCAGGTAGAGTGCGTTAGCAAATATTTTGCTCTCCGTAAGGACAAATCCCGTTCATTCCAGGAAGCAGTCCTGTCCTTCTTTCATTCACACGGCCATCGCCGAGCTCCCGAGTTATATGGGGCTTTGCAGAACATCTCGTTTTCTGTAGAAGCCGGCGAAATGCTGGGGATCATAGGCACCAATGGTTCCGGCAAGAGCACCCTGCTAAAGTTGCTTACCCGGATCATCGAGCCTACAAGCGGGAAAATCACAGTAAAGGGTCGCGTTTCCGCACTGCTCGAACTGGGGGCAGGGTTTCATCCTGAACTCACTGGGCGGGAGAATATCTATCTGTATGGCTCTGTCCTCGGGCTAAAGCAAGCACAGATGGAAAACCGCATGTCCGAGATTATCAAATTCGCAGAGCTCGAGCGCTTTATAGATGTCCCGGTAAAGTTTTATTCATCCGGCATGTATGTCCGTCTGGCTTTTGCCGTAGCAACCAGCGTCCAACCCGATATTCTGCTGGTCGATGAGGTTTTAGCAGTTGGCGACCGAGGGTTTCAAGAAAAATGCCTAGAACGCATCTCTGAAATGCGTAAGCAGGGCATCACCATCGTCTTGATATCGCATGATTTGGATGCCATCCGTCGTATGTGCAGCCGGGTTATCTGGATTGATCAGGGTGTTATGCAGGCTGATGGCAGTGCTGAGCTGGTAACCACCGAATATCTCGCCCGCGTACATGATTACGAAGAAGTCAAGGCCCAGGCTGCCCATCTCACCCAACGCACCGCCCTCATAGAAAGCGCCGCAGCACTTCGCCAAGGTAATATACAGAAACCTACCAGTGACACGCTTCACCAGGATGAACAATCAGTCATTGCAGCTTGTCAAGCAGATGAGGCTACTGTAATGAGCGAGGCTGCTGGCCCTCCCTCGAAGAGATGGGGATCCCTGGAGGCAGAGATCACTGATGTCCTCCTGCTAGATAAGGATGGACGCGAGCGCCACCATCTCCTGACGGGAGAACCGGTGACAGTCGTTATACGCTATACTGCACATGAGCATATCTGCCAGCCGGTGTTCGGAATTTCCTTTTTCCGCAGTGATGGTATGCATATGTGTGGTTCGAATACATCGACCGCGGGCATCCCGATAGAAGCGATCGAAGGCGCCGGGGAAATGGAATATCGTATTGCGAATCTGCCCTTACTCGAGGGTAGCTACACAATCACCGCTGCGATTCACAACGAAGATGAATCCCAGGTATATGATTACCAACAGTGTTATTATCCCTTCAAAGTATATCTAGGTTCGGTCAAGGAGCGTTACGGCCAGGTATATATCGTAGGAACCTCCTGGCATCACCATGCTGCAACAGCTAAAACACTGGAACCGGGGCAAGATGCTGGCTAGATTTCGCGAGCTATATGCTTATCGGGAACTCCTCCAAAACCTGGTCCTGCGCGACCTCAAGGTACGTTATAAAAACTCGGTTTTGGGGTTCCTATGGTCGCTGCTAAATCCCCTGCTATTGATGCTGGTTTTTACTACCGTCTTTACCGTCATGCTGCCGAACATGACGGTTCCCAAGTTCCCTGTCTTTGTCCTTTGCGCCTTATTGCCCTGGAATTTCTTTAACACTTCAGTAATCGGCAGTGTCAATAGTATCTCCGGTAACGGTCACCTTATAAAAAAAGTATACTTTCCACGCGAGGTTTTACCAATTTCGGTAGTGCTTTCGAATTTTGTTAATTTACTACTTGCATTCCCAGTTTTAATTTTATTTATTATTCTTTTCAAGATCCCGCTGACGATTTGGATCATCTATATCCCCTTAATTATGATCGCAGAGATTTTTTTCACTACTGGTATCGCTCTAATCGTGTCCTCCTCCAATGTTTTCTATCGGGATACCGGCATTATCATGGAAGTCATCATGCAAGCATGGTTCTTTTTAACGCCAGTTGTGTACCCCTTGGAAGTATTGCCCGAATGGCGGACAGTGTTGGGATTGGCTGTGCCTGTGCGTAGATTAACCTATATTTTGAACCCGATGGCGTCCATCATCGCCTCATATCGATCCGTGTTATATGGTTATGTCAACGGCAGTCCGCCAGCTCCGCCGGCACCAGACTTTTTCCTGCGTACGATAGTGACTGCGCTGCTTGTGTTTATATTCGGATACTGGTTTTTTAACCGCAGAAGCCACCAGTTCGGGGAAGAGATCTAGCGAGTTGCTGAGTTAAGCGCTTGCCAGAGTACCCTAGCAGTATCTGTGTAGGTAAATCGAGCAGCTTGCTGATATCCACGCTGCGCTAACTCTTGCTGCAAATGAAAGTCATTCAGCAGCCTACGCAGTGCACTGCCTAACGCCGCGGTGTCAAGAGGATTCACCAGCAGCGCAGCATCACCGGCTGCCTCAGGCAAACTGGTCGTATTGCTGCAGATCACCGGCGTGCCGGAGGCCATCGCCTCCAACACCGGCAGGCCAAATCCCTCATAGAGCGAGGGATACACAAATGCCGCGGCTGCACGGTAGAGGGCTGGTAGATGCTCCGATTGTACATAACCTGGCAGCCTGACCCCGCAATCGACTGCCTTCGCGACCAACGCGCCGCTTTGCCAGCGAGGCAAGCCAATCCACACCATCTCGGGCAAATGCAATCCTTCGTCTCGTAATGCAAGATATGCGTCCAGCAAGCGTTCTAGGTTTTTGCGCGGATGAATATTGCCGATGGCCAGGATATAGCCCGGGCGTAGCTTGAGCTGGGCCAATACAGATGCCTCATCCCGTTTGTCCTCGGGCTGTAAAAACCGCAGGTTGACTCCTGGGTAAGTAACGATGCCCTTATCCTTGCTCTCTGGATAATAACGTGCAACTTCTCGGGCTGTATAGCCCGAATCGTAGGCGACAACTCTAGCCTGGCGAATCGCCTGGCCAGTCAGGATGCGCATATAGCAGCTTATTGTCGGCGGAAAGTATTCCGGGTGAGCGCGGAACGACACATCATGCACAATTACCGCGCCCTGACAAGGCAGCAGCGGGGGGAGGAAATAAGTCGACAAGTACCAATCGGGATGTAATTTCCTTAGAATGCCGCTCTGCTGCCAGAGGTGGAACGGTAGCCGGCGGTAGGCGCCAATATCAACTACCCGGCCGCGGTAACCAATCGTTTCCAGCATCCTGATACCTTCGGGGGAGGCCAGGGTGGTTAGTTCGACAGGCAGTCCGGCCTGCTCGAATCCCTGCAGCAGGCCAAGGATAAAGCTTTCGTTACCTCCGCGTTGGCGCCCGAGGTCGCTGCCATTAACCGCTAAGTGCATGGCATCGTCTCATTTCATAAACGCGCTGATAGGCGTCGCACAGCAGAGGATAACGTTTATCCCAGGTATAATCAGCTACCCTTGCTTTTCCGCTATTTCCCATCCTGCGCAGCGTCTCGGGGCTACTGAGCAACTGTAATATGGTGCCCGCTAGACGGCCAGAATCACCAAAGGGGACTAAACAGCCGTCCTCACCTTCATGAATAACATCCTGTACACCCCAGGTTCGAGCGCCGATGACTGGTTTACCGTAACACCACGCCTCAAGATACACCGTACCGAACGACTCTGTCCGCGATGGCAGCACAAGCAGGTCGCCCGCAGCAAGCAAGTCATTCTTGTCCTGCTGGGATATAACGCCCAACAGGTGCACTCGGCGCCTTAAATCCTCTGGCAGATGGCCAAGTGCCCGCTCTACATCCTGCATAACTGCGCCGGCCAGCACCAGGTCGAATGTATGCCCGGCCTCCCAAAGCGATTGCATCGCCGCAAGCGTGTGTAGGGTGCCTTTATCATAACAGAGTGTGCCGATTGAGAAGGCAAAAGGGTGCTCAAGGTGATATTTATGGCGAAACCGTGCCTCATCCCCGCCTTTGAGCACCGCCTGGTCGATGGCAGAACCGATCACAGTGATTTTCTCAGGCGGGACACCCCGAGCCTGGTAAAAAGCAGCTTCGGTAGGCGTCATCGCCAGTAAGGCGCTGCTCTGCCTCGCCAGGTGAATCTGATGGCGCATCGTATAGAAACTGCCTAAGGCATCCTGACCAGGCACCGCCTCACACCCCAGATGAGTGAGAGGGAAGCAAACAAATGGAATCTGCCTGCGGTTTGCATAACGTGCAGCCTGTAAAATGAGCGACTCAAACGCGATGTTCATCGCCATCACCAAGTCGAACGTCTCGTCGACGGCTGCCAGCCATTCGGCTAAGCCGGGCAACCAGGGAGTATAGCTGGCCGCAGCTTCCAGCCAGGATGTGGGGATAGTCGCCACACCGTTCATCAGCCACAACAATCGCCGCACCGCCGAGTAACTCAACGGCGCCGCAGGCAGGTGTCTGAGCGGGAAGCGCAGGATGCGGACCCCCTCTATCTCCTCTTCAGTTGTCTGCAGACGGCTGCCGCGGGGATCCCACAAGAGGTTAGCGCTGCGGGCATCTGTAGTCGCGACGGTAACCTGATGTCCCCCCGCCACAAGACGACGTGAAACTTGCCCAAGCAGCTCTTCTGCGCCGCCCACAGCCGGCCAAAAGCGCGGTGTAATATGCAGGATTCGCATCTTATTACTCTTCGAGAGCATTAACGGCATACGCCGTTCGTATCAAGCACCGCACCATAGTAAAGCACGCCCAATGTGCGTGTAATGGGGGGGGTACTTGCTTCCGTCTGCGTAAAGCTGGATGAACGAAGTGTTATTTCCAGGCTGGGGTCTCCGCTGTTCTGTAACCTTTCGATAGGTATCTGCAACGTTCGTACGCTAAAGTCAGCAGGTAAATCTTGTTCGAGCACCGCCTCGCCTTCTACCTCAACGCTCAGGCTCGTTGGCGCCTGTCCCTCCGGGCGGCCGCCGGACACTTTAAGCTGCAAACATACCGATACCGGCTCGCTACCTGTACCTGGCCAGGGAATATGCAATTGACCGCTGCCGTCGGTCCAGCGAAAGACGCGACCCGAAGCTTCGCTCTCGAGCTGGTTAAATCCTTTGTAGAGGTATGAATAGGCGCCCTCGGTAACAGGTATCGTGATCACCTCGCCGGGGACTATTGCCCCCTGGTTTGGCGCCAGCACCTCATACACCTCGAGGATAATCGTATTAAGCGCAATATCTTGATAGTTGGGCGGTCGTCCCCAGACCTGTTGGGTAGTTCTAGTCACTATGCCTTGTGATAGATACGGTTCTACAAGCCAGTTGGTAGGCTGCCAGGGAGCTGCATCCGTACCTGCCTCGACATAGAAAACCCGGTATCCCGCTTTATGTGCATTTTCAACGGTCTTGTCTACCAAAGGAAGGTCACCGGAAGGAGAATCGTTATATACCACCAGCGAAGGTCTGTTGAATACCAATTCCATTACGGGGGTCAAGCGCTGGCTTGCCTCGCTGTCATCAAATAGCAAGATGCATTTCTTCGGGAGACTATCCGCCAGGCTCTGAAGTTGATTATAAATACCAGCCCGATCCTGAAACAACACAAAAGGCCTGCTAACCTGGGCTATCTGCCAGCCTACTCCCAGAGTGCCAGCCAAAGCAACCAAGGTGATGAAAGCATATCTGGCTTTGCGTGAGATAGCCTTGATGGTTGTGAGCAATTGGTTTAAACACCAGGGCACCGCCCCTATGCCAAATGCTAAAGCTGGAATGACGACCGGGACAAGACGGCGCAATGCCCATGGGTGCAGGGTTGTCACCCGCGGATTCATGGAGTAGAGCCAGATAAAGATGGCTGCCAGCCCCAAAAATGCTGCCAGTTCATAGTGCTGTCTTGGGGCAGAGAGCAGGTACAGCGTCCCGGCGCAGCCAAAAACAGCCAGAATTACTCCCTGCCATGTATAGTATTGGCTTAACCAACCAACTAGACTGCTGCCAACCGGCCTGGTAAATGCCTGCCATACCGCGTATGCCACCCAAGCGAGCCATAACACGAGGATAACCTGATAGATATGCTGGCGGATATACCAGAGTATGGTAACCAGGAATCCCCTTATCTTTTGTCGGCTCCCAATAAGCGCCAGTACGAGGCATAGGATACCGAAGAGCACGTAGAGCAGACGGCGAAGCAATCCAGGGGTGAAAGCAGTCAAAAGGCGTGTAAAGACATAGTAGGGAGCTGTTGCTATACTCACGATAGTTCCCAGCACACTGGCAACAACCAGAACCCACACCCAGGCCCGATAGGCGCCATGACGTTCCCAGCCGGCTCGATTCGGGGCCAGCAGCATCAATACTACAAACGGCAGCAGCATAACCAGAGCTTCAAAGCGCACAACAGTAATGGCAGCCAGAGAGACACTCGCGCATATCGCCAGTTGCCTGGCCAATGCCTGATGCTGCAGATTCTTGCGCACAAGCGTCAGCAGGTATATACCCCCCATAAAGAGCGCCTGGGTATATATTTCGGATAACGACAATCGCGCGAACCACAGTTGAGGGAAGCTGACCACCATGATGATGGTGCTTACGCAGGCACTCGGCCATCCCAGCGTACGCCGAATAAGCATATAAACCGCCAGGAGACCAACCAGGCCCATAAAAGGAGCTGCGTAAGATGCGTAACCAGCACCGAAAATCAATGTAACGATGGCTGACCAGACTTTGGGCAGCGCCAGAAATCCGATTTCCATAGCAGGATTGGACAATGACCACTGGTAAAACGGACCAAAATGGCGCGTGAAGACGATTCCCTCGGTAAAAAACTGTCGAAGGAACCCCTGAGGAATGTTGAGCATTGCATCGAATGAGGTCACAATTGGATCCCACGCGCTGATATTAACCGCGCCCGGGGTCCAACCGCTCCAAGCCATATCAGGTTCAACCCATAATGAACCAGTGCGTGCCAGTGAGATACCGCCAATCGTATAGGCTGCAGAATCATCCGTAAGCAGGAATGATTCGGTCGGTTTGGCATAAAGCCACACAACGCCCACGATAAGCAGTGCCAGCGCGACTATGATCGGCCATGGAGTGCGGTCCGGGGGGGTATCCGAGGATATATTATCCTCTGTCTTTCGGCGCCACGGCCAGCGCATGTATCCGACCAACACGACAATAACAACTGCCATCGGGATGATCTTGAACGCGCCAAGCGCCGCCAATATGGTTCCTATCCAGGAAAAAGCAACTACGCCCAGGAACAAGTAAAACCAGAAGCGCTCAAAAAAACTATGGGGAGCGAACTTGTGCATCCGCCCGGTCAACGACCAGCCGAAAACAGCACAGGCTGCTGCTAGTAATGGTGATATCAGATAAGGTATCAAACCAGTAATAACCATACGTCTGATTCCTTAGGTAGGCTCGGGTTGCGATAAATCGTCGATCGCGCCGGCAACTGCTCTGAGGAGCCCTGTATCTGTAGAATATACACCCATTTCCGCAAGGGCTTTACCAGCCTGATAGACAAGATCGCTGCTGGGGTTCAGCAAGGATTTGCCGCCTCGCGAACGCCGGGAAGCTTTGGCCAGCAACGTCGGTTGCTGTTGATAAACCTGCTCCAAAAACTCGCTAAACGACTTGGCCGTGGCGGCGGTATCATGATGCGTATGAATATATTCTTTGCTAACCTTGGCCATCGCCTCGCGCTTTTCGGGATGCGTCAGCAGCGTCTCCATCGCCTGGTACAGCCTGGCTTCCTCATCAGCCCGATCAGGGGGGATGCGGATTACGGCATCCTCTGGAATATCGGCTTGCGGTTCGATATCGCTGATAATCGTCGGTACTCCCAGGCCGAGCAGCCGGATGGGGGTATAAGGTGTACCCCCCACATGGGGGAAGCGCAGTTGCACCGCGATATCGACGGCATACATATACTGAACGAATTCCTCGGGGGGCAGCCAACCGGTAGTTATCACTTGATTGGCTATGTTTAAATCGGCAAGCTGTGACTCGATGTTTTTATCGAGCGCTGTACCTATCAAGGCATATACTATGTCAGAATGAGCCGCCCGTAACTGTTGAAAAGCTCGCAGAGCGATCTTTAGGCGTTTCTGTGAGTTAAACAAGCCGAAGGTGGCAAAAACCGTTTTGCCTTCGCCACCTAATTGGTGACGAAGCTCGTACGCTTTAGCTGCATCCGGTACTTGGGGTATATAAAATGGTAGCGGCAGCGCCTTGACCAACAAATCTGGGGCCAACTCATGCACTCGCCCAACCAGGTAGTCGTTAAAGCCGACCACAGCCAGGCTGCTGTCAAGAATACGCTCCACAAGCGGATATTGGCTGGCCAGGGCTTCGAACTGACCGACGCGTACTCCCTTTATGATGTGTTCTGTAATCTCCGGCCCATAACTGTAGTTGAGCTCAGCGATATACTCATCCACCTTACCCTGAGCCCAGGTGCGCTGAAAAATCGCATGGTGCAGAACCAAATCATGCAGCAGCACTACACCTGGATATTCGCGTAAAGCATCGAACATGTATCCATGGATATTCGGTTCATCACCCAGATTGTAGACAATCAGGTCGAAAGTATCGGCACTCGCCCGGAATTGTTGATACGAAATGACGGAAATATGCGGAGTGTTCTCCGCACAGGTTACAGCCGCTGTGGGCTTATAGTCGCCGGCAGTGACCGCGGTTAAATCAACCTGGCAGGCCAGATAGGGGAGGTATCCCTCTATAACATCGGCTAGAGCCGTTTTCACCGGTGAAAGGGGGGTAAATAATGCGACGCGCATCCGCGCTACACCTCCAACAAGCGGCGTATCGTTGTTTCCCAGGTGATGTGCGCCACCCGCGCGGCCGCTTTGGCGCCCAGGCTTTCCGTGAGATTGCGGTCTTCGTATAGTTCATCGAGATTGCGGGCCAATGCGGCGGCATCGTTCGGCGCTGAAATAAGGCCTGTAACGCGGTTTTCAACGAACTCTAACACGCCGCCGCTATCGGAGGCAGTAAGCAGCGGTTTGCCAGATTTCATTGCCTCGAGCGTTGCCAAGCCATAATCCTCGTCCACAGGCGCATAATAAGCTGCTAACGCTCCTGCATAGAGCTGGATCAAACGGTCGTTATCGACGAAACCTAGAAAATCGATGCGCCTTTCAGCGCCGACATTGCGTGCCAAAGTCTGAAGTTCCTCCATATCAGGGCCACGTCCCGCTATGAGGCAGCGAATAGGCGTCTTAACCAGGCCCATCGCACGCACCAGCACATCAACGCGTTTGAGCAGGTTCAAGCGGCTAACGCTAAGCACATAATCGCCGTAGCCGTCGTTGTGGAAGCTGCCATCCAATGATGGAGGCGGATAAAGCACCTCGGATTCGATGTTATTGTACCGCGTGAGCCTTTTGGCCACGTTGGCAGAGATGGAAAACAGGTGCCGAGATTCACGCAAGGTAGTAATGTCGATGCGGCGAATAGCTTCGCGCAGTTGAACGTCCGACGGCGAATTATCAAAATTGCTGTATGGCGTCCCATAGAGGTCATAAATCTGGCGAAACTGATGAATGAGCCAGGTTACTTTGTAAGGATGATCAACGACATATGAGGGGAATTTCAAGGCAATAACCCTGTCAATCGGCAAGTTGTCGCTAATCGAGTGCTTGACGTTAATCAGGCGCCAGACAAGATAGCTCTTGATCAGGTCTTCTCGGGGGTCCCACGAGAGTGGAATGCGAACTAGATCCACAGTACATCCCCATGCTCGGAGGTGCTCGATAAGGGCATCCGCCAGCACTTCGGCGCCCCCCACCTCGAAAGGCTCTTGGGCGGTACATACTGCGACACGCAGTGCCATCTGTTACTCCTCCGGTTTCACAGCGATAGCCGCGTAATCCTGCGGACCATATAAAAAGGTATTCAACCGCTCGATATTTGCGCGCATGGCTGCATCCATTTCCAACAGGTTTGCATCGTTCGTGCGCAGACTTACCCAACCCAGGCGCTCCTCATCGGGCACCTGGTGAAGCAGGCGAATATCGACCTGCCAGAAACCCGCTTGTTCGAGTATAGACTTGGTCATCTGCGGATGCAGCGGTGTGCGATGGCTTGGGTCCAATAGAAAATGATTGCTCAGCGCCCAAAGGCAAACCGGGTTAACCGTCTCGGCGATGACGATACCATTCGGCGTAAGTTTTTGATAGATAAGGCCAAATAAGCGGCTAATATCCCCTAGTGTAAGGTGCTCAATAACCTGGATGATAACGACAGCTCGCAGACTGTTATCCGCCAACCCTCCGAGATGCACAAACGCATCCTCGCGGCGCAAGTCCAACCCCGCGTTCTGACCAGTCATCACCGCATCAGCATCAATATCAATGCCATAAGCTGGCAACCCCAGTTGATGTAGATGAGCAACCAGTTCACCGCGCCCGCAGCCGATATCGAGCACCGGCAGTGACGCCGGCTGGTCATCGCTGGCTGAAGTTGCCAATCGGATAATGATATCATCGTAATCCGACAAGCGCTGCGCCATCTGAACCTCATTGCGATATTGAACACCGACCACGAATGAATCCGTAGAGCTTTCTGGCATATTGGCTGCTGCAACCTGAGGTTTAGCCAAATCCGGTTGCGGTAAACTCTTTCGCTGCTTTGCTTCCAGCCGTTGGACACGCAAACGCAATGGCTCTAATGCCCGCTGGGTATAATCAGATGATTTGCCGAACATCTCGATCATCTTTTTCTGCTCTGCTGTATGGTCAATGCGCTGGTGTTCGCGGATTACTTCCCAATCGTGTTCGGTAAGTTGTTTCTTGAGGGTTTCGAGTGATTGAGAATCCCCGTTTAGTTCCTGCGAGGATTGCTGCTGTACCGGTTTATCCATATAGGTTTGTATAGCAGATATCAGTATTTGTTTTTCTGCATCATAGTAGCTTTGTTGATTCTGCTGAAAGTTAGTCCAATTCTGCTCTGTAATCTTTTGTAGGAGCAGTTTGTTATCCGTTTCTAAATTAATCAACCTGGCCAATGCATCACTTACCGCAGCATTATAAGCGTTTTGCTGCTCTACCAGAGGATTTATGTACCAACGCAGCAGCCTGCGAACCACTTTCTTGACGTACACTGCCAGCTTGTTCAACAGTCCTTTGGGCATCTCCGGCCACCCAATCGGGACATGCGGATTTACCCAATGCGTTTGCCTTACGCGCGATAATATATCAGGTTGTTCAGAGAGGTTCGGATCGCCTTTAGCCAGCCGCTGACGGCGTATTTGAGCTTGCAGGTCAACTACGATCTCGTCAATTCGGGCTTCACGGGAATCCGACATAAATACCTACCTTCTCACTACACATCCATTTTAGCCTGAAATTGTCAAATCAGAAACAGCTAGGCCATAAATGCCGGCATTACCATTTCGCTGAGGCTCAACTCGCGGAGTTTGTCGCTGGTCGGCCAACCGGTGGTTCTATCCCAACCGCGCAAGTCATAGTACCTATCGAGCAGCGTCTTGAACTCGCTGGCGTCCTCTGAGAGATGCGTGCCGTCGGTTTTGTCCGGCCATTGATAATGTGGGATAACCGCTTCGTCCTCGACGCGCGAGCGCCCGTTATTGCGAATCTCAATACAACGTTCCAGGTTCACGATGCGCTCCGCGATAGGGCGTTCCATTTCCTCGATGCACAGCGGTATTCCTGTGCAAGTGCGGTACAAGAGAGCCTCAGC
>JAJFUJ010000055.1 GCA_021372475.1 Chloroflexota bacterium | reverse complement strand
CCGGCCTCCGCGTTTGCTGGTATCTATCCTAGCGCGCGCTTGCTGTGCGCGCAAGCCGGCCATTCGAAGGCACCCAGCCGCGGCTCCAAAGGGGACATGCGCGAGCCGCGCTCAGCGATCTGGTCGCGACCTGAAGGTCGCGAGTCCAGCCCTCAGGTTACCGGGCGCTGTGCGCGCCCGCCTTGAAGAAAATATATAGCCCAGGTCACGCGTCTCTGGCGGGGCAGCTATTCCCAGCGGAAGGTAAGCACGGCCACCAGCACACCGGCGGCCATGATCCCCAGCAGCACCAGGACATCGGCCGTGTGTGCCGCCCAGGAATCCCCGAACCATAATCCGCGCAGCAGGTTAACGACATAGGTGAGGGGCAGATAGGTGCCCACGCCCTTTACAGACGCAGGCAGCAATTCGCGCGGATAACCCGCGCCCGAGAAGAACATCATCGGGTATAGCAGCACCAGGCCGACGATATTGGCGCTGCGGGCAGTCGGCATGATGCCCGCCAATATCAGCCCGATCGGGAAAAAGCACAGGCAGCAATACGTAAAGCCTGTCAGCATGCTGAATGGATTGCCGATAATCTGCACGTGGTAAACTGCCACGGCTGCTATCAGCAACAGCGCCATCCCGAGCAGGGTAACGATAAATATCACCACGAGTTGGGCAACCAGCACCGCCAACGGGCTGACGGGTGTGGTGCGCAGCCTGCGCAGTATCCCGTTCTCGCGGTAGGTCGATAAGGTGATGGTGATGTTCATCAATCCGCTGATGGCGATAATCATCGCCGTGTATGCCGGCACAGAGATATCCATCGTCCCCCGCCCGCCGAATACCTCCATCGGCTCATTGCCATAGATGCTGCCGAATATAAACAGCATCATCAGGGGAAAGATCAGCGTAAAAAAGAAGCCGAATGGTTCGCGCAGAAACAGCTTGAATTCAACCCAGGTGAGTTTGCCAAAGCTGCGCACTATACCTCACTCCCTCATCTCACGTCCGGTTAGCTTCAGAAAAACGTCCTCCAGGGTGGGCTGCTCGGTGCGCAGGTCGCTGTAGCGCAGCCCAGCAGCGGTAAGCAGATTGACGATCGTGCTAACCAACGGCATCTCTGCTTCGCCGCGGCTCTGCAGCGCTATACGATCGCCGTCTACCTGCATTTCGCCTGCTTGCGCGAGCGCGGATGCCAGCTCCGGCGTCAGCGCGCCATCGATATGGAAGATGACGCGTTCCCCGGCGCCCAATCCGCGCACCAGGGCCGCGGGCGTATCCAGCGCAATCAGGCGCCCATGGTCAAGGATGGCGACGCGGTCGCACAGGCGCTCAGCTTCCTCCATAAAATGGGTGGTCAGCAGAATCGTCTTGCCGCGGGCGCGCACTGCGCGCACCATCTCCCAGGTGGCGTGGCGGGCCTGAGGATCCAGGCCGGTGGTCAGTTCATCTAAAAAGATGAGCTGCGGGTCGGGCAGCATAGCCAGGGCAATAAACAGGCGCTGCTTTTGCCCGCCCGAGAGTTTGCCAAAGGAAGCGTTGCGTTTCTCCTCCAGGCCGAGTTGGACGAGCAGCGGCTCCCAATCCAGCGCGTGGGGGTAAAAAGAGCTGTAGAGATCGAGCGCCTCCCACACGCGAATGCGCTCGGGCAAGTTGGATTGCTGGAGCTGTATCCCGCAGCGGACGCGCAAGGCGTTGCTTTCGCGCTGCGGATCAAACCCCAGCACCGAGAGCGAACCGCTATCTGGTTGACGCAGGCCTTCCAGACACTCGATGGTGGTGGTCTTGCCGGCGCCGTTGGGGCCGACCATCCCGAAAATCTCGCCCTCCAATACGGAGAACGAGACGCCGTCCACAGCTACTGTAGAACCGTAGCTCTTGCGCAAGTTTTCGGCTGTTACGACAGGCTGCATATCCTGCCTCTTACTATGGGCTGGCGAAAGCCTGGCACAACGGCAGCTTATACCGCGGCAATCCGCCTCAATGGTTCTATTATAGCACAAACCAAACAGTGCGA
>JAJFUJ010000048.1 GCA_021372475.1 Chloroflexota bacterium | reverse complement strand
CTCCAAGAATGTGTACGACCTGGATTCGGTGCAACTAATCGGTATGACCAGGCGCCTGCGCGATGAAGGCCTGACGCTGGGCGGCGACCCGATTGAGGGCGCGATGCCGCTCTTTATCGGCGGCGCGGCGAACCCCTTTGGCGACCCGTTCGAGCTTCAGGTGCTGCGGGTGGCCAAAAAGGCCGCTGCCGGCGTGCAGTTCATCCAGACACAGTGCATTTTCGATATCGAACGTTTTCGCGAGTGGATGAAGCGTATCGTCGACCTGGGAGTCGCAGAAAAAGTATATATCTTGGCCGGCGTGATGCCGCTCAAATCCGCCGGCGCGGCGCGTTACATCAACAATAACGTCGCCGGCATCTATGTGCCCGATGCGCTGGTCAAGCGTATGAGTGCGGCCGGCAAGGGGCAAAAGGCGCGCGACGAAGGGCTCAAGATAGCCGCGGAGACAATCCAGCAGGTTCGCGAAATCCAGGGGATTAGCGGCATTCATATCATGGCGGTCGAGTGGGAAGAAATAGTCCAGCCGCTGATGTCGATGGTTGGGCTGCTCCCTCGTCCAACAATGCCGGAGTTGAATACAGAGGTTTAGTATGATACAAGCGCAGGATATAGACGCCAATTTCAAATACGATGTGGCCGCTCAGCCCGGCGGAGAACACATCAAAGTGTGTTACTCGTGCGGCACCTGCACGGCGGGCTGTCCTGTCACCGAGGCCGACGCGCGCTACAGCCCGCGTCGTATCATTCGCCAGGTCCTTTTAGGGCAGCGCCAGGCTGTGCTTGCCGACCCTTTAATTTGGTACTGCGAGACGTGTTATGCCTGCTCAGCTTACTGCCCGCAAAACGTAAAGTTCGGCGATGTGATGCGCGCCTTGCGCGAGATGGCCGTTGCCGAAGGTTATTATACGCCCGAGTTCCTGCAGCGCATCCGCAATGTAGACCGGCTGGCGCATGCCTTGCGCCTGCAGTTGGTTCAGGCAGCCCTGGAGCAGAGCCAGGAGGCTTCGCCCGTATCGTTGGAGAGCGCAGCCGATGCAGTTCAGGAATCGGTGAAAAACACGCGTGTCTAAGCCAGTGGGTCAGGAAACAAGTATGAATTCACAGCCGCAAAAAGAGGTCATCGGTTCGGTGCTGGTTGTCGGCGGGGGCATTGCCGGTATCCAATCAGCGTTGGATCTGGCCGATTCGGGTTATCGTGTGCATCTGGTGGAGAGTTCGCCGGCTATCGGCGGCACGATGGCGCAGCTCGATAAAACCTTCCCCACCAACGACTGCTCGATGTGTATCCTCTCGCCCAAGGTCGTCGAGTGCGCCAGGCATCTAAATATCAACCTGATGACCTGGTCTGAGGTGGACAAGGTAGAAGGCGAAGCCGGTCACTTTTCCGTACGCATCCGCCACAAGGCGCGTATGGTCAACCCCGAGCGCTGCACCGGCTGCGGCGACTGCGCCAAAGCCTGCCCGATCAAGGTGCCCAACGAGTTCGACGAAAAACTCGGGCAGCGCGCAGCGATTTACCGGCCTTATCCCCAGGCGGTGCCCAACCTGTTCACGATCGACAAACGCGGCACCTCGCCGTGCAAGGCAGCCTGCCCGGCCGGCACCAGTGCGCAGGGATATATCGCGCTTATTGCAGAGGGGCGTTACGCCGAGGCGCTGGAGCTTTCCCGCAAAGCCAACCCGTTTAGCGCCATCTGTGGACGCGTTTGTTACCATCCCTGTGAGACGGCTTGCAACCGCCAGTTGCTGGGTGAACCGCCTGTAGCGATTGCTTCCTTGAAGCGCTTTATGGCCGATTGGGCAGTAGAACACGGCGACAGCACCGTTGAGGCTGTGCCGGTCACCCGCTCGGAAAAGGTGGCCGTCGTCGGCGCCGGGCCGGCCGGGTTGACCGCTGCTGCGGACCTGACGCGGTTGGGTTACGCTGTCACGGTATACGAATCGCAGCCTAAACCAGGCGGCATGCTGCGCTACGGTATCCCCGATTACCGCCTGCCCCAGGAAGTGCTCGATGCCGAGATCAAGCGCATTACCGATCTCGGGGTGACCCTGCATACCAGTACCCGCATTACCGACCTGGATGGGCTACAGCGGGAATATCCCGCGGTGTTATTGAGTATCGGCGCGCATTACGCCCCGCTGATGCGTATCCCCGGGGAGAATCTGGCCGGGGTTACCTCTGCCATCGATTTCCTGCGGCGCATCAACCAGGGCGAACGCCCGCAAGTAGGGCAAAAGGTGGTCGTAGTCGGCGGCGGCAACACGGCGGTGGATGCCGCGCGCTGCGCCCGCCGTTTGGGAGCGGAGGTGAC
>JAJFUJ010000040.1 GCA_021372475.1 Chloroflexota bacterium | reverse complement strand
GCGCCGGCTGAAGATATCCGCGAGCAGGTGCGCGCGTTGATGGATGACGCCTGCAGCGTCATCCGCACCGAGGAGCAGTTGCGGGTTGCGCTCAGAGCTATCAAGCGCATGCGCAAGCAAGGCGTCAGCGCCTGCGGGACTACCCTTGCCAGGGCGCTGGAGGCATGGAATATCCTGGTTACCGCAGAGCTGGTGGTTACCGCAGCGTTGGCGCGCGATGAGAGCCGCGGACCGCATCTGCGCTTTGCCGGCAGCACCTCGTTCGAACCGCTGCCCAGCCGCGAACCGGATTGGCGCCAGTATATCGTGCTGCGCGCTGCAGAGGGCGAGCCAACAGTAGAGCGTAGAACACCCGTACAATTGACGCTGCCTGCCGGAAGTGATACTATAACGTATTAACTGTAAATCGCGAGGTAATATCAGGTATGCCCAGTATTGGCCGTAATGATCCTTGCCCTTGCGGCAGTGGAAGAAAATATAAAAACTGCTGCCTTATACATGACCGTATCGCCGAGCAGCGCGACCTGAATCTCCCGACATCCCAAGGCAGGGTGCTTTCGTTTCTATATGCCTTCGCCAGGCAGCCCAAGTTTAACCAGGATATCCTGGAAGGATTCAACTTGTATTGGGGAGCCGCCTTTGAGCCAGCCGTCGCCAATGAAGTTGGTCCGGAGAATATGCGCCGCTTTTTCGAGTGGTTCGTAAATGATTACCCGACTCGCCCCGACAAGCGGTATATTATCGACCTCTTTAACGAAAAGGGCGCCGGTAAGATAGCTGAAGAAGATCAAGCCTTGCTTGATGCATGGCAAAAATCAACCATGGGCCTCTTTCGCATACTCGGTAAACTCGAGGGCGAAGACATGCTGCTGTTTGATGCCCTGCGCGAATCTGAACTAACCGTGCGGGACGGCGTGTTTGCGCGCGCTGCCGCTACCGGCGATGTGCTTCTGGGACGGCTGTACGAGCTAAACGGCACTAGACACCTGTCGCATATGACGATGGCGCTGCCTGCCCCATACGAGACGGAACTGGTTGTGTTTATTACGAACGCTTATCGCACCTATGGCAGCGAGCAGGGCGAGGATTCTTCGTGGGATCAGTTCCTGCGCTCATACAGCTCGCTCTTTAACGCATTCCTTATCTCTGAGCGCAGCAATAGCCTGCGCCATTTGATTGGGCCGGGCACTCCATACGCTGACCCCGCGCTGGGACGTGACAAATTAACCACCGCTATGGCTAGACTGCGCGAAGAGAAGCAAAAAGCGGCAACAGCCGAGAAACAGGAAATTGCCGGCGGCCGGCGTACCGCCAGCGGGATCATCCTGCCTGGTTCTGCCAAACCGGAGCCGACCAATGTGGTCAAACCCGGCGGTGAACAACCTGCCAAATCCTCATCAATCCTGGTCCCGGGACGGGATTTATAGTCTTCATCTCAAAGGATATAACGTGCTCAAGTGTTTACTTTTTGACCTGGATGATACCCTGCTTATCAACGATATGGATATGTTCAGTACCCATTATTTTGCCGCCATCACGGCGCGCATGCAGCCGCTCATCGCCCCGGAGCTATTTGCACGTGCGCTCGCTGCGGGCACCAAGGCCATGTGGAAAAACGACGGCAGCCAGGGGACAAACGCTCAAGTATTCGAGCGCGTCTTCTTTGGCATGGTCGAGTGCGACCCGCAGGATGTTTTACCGGTTTTCGACAGCTTTTATCTGCACGAGTTTGAAAGTTTACAGGTATATACACAACGTGACCCTGCCGCCCGGCGGGCAGTTGAGTGGGCTTTCGGGCGCGGCTTGCAGGTAGTTGTCGCAACACAGCCGCTATTCCCGCGTTCGGCTAACGAGGCCAGGCTGCGTTGGGCGGGGGTAGGAGCTGAAGAGTTTCCATATGCCTTGATCACTTCGTATGATGTGATGCGCGCCTCCAAACCCAACCCTCTTTTTTTCAAAGACATTATGACCAAGCTGGGGCTCCACCCGAGCGAATGTTGCATGGTAGGAGACAGCCTGGATGCGGATATGCCGGCGGGCAAGCTCAAGCTCAGCACCTTCTGGGTGCAGCGCGACCCTGCCAGGCTACTTGAACAAGCTGATGTGGATGGGCGTGGCAACCTGGACGATCTGGTGAACTGGCTGGAATCGGGAGGG
>JAJFUJ010000019.1 GCA_021372475.1 Chloroflexota bacterium | reverse complement strand
CACCACCTTGGCGCCCAATTGCGACGCGCGCAAGGCGGCCACATAGCCGCCCGGGCCCGTCCCAATAATCGCTATATCCGCTTTAACCGTCATAGTACCTCCACAAACACGTTATCTATAGCATCCCCGCCAAACCAGGAGTTCGTTGCTGTGCAATCAGACGCATCACGCGCGTTGAATCCACCAACAGCGGCCCATCGGTTTGCAAGGTTACTGTCCCAATGTCTGTATGCCTGAGCACCTGCTCGCGCTCGCCGTCCAGCGCCAGCATAAGCGGCCTTATCTCAGGCAGGATGACCGTATCCCCCAGCGACAGCAGCCGAGCTGCCTTGATGCCTACCTGGCCAATCAATCCCGGCCCATAGGCGGCCAAAACCCGCGTTGGAGCGTCAGGGTCGATATCTATCGCAAGCCCGTATGGCTCTTCCGGCGCCACATTGCGCACCATCGCCGCAATGGCCGAGATACCGATAGTGGCCGGGTCGGCGCGCGTCACGATAACCTGGCACAGGTCGGCCGTATCCCAAACAGCCCGTGCGCCCAGAAACTGGCCGCTCAGCACGGCCACATCCACCAACGCGCGGTCAACTTCGGTACCGTTCACGGCGACCTGCAGCCACTTGTGGCGCAGAATTACCGCCTCGCGTTCGACTTCACCATTAGCGACATAGCCAGCGGCCAGGCCGGCGACAGTGCCCTCGATAAACCCGGGCAACACGTTATTGGTGCCCGTCGAAACGGCCAAAACGGGCACCTCGCCGCAGCCTTTAGCTACAGCACGCACCGTGCCATCGCCGCCCAGCACGATAATACACCCGACGCCCATCCCCCGCAAAAGGGACGCGGCAAAAGTGGAATCCTCGGAACGCCCGTTAATCGCCATATCCAGCGGACGTGCCGCGGGCAGCTCGGAATGCATATGCGCCAGGCCATCTAGTGCCCGGGCGCATATCTCGTGCGTATCCGGCATATAGAATACATGGCGAATGCCGGCAGCGCCCAATCCCACCAGGGCGCGGCGCACGATGTTGATCTTTCCCTGATTATCGACGGTGGTAGCAAAGGCCACCAGGCGGCGTATATCCTTCCCTGAGGAAGGATTAGCGATGATGCCGACCGCAGCGCTTTGTTCCACCATTAGCTTCCGCTGATATATAGTTTGCGCACCGACTCTGCGTCCGGCAGCGATGGCATCGCGCCTAATTTGGTAGTGGCGAGCGCGCCGGCACAATTGGCGTAACGAACCGCCTCCAGAATCGGCGCATCCTTCAACAGGGCATTGGCCAATCCGCCGATAAACGCGTCGCCGGCCGCAGTTGAATCCACCACAGCCACCTTTTGTGCAGGAATATGCACCGACGCTCCTTCGGCCCAGACCACTGAACCTTGCCCACCCAGCGTCACGATGACCGCGCTTGCCCCCCAGCCGGCCATCCGCTCAGCCGCAGCCTGGGCTGCCTCAGGATTCGGCACAGGCTGGCCTGTCAGGCATTCGGCCTCCTGCTCGTTCACCACCAGATAATCGATGCCCCGAAAAGCTTCGGGCGCTGTAGGGCGCGCCGGAGCCGCATTCAGGAGCACCGGTATTTTGTGTGCCCTGGCCCAGGCGATGCCCGCCCAGACGGCCTCCATAGCGACCTCAAACTGGGCGACAAGCAGCTTCATTGCGCCGAGTTTCTCCAGGCTGGCCAGCACAGTCTTCTTTTGTACGGCGCCATTGGCGCCGGGCACCACGATCATCGTGTTGTGTCCGTTATGGTCAAGCATAATCAGGGCGACACCGGTGGCAGCCTGCGAGCTGCGCACAATCTGGCTGGTATCGATCCCTTCATGCTGCATGATTGCCAGCAACTCGCCGCCAAAGCCGTCCGCGCCCACCCCGCCGATCATTGCCACTCGAGCGCCCAGGCGCGCTGCAGCCACCGCCTGGTTGGCGCCTTTGCCGCCCGGGAAGGTAGCAAAGGCCTCGCCGAACATCGTCTCGCCGTGTAGCGGCACGCGTTCAGCGCGCACTACCAGGTCCATATTCAAGCTGCCCAAAATAACGATCTCGCTCATGGCATTATTTCCTAATCATCCAGCAAGTCTTCAGCCAGGCCGAGAGGTAGCGCCGTGGGGCGCTCAAAAGTGCTCTCGACTTGCACGTACTTACCGTCGCGCGAGCTCTCCAGGAAGGCCTGCATCAACTCCAGTACGTGGTAACCCTGCGCGCCTGTCGCGCGATGCTTGCGACCGGAAGCGACGGCATGCGCCAGGTCAGCCACGCCGATGCCCCACATATTTCCTCCATCGGCATGACCATGGGTTAGCGCCACATCCTCCCACTCGCGGCTGCCAGCCCTGGAGAGACGCACCGGACCGCCCAATGAGTTCGGGTCAGGCACCGAGAGGGTGCCTTCCGTGCCGTAAATCTCGATGCGCGGCAGCACCGAGTTCCAGGTGGCAAAAGTAGTGATGATGGTGCCGATGGTGCCGTTGGCAAAGCTAAAGGTACCCGTCACATGGTCGGGCGTATTGACGATGATTTGCTCGCCGTATTTGGGCTTGCTGGTGATGGTGCGCGGCGAGATCTGGATGCCCGCCGTGCCTGCGACGCGGGTAACAGGGCCAAGCAGCGTGATCAGCGCCGTCAGGTAATACGGCCCCATATCGAACATCGGTCCGGCGCCCGGCTGGTAATAGTAAGCCGGATCGGGGTGCCAGCTCTCATGCCCGTGCGACATCATAAAAGCTGAAGCCGCCACCGGCCGGCCGATAACGCCGTCATCGATGAGCTTGCGGCAGGTCTGCAATCCGCCGCCCAGGAAGGTGCCGGGCGCGCAACCCACACGCACGCCTCGGGCTTGAGCGGCCGCCAGGATCTTGGCGCCGTCGGCGCGGTTCACAGCTAGCGGTTTTTCGGTATATACATGCTTACCTGCGGCAATAGCCGCCAGGCTGATCTCCATATGAGCCTGGGGTGTCGTCAGGTTGACCACAACCTCGATCTCGGGCAGCGCCAGGAGCTCGGCCACGCTGCAAGCCTTGGGGATGCCAAATTCCTGAGCACGCGACCGGGCACGCGGCAGGTCGATATCCGCCAATGCCACGCAGTCGAGAGCAGCGAACGTCTGCGCTGTGCGCAGGTAAGCCGAGCTGATGTTACCGCAGCCAATGATGCCGATCTTAACCTTACGCATGAATTTTTACTCCTGTTTGGTTATCTAGTCGTCCAGCAAATCTTCGGGCAGCCCTAACGGCAATGCTTTGGGGCGTTCGATGGTGCTCTGGATATGAGCATACTGGGCATCACGCGAGCTCTCCAGGAAAGCCTGCATGAGCTCCAGCACATGGTAACCCTGCGCTCCAGAAGCGCGGTGTGCCCGTCCGGAAACCAGCGCATGGGCCATATCTGCCACGCCGATGCCCCACATCAGGTGGCTATCGGCATGGCCGTGCGTCAAGGGCACTTCCTCCCACTCGCTGCTGCCCGCCTTGGAAAGGCGTACAGGCCCGCCCAGGCTGTTCGGGTCAGGCACAGAGAGCGTGCCCTCCGTACCGTAGATTTCGATGCGCGGCAGCACCGAGCCCCACACCGCCGTGCTGGTAATGAGGGTGCCGATGACGCCGCTGACGAAGGTAAAGGTGCCCGTCACGTGGTCGGGCGTGCGCACGATAATTTCCTCACCATATTGGGGCTTGCTGGTGATGATGCGCGGTGAAATCTGGATCCCGGCTGTGCCCGCCACGCGGGTAATCGGCCCAAGCATGGTGGTGAGGGCCGTGAGGTAATAAGGTCCCATATCAAACATCGGGCCAGCGCCTACCTGGTACAGGAAAGCCGGGTCGGGATGCCAGTGCTCCGCGCCATGCGACATCATAAAGCCGCTGCAGGCGACCGGCCGACCGATGGCGCCGTCGTCGATGAGCTTGCGGCAGGTCTGCAAGCCGCCGCCTATAAAAGTGCCCGGCGCGCAGCCTACGCGCACACCTTTGGCCTGGGCGGCAGCGATAATTTTAGCGCCATCCTCGCGCGTGATGGCCAATGGTTTTTCGGTATAGACGTTCTTGCCTGCCGCGATGGCCGCCAGGCTGACATCACGATGCGCCTGGGGGATCGTCAGGTTGACCACGATCTCTATCCCAGGATTAGCGAGCAATTCCTCGTTGCTGCAGGCGACAGGTACACCGAATTCTTCCGCGCGAGCCTTGGCGCGCGCCTGATCGATATCCGCCAGCGCTACCGCTTCCAGCACGCTGAAAGAACGCACGGTGCGCAGATAAGCTGCACTTATGTTTCCACAACCGATGATGCCGATTTTAACCTTTCGCATAGGTCGCCTCCCGATGCATTCTGCCGCTAAACTACTCCCGGGCAGGCAATCTGTCAACTCGTTTGACCGCATCCGCAAAGGGCGCTAGAGTCGGCGTAACTCTGGACTCAGGAGAGGTCTATGTCGCCCAGCTATTCCGCACCCGCGCCGAATCCGGCGCCGACCTTTGCCAGCCTCGGCGTCCGGCCGCTCATCAACTGCCAGGGTACTTATACCATCCTCTCGGGCTCGCGCGCCCTGCCGCAGGTGGCTGAGGCGATGCTGCTCGCTACCGAAGGGTACGTGCAGATGGATGAGCTGATGGAAGCCATCGGCCGCCGCCTGCATGACCTGACGGGCGCGCCGTGGGGCTATATCTCCTCCGGCTGCGCGGCTGCGCTGTGTGAGTTAACCTGCGCCGCTATCGCTGGGGGCGATCCGGAAAAGATGGCGCGCCTGCCGGATACATCCGGTATGCCCAACGAAATTATCATCCAGCACGGACACCGCAACGCCTACGACCGCGCCATGCGCGCGGCCGGCGGGGTGATGGTCGAGGTGGAATCCCCCGCCGAACTCGAAACCGCCTTTAGCGCACGCACGGCGCTGGTATTCGTCGTGGGCGACCAGGCGCACCTCGGGCAAATCTGCACTGCCGATATGATTGCTGCCGCCCATCGACACGGCACCCCTTGCCTGGTGGATGCCGCCGCTGAGCGCCCCGATATTCCTAACCGCTACATGGCGCTGGGCGCCGATGCCGTTACCTACTCGGGCGGCAAGTGTCTGCGCGGACCGCAGGCCTCCGGCCTGGTGCTCGGCAACAAGGCGCTGCTGCAAGCCGCTTATCTCAACAGCGCCCCGCACCACGGCCTCGGCCGCCCGATGAAGGCCGGCAAGGAAGAGGTGATGGGGCTGCTCGCAGCGGTGGAAGCCTGGGTGGCCGGACGCGACCACGCCGCCGAATGGAAGCGTTGGGAGGGATGGCTCGCGACCATCGCCTCTGCCCTGGCTGGCTTGCCTTCGCTCATAACGTCCATCGAG
>JAJFUJ010000017.1 GCA_021372475.1 Chloroflexota bacterium | reverse complement strand
CCCTCCGAGAACTTTTCAAACCCTCGAAATTGATCTACATGCAGATAAGCATGCTCGACCTGGCCATTGTCATCCAGATGCACTGAAACTCGCGCATGGCCTTCAATGCGCGTTACAGGTTCTATCATTAAGCTTCGACCCATTGCCTACGCTCCTTCAAAATAATGAGGCTGCCTTATCCCCGGGATTATTAGTCGTACGTGAGAACCTTGTCGGTTAGAACCGGAGTGCGCCCGGCGAGAAGCTCGGTCAGCACGTACCAGATGGCATCAGCAGGCGGCGGACAACCTGGCAGGTAGATATCAACTTTCACAATCTGGTCTACTGCCTTAACTTGCTGGTGCAGCTTGGCAATTTCAGGTGCGTTTGGCACCTTTTGCCCTGGGGCATTGCTTTCGCTCTCCACATAAGCGCGGTTCAGCACGCTTTGCAGAGGGAAAAAGTTGCGCATCGTGCAGATACCGCCGGTAACAGCGCAATCGCCAAGGGCAATGAGTATCTTGCACCGTTCACGCATTTCCAGGGCAACTTCCTCCTGGTGGCTATCCGATACGGCGCCGCTCAGAATACCGACATCACATCCGCCGACTGGGGGATGCTTGAGATCAGTAATAGGTGTCGAGAGCAGATCAACATGCTTGAGCAGCTCTACGATTCGTTCATCGATATCGAGAAATGACATCTCGCAGCCAGCGCAGGCATCAAGCCAGTTCATGCATACAGATACTTTGGCCATTTGCTCTCCTAAACTATAAAAGATTGGCAAGCTGTTCCAAGACTTGCGCTTCACCGTTAGCGTTACACGCGGCGGCAGCATTTACTACCCCAGTCTTGCCTTCAAAGTTAACGAACGTTCCGCATTTTAGGTGGCTTACAGGTGTGGGCAAAATAACCTGGGCTATATCCATCCAGGGCTGCTTGTAGCTGGCCTGGACGGCTGTAAACTTGGCTTGAGCGCACGCTTCCAGCAATTCTTGGGGCGCATCTTGCGCTTCGGCTGCCAGAATGTAACAAGTGTCGAACCCATTGGCTGAAAACTGCTGCCTGATACCCGCTTGAACGAGCCCCATTGTATTGCCGGCAGGAGCAAGGTCAACAATCTTGATGCCGGTCACTACCTTGGCAATTTTCATCGCCAGGGCTTCACCCTTCTTGCCACAGATGATAACGGGATTTTGAGCACCCTCAATAATCGGCAGCAGCGCGTCTATTTGGGCTTCTTGGATGCTGCGCGATGTCCAAGGCTGCATACTGTCGCCGGTATCACCCACGAGGTATAAACGCGCGCCTCGCAGATGCACGCTGCGCTTGATGGCGAAACTTGCCACCGGATATTCATGAGCCACATCGGTATTCACCACGATAAACAGGTCAGCGGCATCCATATCTTTGAGCGGGGACGACGTAACTGCCGGAGCTTGGCCTTCCATCAACTGTTTTGCACCGGGGAAGCGCTTTGCGATAATCTGGGCTGCTTCATTCGTAGCCAAACCTGAAACTACTGTGGTGACCTTGCCGGTTTTCAGGTTTGTGGCGACGCGTTCAAGCGCTGCTTGCAAACTGGTCTCGTGCCAACCATCGGCTTCTTTGACCATCGGTTTGGTGACGGGCGCTCGTTTATCATTAAGAGGTTGGAAGCGCCCCATTTCACATATCAAACCGTGGTTGGGTTCGGCTGTCCAGTCGCCTTCAATACGAATAACTCGATCATCTCGCATTACGAGTTCAGTTCCGCAACCGATGCTGCAGTGTGTGCAAGTTGATTTGACCCTTTTAACCTCTGCGGTTGCCCCCAAGTAAGCACTGGCCCGGTCGATCAGCGCTCCAGTTGGGCATACCTGCAGACATGTGCCACACGATATACAGGAAGATTCGCCGAACGGCACATCCATATCTGCAATAATCATAGTATTAGCCCCCCGGTGCTTTAGACCGAGGGTGGCATTGCCAACCAATTGATCACACGCGCGGATACAGCGCCGGCAAAGGATGCAGCGGTTGTGATCCATAATAAAGTACTGGCGTGTAGCATCGAGAGGTAATACCGGAAAAGCCCGGTCATAGCGCCAACTATCGAGACCATGCTTGTATGCTTGCGTCTGAAGCTCGCAACTGCCGCTCATCTGGCAAAACATACAAAAGTGATTGCGTTCGGAAAACAAGAGCTGCAGCACGAATCGTCGTGCGTTCATCGTAGCTGGAGTATCTGTTTTTACCACAATCCCTTCGGACACTGGGAAAGTGCAGGCAGGCTGCAGCGTGCGCTGTTTTTCAATCTCAACCAGGCACATCCTGCAAGCGCCGATAGGCTGGATGGCCGGATGATCGCAGAGAGTCGGAATATCGACGTGCAGTTGGCGAGCTGCCTCCAGTACTGTTGTTCCTGCAGGGACACTTCCGGCTATACCGTTGATGACGACGTTCACATTCGCCATAGTTACTCCTGATGCAATTAGTTTATGCTCTGCTACAGATTATACCACCTGCGAACGTTATTTGTCGATATCGCAGCGCAGGCAACGTTTGCACTCTTCGCGGCATGAGTCAGCCTTGAAACCTAACTCGACCTCATGCCAGTTGTGTTTCCGTACTTCTGGATTTTGAACAGCCATCTCTGCTCGTACTGCTGTAGCATAAGCTTCCATATTGTAGACATTTGGCAGGTTATCATATGCCAACCAGTTTGTTTTATCAACAGCGCCGCTTTGCTGCAGATATTCGTCCACCATCATGGCAACCTTGTTACCCTGGGCAACGGCCTCGACCACTGTTGCCGGTCCCAGGACGACATCGCCGGCCGCAAAAACGCCAGGCCGCGAAGTGCCCAGTTGTCGATCCACTTGAACGGTTGTATTGCGGTTAAAGGTAACTCCACATTTATCTGCGCAGGTGATATCACTGCTCTGACCGATGGCAGGCAATATGATATCTACCGGCAATACAAATTCGGAGCCTGCGATTGGGATAGGACGGCGGCGGGCGCTGTCATCAAAGTCGCCTAGGTCTTGCATAACCAGTTCCAGGCCTTCAACCTTATCGCCGCCTATAATCTTGGATGGATTGACCAGGAAGAGCATCTTAACGCCTTCTTCTTCGGCCTCGTGTACTTCCAAAGCCTGTGCAGGCATCTCTTCGCGGGTTCGGCGGTAAACCAGCGTTACGGTAGCAGCGCCAAGACGCAGCGCAGTGCGCGCGGCATCGATTGCCGTATTGCCTCCGCCGACAACTGCCACACGTTTGCCGGTCAAGTCGGGCTTATCGCCCAGGGCTACACGGCGCAAAAAATCAGTTCCGCCCCAGACACCTGCCTTGTCCTCTCCCTCGATACGCAGCGAGCGGCTTTGCTGGGCGCCAATGGCGATAATAACTGAAGAAAACTGGTCGCGGTCCATCAAGTCATCGATGCTAAAATCGCGTCCTAAACGCGCGTTCAGTTTAATCTCTACCCCGGCACGTCGTATGTTATCCACTTCAGCCTGCAGGATGTCGCGAGGCAGGCGGTACTCGGGGATGCCGACAGCCATCATGCCGCCGGCGACGGGCAATGCATCAAACACAACCACCTGATAACCCCACTGCGCCAGACGCAGGGCTGCCGTCAAGCCGGCAGGACCGGCACCAATAACGGCCACCTTTTTATCCTTGGCCGGCTCAAGCTGTGGCGGATTCCAAGGGGCCTTGAGTTCCTGGTCTGCCATGAAGCGCTTAACCTGGCGAATGGCGATAGGCTGATCGAGGTCGCCGCGTCGGCAGCGCTTTTCACAATAAGCCGGGCAGACACGCCCGCAAACCAGTGCAAATGGATTGCGCTTGCGGTGTATCGCCAACCCCTCGGCATACTTGCCTTCTGAAACGAGGCTGAGATAGCTAGGCACGTCGACACCGGCAGGGCAGGCGTTAGCACACGGTGCCCGCACCAATTCCTTACAAGCGCCCGCTGGGCAGCGGTGTTCCAGAATGTGCGTCTCGAATTCCTCGCGGAAATATCGCAAAGCGGAAAGAACAGGTCCGGGGGTGAGTTGCCCGAGAGCGCACAGCGAGTTATTCATCATGCCAGCAGCCAATTCCTCAATCAAGGGGATATCTTCCATCACACCCTGCCCGGAGGTGATGCGGTTCAGCACCTCAAGCATACGCTTGCCGCCAACGCGGCAGGGCACGCATTTGCCACACGATTCTGCCGTAGCAAAGGTAAGAAAGAACTTACTGAACTCGACCATGCAGGTATCTTCATCCACCACGATCATACCGCCGGAGCCCATTACCGCGCCGGCCTCCTTGAGCGCGTCAAAATCGACATGCAAGTTCAATCCAGAAGCCGGAATGCACCCGCCGAGCGGCCCGCCCGTTTGGACAGCCTTGAACTGCTTGTTCTTGGGGATTCCGTTGCCGATATCAAATACAATTTCTCCGACCGTGATGCCCATCGGCACCTCGACCAGGCCGGTGTTATTGACTTTGCCCGTCAGGGCAAAGATCGCGGTGCCCGGGCTCTTGGGTGAGCCGATGCTGGAGAACCAGGAAGCGCCATTGGCAATGATTTGAGGCACAATAGCGTAACTCTTGACGTTATTGTTGTTTGTCGGTTTACCCCACAAGCCTGATACTGCCGGAAAAGGCGGACGCGGACGGGGTTCTCCTCTTTTGCCTTCGATTGAGGCAATCAGAGCGGTTTCCTCACCGCAAACAAAAGCGCCGGCGCCTTCCTTGACCTTGATTTCAAATGAAAAGTCAGAACCAAGGATGTTCTTGCCCATCAGGCCGTATTCATGCGCCTGCTTGATCGCTATCATCAGGCGCTCAATAGCCAGTGGATATTCAGCACGGCAGTAAATATAGCCTTCAGATGCGCCTATGGAATAGGCGGCGATGGTCATACCTTCGAGCACAGAGTGCGGGTCGCCTTCGAGGATTGAGCGGTCCATAAAGGCTCCGGGGTCGCCTTCGTCTGCGTTGCATACCACATATTTCTGGGTGCCCGGCGCTTTTTGAGCTAATTCCCACTTTAGCCCCACCAAAAAGCCGGCACCACCGCGCCCTCGCAATCCGGAACGCTTGACTTCATCGATAACCTGCAGCGGTGTCATCTCGGATAATGCTTTACCGAGCGCTTCGTAGCCGCCGCGGGCGATATATTCATCAATAGATTCGGGATTAATTAACCCGCAGTTGCGCAAGCACAACCGCAGTTGTTTGCCGTAGAAAGGGATATCTTTGTAATGAGGTACCGCTTGATGTGTACTGGGCTCTGTATAAGTCAGGCGCTCAACAATACGTCCCTTGACCAGTGTTTCTTCGACTAGATCGGGGACATCAGAGGCTTGCACGCGCGTGTAGAAAATACCTTCCGGATAGATCACAATAACAGGGCCCATAGCGCAAAAACCACGGCAACCTGTTTCTACTACACGAACTTCCTGATCCAGTCCGCGGCGGTAGATCTCTGCGCGCAGCGAATCGATCAGCGGCTTTGAACCTGATGACGTACACCCCGTGCCACTGCACACCAGCACATTAGCTCTGAACGTAGGGTCTGCCATCTAATACCCTCCTGAATCCCGTATAACCGGGTGAGATGGAATGAATTATTTATCTAGACGTCCGACAACCCACTGGTTGACGATTTTACCTTGCACCAGATGCTGCTCAATTAGTTCAGGCACCTTATCGGCAGTAATATTGCCGTAGGTTACCCGCGCCTGGCCAGCCTGCTCAATATCCACAAGTGGCTCTTTGACGCACATGCCGATGCAACCGACCGTAGTAACATGGGCATCAATCTCGCGTTTGGTGAGCTCATCGAGAATCGCCCGCATCGTTTCGCGCGCGCCTGCCGCTATCCCGCAGGTGCCCATCCCAACCGTGATGGTTGTGCCAGTATCAAGGCGCGTCTTGATATCGCGCTGGGCCTGGTCGCGCAACTGTCGCAAGTCAGCCAGAGAGCTAATTTTGGGCATTTCTAATCTCCTGTCAATGGCTCTTTATCATCTTCAACAGCATACAAAGCGTTATATCCCTGCTGTAGGTAATCCTCCAACCAACGCCTGACGCGAGGTTCTGTAAGCGGCACACCGCCTAACTCTGAGCGAATTTCAGCCGTATCCATCTCAAACCGGCGGCCGTTTACCTGATGAACATAGTGCAAATCCGCCTGCTGATTCGCCAGAATGACACTTAATATGGTGCTCTTGATATCACCCAGCGGCGCTCGGTCGATATGATCCAACTGAAACGCTGCTGTCACCGTTGTCCCGCTCCCCGGCTTGGAGGCAATCTCAAGAGCCCCATTGCAGCGTTCTGCAGCAGCCTTGAGGAGCGTTATCCCCAGGCCGACCTGTCGCGTTTTTCGAGTTGTAAAGAACGGATCTGTCACTCTCTCGAGGGTCTGCCGATCCATGCCCCGGCCATCATCCTGCACGCGAATGATCAGCCTGTTGGCGCCGGAGGACTCATTTATCTCCAATACCAGATGCTGCGCCCCAGCTTCGAGAGAGTTCTGCAGGATATCAAGAATATGCAGCGAAAGCTCGCGCACTATTTCAACTCACGCACCAGCTCGGTGATTTTTTCAGGTACCAAACGGCCAACAACCTGGCCGTTGATGACTGCCACGGGAGCGAGCCCACATGATCCTAGGCAATATACGACTTCAAGTGTAAGACGATAATCGGGAGTCGTTTCTCCAGCCTTGATACCCAGATTGTTCTCCAGAGTCGAGATGATCCGTGCCGCACCGCGCACATGGCAGGCCGTCCCATCGCAACAGCGAACGGTGTTACGCCCCCGTTTGGCCATATAAAACTGCGCATAAAAAGTGGCTACGCCATAAATCTGGCTCATCGGCACTTGCAGACGCTTGGAGATGTGTTGGAGTACTTCGGCAGGCAAATAACCGTAAATGCCTTGCGCTCGCTGCAACACCGGAATGACAGCTCCCTGCTGCCCGATATACTGGTCAATTACCTCATCGAGCGGAGCCATATCGAGAGTTTCGTCTATGGAAACCAGAGTATCTTCGAGCACCTCGATCCCTCCCTAGATCCAGAGTCATACTTTAACAATTATAATGTATAGCTGCCCTGTTTGCCAAACATGAGTTTACGTACACTTGCTATTTCGTGTTCGAGTGGTATGCTGCGACACATTTCATCCAAGCGGTGCGCATCGCTATTGGTAATCAATGGCCAGTTCTGCACAAAAGGATATCTTTTCTTGGCCTCCGCAATGGTCGTTGCGCGCGACACTTCCAATGCGGCCAGGTTCATATCTGGTGGGATAAAGCCAAGTGCAGTGATGATGCTATATGCCTGTCGGTCGATATGGGCAGCGATGACAATGCCTCCTAACCGATTTACCTCCAGCACGGTCTGGTCCACCGATATGTCGGCAGCTATCAGCAGCATACGTTCGATTAACCTGACAAACCCATCGTTTTCGTCTACGACGAGTTGCGCCCCGAATACGTCATCGCGGTTTTTCATATCGGGCAACGCAGCATCGACTATATTCTGCCAGGCAAAAGCCTGTTCGATTGTATCAAATAAACACAACAAATGCACTTCCTCGCGAGTCTGCACCTCCATTCCCGGGATCACGCGGATCCCATATGCGCTTGCGCATCTGGCCACTGCCTGGATGTTGGCAGTGGTGTTGTGATCCGTGATGGCGATGCATCCGAGTCCCAATGCTGCAGCCCGGCCGACGATCAAAGAGGGAAGCATCTCTATTTCCGCACAAGGGGAGGCAACGGTATGTATATGCAGGTCAGCCCATAGCATGGGGGGCGCTTGCTGGGTCGCGCCATCATCCATCTTCAGCGGACTCCGCCAATGCCAGCTTGAGCGAGCTGCGCGACCGCTGAAAAAGTTCCCTGAGGGCACAACAGCACAGGCACCCCCTTCTCCTCGGCGCGCGCGAGCACCTCAGCATCGGGATGCACCCCTTCGGTGATGACCACCGCGCTCAAATCTAACAGCACGGCGATGGCTATCACATTCATATGTGCCTGCAGGGTAATCCACACATTGCCCGGCTGGGCAGCCGCCATCACACAGCTCAGCAAGTCCGAAGCATATCCACCGGTAACTTCGCGGTCCAGGTTGCCTGCTCCGGCAACTACCTGCGCATGCAATTCGATTACCAGGTCGCTGGCTTTCATCCTAGCTCCTTATTGGGCTATTGCAGCTTAAAGGTCAGTTCCAGATGAGTTCCTTCGTCCATTTTAGAAGTGAGTTTCATAATATCGGCGCAGTTTTTAATGTTAGTCAAACCCATGCCGGCGCCAAAACCCAACTCGCGAATCCAATCTGGCGCGGTAGAGTATCCCGGCTGCATAGCCTGTTCGACGTCCGGTATTCCCGGCCCATAATCGATGATGTCGATGATTACTTGCTCGGGGTGTATTTCTGCGCTGACCTCGCCGCCCACGCTGTGAATGATGACGTTTGTCTCGCCCTCGTATACAGCTACCGCCACGCGGCGAACGACCGCAGGCGGCGCACCAAGCCGTTCGAGAGCCCGTTTTATCTTGCTGGAGGCTTCTCCGCCCCGCACAAAATCCTGGGGTTTGATGTTGTAGCGCAGGATCAGGCTGGTTTGCTCGGATTCGATATCTTCAAAGATGTGGCTGGCGCGGTAACGATGAATTTCCTCGGATTGCCAGGCGACTTCCATCTGGCGCAATGTCGCCCTGAGAATATCACCTTTGGTGATGATACCTACCAGGCAATTATCAGCCTGCACCACCGGGAATCGTCCGTAACCAAACAGGGCAAAGAAATTGACGGCTTTAACCAGCGGGTCATCAGGATGTAGGGAGTGTACGCTGGTGGTCATATGTTCTTTGACAGGGGAGTCGATATTGCGTTCTTCCAGGGCCTGGATCAAATTTTCGATGCTAATGATGCCCACGAGCCGTTCGTTTTCGACAACTGGCACCCCCGAGATTCGATGGTCGCGCAACAAGTTTTTGAGGTCGCGCATGCTAGCCCACGGAGAGATGGTAACAACTTCACGTGTCATTACCTCGTTAATCGTAAGCTCGTAAACAAGCTCCTGAACTCGGCTGACCGAGCTAGGCTGCTGGTCCACGTCCCTCTCCTATTTATGACAACTCTGCAGTTATATCATTATCTGGAAGCTAACAAGTGCCTTTGTTTTTCCCAAAAGCCTCACGCCAGGTTTTCTCAGACAAGTTGAACAGCCCACAGCTTGGTAACCCGGCCTGATAAAGCTTGCCGCAAGTCTCAAACATCGTAAAGCGGGAAGCAAGCAATGGGATCCCTTTCTCTTGCGCAAGGGAAATCGTCTCCCCGGGGGGGATTTTACCTCGCACAAAGATAATCGCGACAATCCCCGTCATTTCTGCAGTACGAATGACCTGAGGATTGGTCAAGCCGGTCAATAGAATCGTACCAGCATGAGTGAAAGAGAGCACATCGCTCATCAGATCCGCGCCGCATGCCATATGAACGTCAGTTTGGAGGTCAATATCTTTCGAAACAGCCATACCTTCAATAACCTGAAGCACTTGCTCTAGGGTCATTTTGATGATACCTTCTCGATGTCCAGATTACGAACACTCATTCTCCGCCAATCTTGACCAGTGCTTGCAGATTCCCTGAGTCATTGGCTAACAGCAGGAACATAATCTTTCCCGAGAATAATGATCAAATCCACATCTGATTCGCTGCCGGACATTAAGCGAATATTCTCAGGCAGGATTCCTAACTCACTGACGAGTGATTCCAACGTATACGGCTTGTCCGTATACACAACAATCGAACTTGCATCCTGGTTAAATTCGCTATTGCTATCATAACGGATGACATTGTAGCCATTCGCGCGTAAAGCGAGAGTGGCCTGCTCGCCGAGCGAATCGACCCCGCTGCCGTTGCGCAATTCTATCCGGGCGCCTTCCAGAGCTATCTGACTTCTGGTTGGGTCAGGCGTGGCATCCAATGGTGTCGAGTTGGGGAATAACTCGTTAACCAGGGTGTGCACCTTTTCCCAATCCGCCACCTGCACCATCGCGCCTTTCAATGTAGTGACCGAATACGTCATTGTTGAATCAACTGCCGCGGTGCGGATACCATCCGTGCTGAGGTTCTTGACCATCTCAGCCAGCGCGACTATCTCACGCAACGTAAGATCGGTGCTGATCGAGTCGCCGGCTATACGCAGTAATTCGGGGATGCTTGAAAGCGGGATATCCAGCGATAACGCCTTGTCACGAACAGCCAAAATCACTTGTTGCTGACGCTGCATACGGTCAAAGTCATCGGCATCGTGGCGAGTTCGGGCATATTCCAGCGCTCGTTTGCCGTCCATAGTTTGAATGCCTGGCTGGAACTCTACAACATAGGTGCCATAGTTGTTGTCGGGGTAAGCGCTGTCGTAGATATGGCGCGGCACATCGATCGTGATGCCACCGATGGCGTCGATCATCTTTTCAAACCCTGTAAAGTTTATGCGCACATAGTAGTGAACGGGTATCCCTAGAGCTTCCTTGACGGTTTCCTTGGCGAGTGCGGGGCCGCCCCCCGGGTAGTTATAATAATCGCCCAAGGAATGGGCTGCGTTGATTCGGTTCTCACCATAGCCGGGTATCGTTACCCATAAATCGCGCGGAAGCGATAACATAGATGCTTTATTCGTAGAAGGATCGATGGAAACCAATATCATCGTGTCAGAGCGCCACGGCCCCTCCTCTCCTTCTCTTTGGTCAATCCCCAGCAGCAGGATGTTTACGGGTTCCTTCTTGGAAACCACATCCGGCAGCTCATGGGCAGGAGCTCTGCCTGGAATGGCGCTGGTATCTGATAGCCCAGGAATGTCCGGCAATGAGGTGTTTGCGACTACTGCCTTGACGGTGGTGAAGAACAAATACCCGCTGTACAAGGCGCCGGAAAGCAGCGCTACCATCAGAAACGAAACGAGCGCGCGCCGCGCACTCTGAGCAAAACTCGATCTTGCCCCCATATTCATCCTTTATGTCCTGCTAATAGCACCAGAGTATAGCACACAGACTATTCCCTCGCCAAGAATGTTCCAATCGATGGTTGCCTTTACTCACTTGGATTATTATACTCTAGTTATTCCCAAATGCCTGAGGAATATTTGTGTACCAAGAGGGGATGATACTAGAACAGCGCTTTCGGATATACCAAGCTGCAGGTGAGCTTAACCATCAGCGTATCTATAAAGCCGTTGACTTGGAATCTGGCGTCGCTGTCCTGCTTGAGGTGTTGGAGCATCCGCTTGCCGAACGCCAGCCAAGGGTATGGGCAGAGTTGGCCAGGCAGCAGCGTACTGAAGTTGTATTGGGAGCATATCAATTGACCGGTGTTATACCGGTTCTGGGTTGCCTGCATGTCTCGGATGGCTCAGATATCCTTGTCAGGCGGGATTATGGCGGGGAAAGCCTGGAGAATATCGTTACTCGTGGCCAGCTACTATCCGCTGAGCAGACGGTCCAGATGGGGCTGCA
>JAJFUJ010000158.1 GCA_021372475.1 Chloroflexota bacterium | reverse complement strand
TCTGGGATTTCGCTGCGTGCGCTAACTAATGGAGGTTACTATGAACCAGCCACAAACGAAGCCTTTTGCTAACTTGATGGCAGGCGCTGCTGAGGTGGATATCACGCCCTGGGCAGGGGTTCAGTTAGCCGGCGATGTAGGCCGTTATCGCCCGGCCAAGTATGTGCTCGACCGCCTGAACGCGCGGGCATTGGTGCTTGCTGCCGGTGAGCGCAAGGTGTGCATCGTGGCTGCCGACCTGTGCGTGCCCGTGCGCAAGTATCTTGACCGGGTACGCGCCGCGGCGGCAGAGTTGTTGGGTATCAGCCCGGATGCGGTAATCACCCATCTTACCCAGACGCACTCTGCGCCTGGGCTGGGGCATTTTATCCTGAGCGAGGATTATCCGGGCATCCCGTCGGAGCTCGAATGGCTGCGCGGCGGTGACCTGGACTATGCCAACTGGGCGGTGGAACGTATGATCGAGGCCGTTCGCACTGCCAGCACGCGCCTTGAAGAGGTGCAGATGGCCGTCGGCAGCGGTATCGAGGGACGCCTGGCGCACAACCGGCGCGCCGTTTCGCGCGACGGCGCCATCATCATGCCCGGGCCGAGCTGGCCTCAGCCGCTGGGCCCGACACAAATCCGCTACCTGGAAGGCCCGATTGATCCTGAGCTGGGCGTTATCTGCCTGCGCAACCGCCGCCTGGAGCTACCCACGCTTATCGCCAACTATGCCTGTCATCCGGTGCATGTTTTCCCGCGGCCGCTCATCTCGGCTGATTGGCCCGGCGCGCTGGCAGCGCAGTTGACCAGCATGTTGGGCGCGCAGCATCCGCTGGTGCTGAACGGCTGCTGCGGTAATATCAATCCCTGGGATCCGTTTGACCCGGCTTACAAAGCCGACCATCTGCGTATGGGACGCATGCTGGCCGAGACGGTCGCGAACGTGATGCAGACCCTTCAGTTTCAGGATAACATTGCCCTGGATTACCGTTGTCGGCACATCATGATTCCGCAGCGGGCGCCGGAACCTGCCAAACTCGCCTGGGCTCTGAAAATGCTTGCTGACCATCCTCAACCGCTTGTGGATGCGAGCCGTCCCGATTCGTTCGACTTTGACTGGGTGCAGGCCAACGGGGTACTCGACCTGGCCAGGTCGCAGGCGCGCGAACCGTTGTACGACTATGAGATTCAGGTGGTGCGCCTCGGGGATGCCGCCATTGTCGCGCTGCCCGGCGAACCGTTCGTGGAAGGCCAACTGCGCTTGAAGCTGGAATCCAGGGCGAGCTATACCTTTGTCGCGCACGACACATCTTCGTACGTCGGCTATATCCCCATTCCGCAGGCCTTTGCCCGCGGCGGGCACGAAGCCAACACCGGCAACTGGAGCCGTCTGGTGCCTGAGGCGCTCGATATGGTGGTGGATCAGGCGATTGCTATGGTCAGCGAGCTCTTCGCCTGAGCAGCTTGGCCCGGCGGGCAGCCGGTTCAATACGCAGCGTGCTAACGCACGATACCGATCAAGCCCAGGCTCATATCGGTGCCTTTGCATTCCGGTAGATTGCCGTGGATAACCTGCATCATAAAGTGGTGCTGACCGTTATCCAGGTCATCAGCGATATGCTGCAGCCGGAACCAGCCGGTCAATCCAGCCCACTCGAAGCGCTCGCGCGCCGTTTGCTGCCAACTGCCGTCATCGATTTGGTAACGGAATTCACCCGACTGGTTGCCGAAATCAAAACCCAGCGCCAGGCCGCGGCCGGTGAAATCGAACTCGAGTGCAGCGCCTACCGCTGCTGTATCCCAGACATAAGGGATAAAGGGGCAGCCGTACCAGCGCCGCAGTGTCCAGGGGCCTTCGGTGCGCACCTGTTCCAGCGGTAAAACCGTTGCACCACCCCAGTGTTTAGGATTAAGCGGCTGCGGGAGCGCCTGCTTGACCGGAGCAAGCGTGTTTGCTCCCGCCAGCTCTGCCTGCAGGAAGGCGATCACGCTTTGGCCATAGCTCAGGCTGCCGCGCGACTGCGGGTGCAGACCGTCGGGCAGCCACTCTTCCCAACGCATCAATCCGCGCTGCACCTCGCGCAGCGCGTGCAGGCTCATCCAGACCGCCCCCAACCCATAGTGCTGGCCGAGGAGCTCGAGACCGGCGATGGTTGGCGGCATGCGCCCATTCAGCATATCGGTATAAAAATCCTGGGCGTAGGTGTAAACAAGGATGATGTCCCTGCCGGGCGCTGCCAAAAGCTTGCGCAGCAGCCCTTCCTGCGTACGGCTGCGCAGCTCGGGGCTCAGGCTGCCGTCATTCACCGCGTATTCGATAAAAACCAGGTCGCAATCCGGCCCTATGAGGGCCTCCTGAGCGCGGAATACCGCCAGGTCCGAGCCAGTCGCGCCGATAGCGCCGTTCTCCACCCTGACCCGTACCTGCGGGTAGGTGTCTTTGAACCAGCGGAGGACGGGCTCCGGCCAGTTCCAGCCAGCGCGGCTGTCGGTGATCGAGCCGCCCATAAA
>JAJFUJ010000016.1 GCA_021372475.1 Chloroflexota bacterium | reverse complement strand
CTGTGAGACTGAGATAACGATGATTTGGATTGGTAGAGGCTCCCAAATCCGAATTTCCGACTTCATCTATGTATAGTCGGTATTTGCCCATGACATTCCTCATCATATACGGTGGAACCGCAAGTACAGGCTCGTGTATTTTAGGTTGCGCCAGTGTAGCGCGGGGAGAACAGCGCGTCAACGGGGGAAAGCCAAATGGAAAGGAACTAGAAAAATCGCATGGAATGTACTTCATGTACCTAAATTAACTACATTCTGATGTAATGAACAAAGCGGTAGCAGATTCCAAATACACTTTACCAGACGCTGCATTAATCGGAATGATGGGCAAGTAAGCTCCATTTGAGTTTGCCAACCAGTTTCGAGCCCGCGATACGCGAGGGGAGCTGCGCATAGCGCGCCGCCAATTGCCAGGTCGCTAGCGCCAGGGCGAGTTCCAAGATATAGCTTATAGCCATGGAAATGCGGTCGAAGCCGAAAGGCCACAGCAGATAAGGGATCTCGCCGCCGGCGGCATCGCGCAGCAGGTGCGAGGCCAGCGCTGCCAGTATCAACAGGCCGTTGCCCGCGGAGCGCGTAATCCGCCAGGCAAACAGCGCACAGGCCAGGGCAAACAAGAGGCTATGGGTTACAGGGCGGTAATCCAGGTGCGTGGCAGCATACAGCGAGAAAGAGCCGGCTACCGCAAAGTGGTCGATATCAATCAGTATCGCGGCCAGTCCGGCCGCGGCTAGGCGTTGCAGGAACTGCTTATGCGACCCGCTGCTGGCCGCCAGCGGCCAAGTCACCAGGATGCTCAGCAGGCAGTGTACAGGCACATCGAGCAGCGCCCAGATATACCCAGGCGCCCAGGTGGGGCGTGAAGCGAGCAATGCATCGCCCCCTGCCATCACCAGCAGGATCAGCGCCAGCGTGCTCAGGAGAAAGATATCCGGCCAGTCGGGCTGCCAGGTGAAGCGCCGGCGGATACCTGCTATCGTTATTCTCACTTGATTAGTTTGCTCCACACCATCACGCCCATTGTACCCGATTCTGTATGGGCGCCCAAATAGAAATCTGCAAACCCGCGGCTGCATAACGCGCGCATAGATTATGAGCGCAGGTCGCGCACCACTGTTATGTTGATAAGCGCTTTGCAGCACTTGGTACTACGCCTAATGACCTATGTCGCGCTCCATATTTAGGCCATCCAACCCCTTGACAATCATTTATCGGATGTTATAATAGAGTCAGATAGTTTGTTTAGGTTGCTGCAACAAGCTATATTTTGTTCATTTGCGGTTGTTTTCTTTTGCTAGCGCAGCAACTGTCGGGTTTCGGGTATATGCCGCCGGGGGGCGGGATATTATCTCGGTAGCTTGGTAATTCATAACGAAATCAATAAGGGAGTTTGTGTTCCTTACAATTAAATAGTCTGATGGGGGTTACTTGATCGTAAAGCCGCTGGGGGTCTTTGCTCCAGCGGCTTTATTTATTGGCGATATCGGCTGCGTCTTGTTCTAGACAGCAGCTAAAGGGGTGTTTGCTCAAGCCGCTGGGGGGGCTGTGCCTGCTCTGGCGGCTTTTTGTGTATCGGAGGTTCATACAACAACTGGCTGCTGGAGAGGAAGATAGAAAAAGCTGCTTACCTTGATGTGGTTGATTGTTCGATGCCGACGAGCTGTGTAAATGCCAATCTACTGTCTTTGGTGCGATTCTAGACTGGTTGTTTCATATCCCGTTGTAGCAACCGTTGATTCTAGCTGACACTTGTATTTAACCGCCGCCCATTCATAGCAAAAGTAAGTGTGGTGAGAAAAATGGAACGACTCAAGGAAGCGACTAATCCATACTGTCAGAATATCCTGATCGTGGATGATGATCAGGCTACATCGACGTTTCTCAGGCACTTTTTTCAGGAGAAGGGTTATAGCGCCAAGGCGGTGAATAGCGCAGAGGCCGCCGCGGATGTGGCAACCTTCCAGCCTGACGCTATAGTGATCGATGAAAGGGTGCCCGAAGCGGACGGACATAATACCTTGACCAAAATCCGCATGCATTCTGACGCACCGGTGCTCCTCTTGACTGCTCTGACATCGGCCAAGAGCACCGCCAACGCCTCGAACCTGGCCGGCAATGACTATATGCGCAGGCTCCTCTATTCGGATGAGTTGCTAATCCGCTTGAGCGCATTGCTGGAGGAGCGGCAAGAGCTTGCTGCCGAGCAACCGAATATTGAACGCAGCGGGGCAGTGCTGTTCAGGCAGCCGGCGGTATCCGTGGTGATACCCGCTTTCAATGAAGAGACCGGTCTGCCCCTCGTGTTGCAAGCAGTCTGCGGTGTTCTGGATGAAACCTACGAGGTAATCGTCGTTGACGACGGCTCATCCGACCAAACAGCCAGCGTCGCCAAGGCGTTCCCCTGCCGGCTGATTCAGCACCCCCATAACCGCGGTAAAGGGGCCGCCTTGCGGACGGGCTTGCAGCAGGCGCGTGGCAAATATGTGATTTTCCTCGATGCCGATAATACCTATCCTGCTGAGGCGATCCCGGCCCTGGCGCAGTTGTTGCAGCACAACGACCTGGTGCGCGGTGCACGTATCCTGAACAAGGAGAACATTCCGCTGCTGAACCGCATGGGCAACCACCTGTTCGACGCGGTCGTGCGCTTTGCCAACATAGCGGACGGTGGCGACATTCTCAGCGGCATGTACGGCGGCCAACGCGACAAACTGCTGGCGTTAAATCTGAACTCTGAGAAATTCGACATCGAAGCGGAAATATGCATCAAGGCCAAGGCGCACAAGTTCAAGTGTGCCACGATGCCGATTCGCTATGACAAACGAGTCGGCGAAACCAAACTGAACGCCCTGCACGATGGGATGCGCATCCTCTCGCGTATCGTAAAGGTCTCCCTATCCATCAGCCCACTGTGGCTGCTCATACAGCGGATGTTGCACCTGGCCGATACGGTCAGGCGCATCGAGCGCCTCGAAGAGCATCCTGATTACTCGCCTAACGAGGTCCGTTGAGCGCTGGGTGGGCGGAACGGGAGTATTTAGTTTTACTTACTAACAGTAATGCCCCAGGGCAACCAAGCCGCGCAACTCGCTGGGCTAAAAGGGTACACGAGTCGGAATGTTAAGCGTTGATTCATATTTGCACTGACTAATCAGAGTAATCTATGGCAAACAACTATCCATCCATCACATCCAGTATAGATATCGATAAAATCACCTTTATCGAGAGCCCCACGCTTCCGCGGGCTTCCATCGTCATCGTGAATACCAACGAGCTCCATCACCTGAAGCGCTGTCTTCCGGCAATCTGCCATCAGGACTATCCAGATTACGAAGTCATCGTTGTTGACAACGCCTCCACCGATGGCAGCCAGGCATATATCGAACAGACATTTCCCCAAGTCAGGATTATCAAGAACCTGGAAAACCTGGGCTATACCGGTGCAAATAACGTTGGCTTCAAGCATGCTAGCGGGGCTTATATCGCGGTCCTCAACCCCGATACGCAGATGGAGCCGGATTGGCTGCTACAGCTCGTAATGGCGCTCGAAGACAACCCGCAGGCGGCGCTCGTCGCTGGCAAAGTGTTGCTCATGGACCAGCCTTCCATCATCAACTCATGCGGCCTCGACGTCACCTACACCGGCCTTTCGTTCTGCCGAGGATTGGGGGAGTCATCCGATAAATACAACGAGCAACAGTGCGTGTTTGGCGCTGCCGGCTCTGCTTTCGTCATCCGCCGCAGCGTCCTGGAGCAAGTCGGCGGTTTTGATGAAAGCTTCTTTATCTATTATGACGATACCGATCTGGCGCTGCGCGTGAATCTCGCCGGATATACCTGCCTTTATGTGCCGACCGCAGTCGGCAGCCACAACTATGTGTTCAAGTTCAGCGCGCGCAAGTGTTTTATGCAGGAGCGAAACCGTTACCTATCCCTGTTCAAAACGTTTCGCTGGCCTACGCTCATCCTGTTCTCACCGCTACTGCTCATCTCTGAAATCATCTCCTGGGGTTATGCGTTACTTCAGGGCCGCGAGCACCTGCTCGGCAAACTCAAGAGCAGTATTTGGATAATAACGCACTGGAAGCAGGTTTTGGAGGCTCGTCGCCAAGTGCAGCGGCTGCGCCGTATCAGCGATAGAAAACTGCTTAGCCGTTTTACCTACCGCCTGAACTTTACCAACACTTCCAGTCCCCTGGTAGCTTCTGGGTTGACTATTCTCGTTAATCCTCTTATTTTTATCCTGGGAAACATCCTTCGCAGTCTCGTAGTCTGGTAAACGGTTGGGAATAATTTTACGGAGGCGGCTATGCGTTCATTGGTAACCGGCGGCGCTGGGTTTATTGGCTCACACCTGGCGCGTCACTGCCTCGCTTTGGGGCAAGAGGTGGTCGTGCTGGATGATTTGAGCGGGGGATTCCGCGACCAGGTGCCCGCTGGCGCGCATTTTGTCAACGGTTCGGTGGCTGACCCTGCCCTCGTGACCAAGCTGTTCGACGATTATGCATTCGATTATGTTTACCACCTTGCCGCTTATGCCGCAGAGGGTCTATCACATTTCATCCGCCGTTTTAACTATACCAATAACCTGGTTGGCAGCATCAACCTGATCAACGAATCGGTCAAGCATCAAGTCCAGTGTTTTGTCTTCACGTCATCCATCGCAGTGTACGGCGCCGGCCAATTGCCAATGGACGAGGAGATGCTGCCGCGGCCCGAGGATCCATACGGCATCAGCAAATACGCCGTCGAGCTCGACCTGCAGGCTGCCCATACAATGTTTGGCCTCAACTATGTTATCTTCAGGCCTCACAATGTGTACGGCGAGCACCAGAATATCGGCGACCGCTACCGCAATGTGATTGGCATCTTTATGAACCAGATTATGCAGGGACAGAGCCTGACGGTATTCGGGGATGGAACGCAAACCCGCGCTTTCAGTTATATCGATGACGTTGCCCCGTACATCGCCAGGAGCGTGTTCGTCGAACAGGCGTATAATGAGGTATTCAATATCGGCGCGGATACCCCCTACAGTGTGAACTACCTGGCTGAGGTCGTATGCAGGGCGTTTGGCGTCGAGCCGCAAATCAACCATCTGCCTGCGCGCAACGAAGTGCTGCACGCCTACTCGAACCATGACAAAGCCAGGCGCGTGCTGGGTACGGGAAGTGCGACCGCCCTGGAGGACGGCATCTTCAGGATGGCGGATTGGGCCAAAAGCGTCGGCGCTCGCTCCAGTCAGCGTTTTCAGAATATCGAGATCAGGAAGAATATGCCCGCAAGCTGGGTCGGGTAGCATACCAAAGGTTGGAATCATGAAATTATGCCTGGTTTGCTCGCATGGCGGCCATATGACCGAGTTGCTCGAACTCAAATCGGTATGGAGCACTCATGAAGTGTTCTTTATTACCTATTTCAGCAAGCGCGAGCTGCCCGCACGCGCCTATACCTACAGCAACCTGACCAAATACCCCCTCAAGGTGGTGCCGATGTTTTTCAGTGTGGCCAAGGTGCTGCGCAAAGAACGCCCGGAGTGGGTCATCAGCGACGGCGCAGAGATTGCTATCCCGGTGTTCGCTGCCGCCAGGCTGCTGGGGATCAAGACGATGTATATTGAGAGCGTTTGCCGCGTCAATACCCCTTCGTTCACCGGGCGCGTGGTGTATCCGCTTTCGGATGTGTTTCTGGTGCAGTGGCCCGAGCTCTTGGCGCGGTTCGGATCCAAGGCGCGGTACGAGGGAGGGCTCATTTGATCTTTGTAACGGTTGGCATGCATCATCAGGGTTTCGACAGGCTGATCAAGGCGATGGATGAACTAGCCGCAACCAGCGAGGAAGCGGTGATCATGCAGATCGGAGCATCGGCCTATGAACCTGTGCATGCCGAATGGTTTCGCTTCGACACGCAGGAGAGGGTGCAAGAGCTAAGCAGCGCAGCCCGCGTCATCGTAGGCCATGCCGGAGCGGGAACAATCCTGGCGGCTTTTCACTGTGGCCGGCCGATTGTTGTGGTGCCGCGCCGCTCCGGCCATCAGGAACACGTCGATGACCACCAGCTCGAGCTGGCACGGGCGCTCTCGGCGCAAAACAAGGTGGTCCTGGTTGATGAACCCGAGGTGCAGGCCCTGCGGGATGGCATCAACAGTACCGCCGCCCTTCAACCGCCTACAGGCGCGGGAGGAAACCTGGCAGAAGCCATCACCGCAATCCTTAGCAACAGCCGCTCATAGGAACATTGACATACTCTATGGCTAATATGAGAATCTGCATGGTGATATCGACCGCGCTGCCGCCGCAGGAAGGGCTCAGTTTCTACGTGTGGAACCTCTCGCGCTTCCTGGTCGAGCAAGGGCATCATGTGCAAATCATCACGCGCGGAGAGCACGGCAAGCCTTTTTATGAGGCGCTGGAGGGCATACCCGTCTGGCGTCCACGCTTCCTGCCCGTATATCCGCTGCATGTCTATTTGCATGGGCTGTTTGTGCAGCGCCTGGTAAAACGCCTGGAGCCGGAGGTGGATATTTTCCATCTGCATACTCCGCTGCCGCCCCCTATACGTTCGACGCGCCCCATCATGGTGACGGTTCACTCGCTCATGCTGCCGGACGCCAGGTCACGACGCATCGAAGGCGTGTATGACTTCCTGACCAAAGCCCAGGCGCCGGTATGCGCCTTGATTGAGAAGCGCCTAGCCTCTATCAGCCAGCAGGCGACGGCCGTCTCGCCGCCGGTTGCGGAAGCCGTTCAACGCCTTCTGCCGCAGAAGCAAGGCCGCGTGGAGGTCATGTGGAACGGGGTCGATACCCGGTTTTTCCTGCCCGACAGCCGTATCCAAGCTAACCCCGGTGAGCTGCTTTACGTCGGGAGGCTTGCGCCCGGTAAGGGCTTGCACGATCTGGTGCAGGCTTTTGCCATCACCGCCGCCCTATTCCCGGATATCCGCTTATCGATTGCTGGCAGCGGCCCATTATACGACACCCTGGTGTCGATGATCGATGAGAGCGGCCTGGCGACGCGCATACGCTTGGTCGGGCATATGAGCTCACGCGAAGCCCTGCGCGCCCTGTATCAGCAAGCATGGGGGCTCATCCTCCCCTCTCATCACGAGGGCTTGCCCGGCGTCATGCTTGAAGCGATGGCTTGCGGCACCCCCGTCATCGCCACCCGCGTGGGCGGGATCCCGGGCGTCATCACGGACGGCGTCAACGGGCTGCTGGTCGCGCCGCGCGCGCCTGACCAGCTTGCGGGGGCGATTAGCCGCCTGCGCAAAGACGCCGCTCTGCGCAGCAGGCTGGGCCAGGCCGCCAGGCGCACTATCGAGGAGCAGTTCTCCTGGCAGGTCATCGGGCAGCATTATGTCAAATGCTATGCTGAGATGCTAGCCGGAGCATCCCGATGAAAGTATGCATCGTCTCATCCGGCTTGGAGGCTCGCAACCGCTTCGTGCAGCCATGGCAATACCTGGCTGAAGGAGCGGAGGCGTTGAGCCGAAACGGGCATCAGGTTTATTTCATCTCGGACGGCTCAGAGGTTGAGGAAAAGGAATTCGCAGGCTACCCCGTGGAAAGGCTTGATACGCTTCAGGGTTGGCCCCTGCTGGGCAACAAACGCCTTGCCCGCCTGGTCAATGCGGGGAGCCCGGACCTCGTCCTGTGGCACCTAGGGCTGACCAGCTTTATGCGCTTGAATATACTGCGGCACATTTCCCCGCCGGTGATCGGCATATTTACCAGCCCCATCTACAGGTTCGCCGAGTTACGGCGCCTGGGTATAGCGCGCTTGATACGCCACCATAAGCTGGGCATCGTTCATTTGCTTGGATTGCTGGTCCCCTCTCGGCTGGTGCGCAACACAGTCAGCCGAGGTTGGTTGAAGCGCATCGTCGTAGAGTGCGCTACCACTCAGGCCAAGTTGGCGCAAAGAGGGGCGCCGGCAGGGTCGCTGCAAATTATCAGGCCTTCCATCGATCCTGCCTGGTACCAGGAGCAGCCAGGGCGCGCCAATTGTCTGCTGGTGCGAGAGGAATACGGATTTACTGCGGATGACTTTGTCGTCGGTTATTTCGGCGCCCCCGCGGCGCTGCGGGGATTGCCGGCTCTGGTGCAGGCCATCAATCTGGCAACGCAAACCAATCCGCGCATTCGCTTGTTGGTGTTATCGCGCATGCTCAACACAGTGAACCAACGCGACCATGACCACGTGGTAGAGTTGGTAAAAGAGTATCATTTGGAACAGCAAGTGCGCATTGTGCCGGGAATGTTAACCCGCGAGCGGCTGATGCAGAGCCTCTCAAGCTGCGATGCCGTAGCCCTGCCCTTTGAGCTGGTGCCCTCCGACGTCCCCCTGAGCGTGCTGGAGACCATGGCCCTGGGCATCCCCCTGATTACAACCGACACCGCATGCCTGCCGGAGCTGGCACCCGAGGGCGTCAGCCTCCGCGTGTCGCCCGGCGATACAAGGCGCCTGGCGGAGGCCATCTTGATCCTGGCGGATGACGCAGCCTTGAGACAAAAGCTCGCGCAAGCGGGAAGGGAACGGGCGCTTGCCTGGACCTCCGCCGACGAGAACTACAGAGCATGGAATAACCTAGTTGAGTAAACACACGCGTTTTCTCTACATCGCCGGCGCGGATGGCACCGGTAAAAGCACCCAGGCAGAGCTGCTGGTCAAATACCTGAAGAGCTGTGGCATCCAGAGCCGCCGTCTGTGGCTGCGGTTCCCCTTTTTCTTCAGCGTGCCTTTCCTGGCATACGCGCGTTGGCGCGGCTACTCCTGGCATGAGATCCACGGCGAAGTGAACCATGGCTATTGGGATTTCAGCCGTTCCTGGCTCCTGCGCAACGTGTTCCCCTGGGTACTGCTCCTCGATACCCTGCTGGCCGCTTTGGTTCGGATTTACATCCCACTGCTATTCGGCAGCACGTTCGTATGCGAGCGCTTTGTGCTGGATATTATGGTCGATTTATCCGTTGCCATGCGCGATCCCGATTTCAGCAGCCGACTGCCCGGCAGATTGTTCCCGGGATTGCTGCCGGCTGGCGCCCATATAATGGTGCTCGATTTGGATGAGGAGACGATTCGCAGCCGCAGGCCAAGCCTCATCTATGATCATGCGTTAGCCCCCCGCCTGGAGGCTTTTCGCGCTCTGGCGAGGCATCTCAAGCTACCCCTCATCGATACGCATCCACCGAAAGATATGGTGCTCTATGATATCCTGACCTCGGCAGGCCTAGTATGACAAAACCAGCCAAGCATTATTACAAGGCATCAAAATCACCATGGCTCAGACCTTTGCTGAGCAACGTCTATTGCGCTTTGGCCAGCCATTGGCTCTTTCAAAGCATGTTAGCTATGGACCACAGCGAGCGCGCTTTCAAAATAACGACCGACGTGCTATTCACAGTGCTATTCTACCTTGTGTTGAGCCGCTGGCTGCTGTTGGCCCCTGCGATTTGCCTGGCTTTTATTCTCGCGCATACCATCAACCTCCTGTTGAATGGGCATATTTATGCCGTGGTCAAATCCTTCGGTTATGTTCAAACTGATAAGAGCGTCTTTGACGCATACCTGAGCTCGCTCAGGGGGCGGATACAACACGAGCCGAGCCTGCGCTGGGCTGCAGCGTACGGGAGCGTAGCCAGGGGAGAATTGAGCGCCACCTCGGACCTGGATGTTCGGGTAATCCGCTTTCCGGGGTTCGTCAACGGGATAAGAGCTTGTATATTCGTTTGTCGTGAGCGCACCCAGGCGCATCTCAGGCGATTCCCCCTTGATATCCTTCTCCTGGATAGCCCGCGCTTGCTGAGCCGTTTGCGGCCCGATGAGCCGCCTCTTGTCATCTATGATGCCGCCGCGATGAAAAGGCAGGATGTACATGCATGATTTGGAATTTGCCCTGGATATATCTATATGGTAGTAAGTGAACGTCGTAAAGTTGGGTCGAAGTTATGAGTTACTTAACTCGCATACGCACAAGCTTTCGCCTGAATCGGCTGCAGCGCTATTTGCTGCTTGCGGCAGCGACGTTCTGGTTTCTTGCCGCCGTGCTCGCCGTGCGGCGTAATTACCAGGATAGCTGGATTCTGGAGGGTTTGGTCTGGCCGTTCGCCGGTTTTATGCTCGTATTCCTCTTGAATCTGCACTGGGAGGATGACAACAGGCTGGTGGCGCTGCTCTGCGCCTGGGCGGCCCTCGTCCTCGCGCTAGTTCCCAGCCTAAAATACATCCAGGTGTACGGCGAGACAATCGATGCGGTCATCCATTACCTGATGACCGATACGCTCATCACCACCGGCAGGATATCCGCGCAAGTCCAAACCTATGAAGCTGTGGCCGGTATGCACAGTTGGCTGGCATCCATGGGCCTGACCAGCGGCCTTTCGGCCGCGGAGATGATCAAGTTCGGCGTTCCGCTGCTGGCCGGCATTATCCCCGTGCTCCTCTACTGGATATGCAGCCGCACCCGAATGCCTGCCGGCCTCACGAAATGCGTGCTCGGCATGTCCCTTTTGGCGATATTCCCGTATCACCTGCTCACCGGCACAGGCTTTACGCTAATACCCCTGCTCCTGTTCCTGGGCGTTCTACTGGTGAGCGAATACTATAGCGATACGGCATCCGAGAAGGTCACCTACTCACTGCTTTCTATCCTCGTGCTCGTGCAACTGACCCTCTGGCATACCACGACGCCGCTCTTGCTGCTCGTGCTCCTGGTTTTTATCTCGTTTACCCCATTGTTAGTGCGGTTAGCGGCCGGGCAGCGCCGAAAAGGCAGCATCGCCCAGCACTTCATCCAGATTGGCATACTGGCGGCCGTGCTCATTCTGGGTTATCACTCGATCGAGATTGATCCCGTCTTTCGGATTGGGGTTTCCCGAATCTACCAATTCATTATCGCCGAAAGGGCTTCGACCGAGGTATTGCCTGCGAGCCTCTTTAGCATTCCGCTGCTGGATGCGGCGCGTATCTTTTTGTTGATGTACGGCCGCGAAGCCATTTTATACCTGCTCGCAGCCATTGGCCTGGTCACCCTCTGGCGCAACCGTGCCCGGTTTGACTCCCTCCTAGCGCTGTACTCCTTTTTGACTCTGGTCATTCTGGCATTCGTTGCCGCCTTTCCGCTCAGTATCCTGGGCATCGATTACGGCAGATTCATGTGGGTGCCCACGACCATTGCGCCGTTCTTTGCCGGGTTCACACTGTGGTGGTGGAGCCAAAAACTGCAGACCCTCCACGTCGTGCGCCGCCGGCTCCTCCGCGGGCTCAGCCTAGTGCTGGTCTGCGCGGCCGTCGGCATCTTTGCGTTAGAGTTCTACGCCTACCAGCCCCTCGTCCCCCCGTCAAGAACCCTAGCCGATGGATCATCCGATGAGTACGTCGTCTGGCTGGAGCAGGCCAATACGGCTTATCAATATCGAATGATTCACTTTGCCGAGGCTTACTCCGGCGCTGACACCCAGTTCAACATCGACGTGGCGGGCAACAGGCAGTACCTCCGCTATTTCGGCAGCTATGGCAAGCGGGGGCTCTATTTGCCCCTGGAGCCCAAGATGAAGTGGGAGGACAGCAAAGACGCCGCCAAGCACAAGTTGTACCTGCTGCATTGGCCGGGAGAAGCCGGCGGCTATTTTGAGAGCGTCTCGCAGCGCTCTGTAGCGAATCTCACACAGTTGCGGAATACGGTAGGATGGGGACTGGTCTATGACAACGGCGAATCTTTTATATTGCAGCTTCGCTGATGCGAGAGGCATATGATGCACTCTGGGCGCTGGAAGCCTAGCCGGATGGGGTGAAATGCAGGTTAAAAGAAACGGTTCCCTGTATCCAACTATTACTCTGGACTGCCTGATATGCAGCGCGCCTGCCGCTGTCCTGGCCGGCTACATCATCCTGGCTGGATTAATCGCCCTAAACGTTCAATCGCCCCTGCGAGTTGGGCTGGCGGTGATCTTGGCCGTATTCGGCTCGGGATCATCAACGGTTGCGGCACTATTTCCCAGGCCGGGCAGCCTCGATTTTGTAGAGCGCACCGCCCTGAGCGCCTGCCTGAGCCTGGCGATTGGAGGAATCCTGGGCTTTGCGCTCGCCCGCTCGCTGTGGGGTTTACGCTTACAGCCTCTCCTCATCGCGACCGGGATTTATAACCTCATCTGCTGGGGGATCACCTGGCTGCGTCGGCGCCGCCTGAGCCGTGAGGAGAGAATTATCCTGCTGCACACCAGCAAGCTATTCCCACCGCGAACGCCGGGCGCCGCGAACCATATTATAACGGTGGTCTTGGTTGTATGCCTGGCGGCAGGGATTTGGGTTTTCGCGCGCAGCCTGAACCAACCCGCCCTGGATACTCCCATGACCGAGTTTTATCTGCTGGGTCCAGGCGGGCAAACCGCGGATTACCCGCAAACCGGCCGGCCAGGCGAGACGCTAGCGGTTACCTGCGGGATTGCGAACCGCGAGAACCAGGCGGCAGCATATCAGATTAGAGCTTTCATCGAGGGAGAGGAGATTGGCTCTTCCCAGATGATGAACCTTGCCTCCGCCGAAACACTGACGAATCCGCTGACATTGCGCATCCCCGCTGCCGCCTCGGGCAAGACCAGGGTGGAATTTGTGCTCTACCTCAACGGGGATCCCTACCGCTATTGCCATCTGTGGCTCGACATCTCTAGCTGACTTGTGGATATTAATTTATGTCAAATTGGCTGAAAGAACAGATTGATAATCCCTTTTTCAGGAATACCTACATCCTCATGGTGATGCGGGTACTCTCCACCCTGTTTGGCTACCTGTTCTGGGTGCTGGCAGCCCGCACGATGGCCGCTGGTAACGTCGGCATCGCCTCGGGCAGCGAGTCCACCGCCCTCTTGTTATCCGGGTTCGCACACCTTGGCCTGGGCTACGGGATAGTCCGGCGGTTAGCTCACACCGATAACCCCAATGGCTTGATCAACTTTGCCCTCATCACCGCGGGAGCGCTGGCGGTCATCCTTGCTGCAGTCTTTCTGCTCGGCGTGAACTTCTGGTCGCCCAAATTAGCGCCCTTGCTGGATTCGTTCTACACCGTACTGCTGTTCGTCCTGCTGGTGCTTGCCTCCACCCTATCGCGCATCTTTTTCAGCATTTTTCTGGCGACCAGAAGGATGATTTTCGGCCTGCTTAAACAGACCATTCAATCGATCCTCGGCGTCGTGCTGCTCCTGGTGCTGCGGGGTTCGATGCCCGGCTACATTGCTGCGCTTTCGGCCTACACATTCGCGCTGGTGCTGAGCATCGCCCTGTCATTTCCGTTCCTTGCCGCCGCGCAGCCGGGCTATAAATTCTCCCTAAAACCCGGGATGGCATTACTATCCTCATTTACCAAATATTCTTTTGTGAACTACCTGTGCGACCAGGTTCAAGCCGCCCCGAGCTCCCTGCTCCCGCTGATCGTGTTGAATATTTTCGGCGCGGATGCCGGGGCGTATTTCTTTATTCCATGGTCGATTGGCAGGGGGCTGGTAACCCTGGCGGGCTCGGTGTCGGAGACGTTGTTTGCGGAAGGCTCGTATAGGCCGGAACTAAATGCGGCTTACACCCGCAAATCCGCCAGATTGGTGATCCTGCTGGCGCTGGGCATGGCGCTGGGCGTGCTGGTGGGCGGTAGGTTCCTTCTATCCATCTACGGCCAGGATTATACAGCCAACAGCCTCAGGCTGCTCTATACCGTGACCCTGACGGTGCTCCCGGAGGTATTGATATTAATCATTGTCAGCTCCCTGCGCGTCCAGGACCGCCTGCGCAGCGTTTTTGTCATCCTGGCCATCTGTTCTCTCCTGGGAATCGCTTTGAGTTGGGGAGGGATGTCGCGCTTCGGTATCGACGGCGCAGGCTACGGCTGGTTGGCGGCGCAAACGGTGGTACTTGTTTTCACGCTCATCTGGCAGCGCAGCAAGCGCAACAAGGAGTCTTTCCAAACTAATACATAATATCATCGAACCCTGGCTGCGAACCGCAATGCAATGTGTCATGGTATAATGAGTCATCCAGTATCCTCTGGCAGATTCCAAGTTTACCAAGGAGTTGGGGATTGTGGAAATATTGTTAATCTCTACCGATATAGATGTCTGGGTCCTGGGCTTACGCAGTATATCTGCCGTCCTGAGAAGCGCCGGCCACAACATCAGCCTTGTGTGTATGACTAGCCCTGAGAAGCTCTTTTCTCCGAGCGCTTTGGATGAGTTAACCTCCCTTTCCCGTACCAAGGATATCATCGGCGTGAGCTGCCTGGCGCAAGGCTCCGACAAGGCCGAGCAGGTCATCGAACACCTGCGTCCGCTGGGAAAGCTGATCGTCTGGGGCGGCGTACACGCTAGTCTATTCCCCGAGGAATGCGCTGATTATGCCGATATCGTCTGCAGAGGCGAGGGCGAAGGCATGATGCTCGACTTGGTGGAGCGAGTGGCGCAGGGGCAGGATTGGCGCGATATCGAGAATATCACCTATAAAGCGGATGGAGTCTTGATCCGCAACAACGCCCGACCGCCGATCGCCGACCTGGACACCTTGCCGCTGCCGGACTACTCCTTCAAGAGCGAATACCACCTGACTCCCCAAGGGCTTGAGCAGGTCTCCACCCTGCCCAGGCTCAAAGATTCCGGCCGGATTATCTTTAACGGATCGAGGGGCTGCGCTTTTCACTGTACCTACTGCTGCAACGCTACACTCAAGGCCCTCTACCCCGGCAAGGAGCGCTATGTCCGCAGGATGAGCATCCCCAGGTTTATCGAGCACGCCCAGGAGCTCAAGCGCATCTTTCCGGAAGGCCGCTATTTCTACTTTATCGATGAGGACTTTGGCGCACGGCCCTTGAATGAACTGGTCCAGTTGGCTGAAGAATACCCAGCCAAGGTCGGCCTGCCCTTTGCGTGCCTGTCGCACCCCGCGCGCATCAGCCGCGAAAAGATGGATTTACTCGTCACAGCAGGGATGTTTCAAGTTCACATGGGGATAGAGAGCGGCAGCGAGCAGACCAGGCGCAATATATACAACCGGTATGTATCCAACGAAGTAATCGTACGCGCCGCGGAGATTATCAGCCACTACCCACAGGTTGCACCTTTCTATTTTATCATTTACGGCAACCCCTATGAAGAAAAAGAAGACCTGCTCACCACCGCCCGGCTAATCGGCTCGCTGCCCCCCGGCTTCTTTTTACAGGCCTACAGCCTGATATTCTTCCCAGGCAGCGACCTGTACGAACGCGCCGTACGCGATGGGTTGATCAAGGGCAAGTCCGATTGTGGTTACGAAATGGATTATCTGACCGGATTAAAGTATAAAGAGCATGCCTGGAAAAAGAAAAACTTGTATCTCAACGGACTGATTTCTTTGATGGACGGCACATGCGCGCGGAATCATCTTGGCTTCCTGCCAAGGTTTATGCTCCAGACGCTCCTGCAGCCCCGCTTCATCGCCTTCAACGACAAGCACCCGTTCATTATCAAACACTGGATTTCGCTCAAGATCCTCTATATCAAGGCGCGGCGGGTGGTGGTGCGGCTGCTCAAAAATGCGAACAGCAATCCGGCGATGGCCAATAAAATACTGCAAAGAAAGGCTTCTACCTAAAAGTTAGCAGCCGGGCGGCGGCGCAGACAGCCGCAATGACAATTGTTGCAAGACATACGCAATCTGATGGTAGCACTATTCTCTGAGGTTTATCGAGTATGCGCATCGCGTATTTATTTGGCAGTGTGGCGTTGGGGGCCATTCTCAGCCTATCCTCCGCCTTAAGCATATATATTGGGCCTGCGGGCACCGGCAACGAGGCAGGCCGGCTGGCAGGCGGCAGCGCTGCCGCCCAGGGGGTATCCCAGGATGCCACGCTCAGCTACGCGGCCGACCTGTGGGTGGATGCGGCGCTTGGCAGCGATAACAACAACGGCCTTTCGGCTGCCAAGGCCCTGCGCACGATTCAAAAGGCCGCCAACCTGGCCGGCCCTGGCACGGTAATCCACATTCTGCCCGGCGTGTATCGGGAATCGGTCATGCCGGCGCGCAGCGGCAACGTCGCCGCTCCGATCCGCTTTATCGCCGAGGAAGGCCCCGGCACGGTCGATATCCGCGGCTCGGTGGCTTCTTCGAGCATGACCTGGACGCAATTGACCTCCAATTCGATTGGCCTGCCAGCCGGGGTGAACCCGACTAATATCTATTATACTGACCTTTCAGCTTGGGGATTGAGCAGCGCACCGCGCTTTGTGGTTGAACTGGACAGCGCAGGCGAGGTCGCGGCACGCCTGCCTCTCGCGCGCGAGCCCGATTGGTCGGTGACCACGGAATATAAATATCACGAGTTCTGGTGGACTGCCGACGGGGGCAGCGATGCGTCCACCAATTGTTATCCCCCTACAGACGGGGATCCCATCAATTGCGACGAATCTACGCGCTCGCTGACCCAGCTCACCGACCGCAACTATTACCCAGAGCCAGCCGGCATCGAAGCGGGCAATCTGACGACCCTGGGCGACCTGCGGGGCGCCAAACTGGTCGCTCTGGACACCAATACCGGCACCTTTATCTACCGCCGCTCTATTATTGACTACAATCAGGATGCCGGGCGCATCACGGTGGACCAAAAATGTGAGGATGGTTACGGGACCAACCACCCGGCCCTGGGGTGGGGCACAAAATACTATGTTGAAGGTCTGCCCAGGCTGCTGGATACGCCCGGCGAATGGTGGTATGACCAATACAATGGCCGTTTGTACCTCTGGCCGAGAACCTCGGGGAATCCCGCCTCAATGAACATCGAGATCTCGCGTTACTCGGACGGCTTTAACCTCCAGAACCGCTCCAATATCACCCTGGAGGGCCTCACGCTCGAGTTCTACAACCGCTATATCGTCACGGCGCGCAACACCTCGTTCGAGCAGTCGCACTATGACTATATCCTGAACTCTACTTTGCGCTACGGCAGTTACGGCGTATGGCTGAGCCAGTATGTGGACCCCGACGCCTCCACGGATATGACGATCGACGGCTTTACGCTGGAGGATTCGGAGATCGCCTATATGGATAATGAGGCTTTCCATATCTATTCGTCCTGGGGGAGCAGTTCATCAGCAGCCTCCTTCATTCGCACCGGCGTCCTGAATACGGTGATCCGCGGCTGCGAGCTGCATCACCTGGGCTTTAACACGGATTCCGATGGTGTCGGCGCCGTCATTATGTATGCCGACCACTTTTGGTTCGAGGATAACTATGTGCACAACGTGGCTCACAACGGCATCCAGCTCATGCGCTCGGTCGTGCAGTCATCCAAGACCTACGGCTTCGAGCCGGGAGAAATCAAGACCGGCACCATCCTCATCCGCGGCAACATCTTTGAGGAGGCCTGCCAGAACCATACCGATTGCGGCGCGCTCAAGATATCCGGCTCGCCTCCCGACAGGCAGGTCTTTCGCGACCTGCTGGTGACCGGCAATATCTTTCGCAACACCTTCGGCTGGACATACGTTGCCGAGCAGCGCGGGCACTTTTCCGGTGAATCAAGCAGCGCTGTGCAGGGCATGGGCGGGTTCGGCTTCTATGTGGATAACGCCAGCGGCATTTATGCCTACCGCAATATCGCCTATAACAACGGCTTCGCCGGGTTCAAGTTCGCTACCGCCTGGCGCGACGGCGCTATCGTTTATTACAACAATACCACCGCCAACAACCTTTACGGCTTCCACTTTGGCAAAAAGGAGTACGATACCCACGGCGGCAGCGTAAATACCCAGTTGGTCGATAATATTCTCCTGAACAACGAGAATAACGGCATTCTGCTCAGCGATGCCGACGGCGTCTTTGAGAACACCACGCTCGACCACAACCTATATTACTACAACGGCTGGAGGGTTTTCGGCCAGTCGGGCGACATCTCTCTCGACGTCCCCGGTTCGGATATTGCGCTCAAGACACTGTCGGATATCCAAGCCGGCACCAGTTGGGAGGATAACGGGGTAGAGGATACTCCCAAAATAAAGGCTTACAATATCAACGACCACGATCTGTATGACGGCTCCTGGCCTGATTTCCACCTGACTACGGCCAGCGTTAACGCCATAGACCAGGGGGTTACGACCTTACCCGCTGCGCTGACGGCGCTGCTGGCCAGGTTCAACGTGTTTGACCCGCGCCGAGGGGCTGCGTTCGACATCGGCCGCTACGAAGCCGGCTTTGCGCTACGCTCCAACCCGTCGGCATGGGCTGTGCAGCCCGGCGGCATTGCCTACTACACCCTGAGCGTCTCGCCGTTCGATACGGCGCATGCGGTCACGCTTACGGTAACCAGCCCTTCTCCAGACTTGGATGTCTCGCTGGAGCCTCAAGTCATTGAGCCCGGCTCGACAGCGCTCCTCACCGTCGTGGATAACCACCCTGGCTCGGAGCTCTATCCGGGAGCTTTGTATGACATCCAGGTTGATGGGGAAGGTTCTGGATTTAATGGCAGCGTGTTCGTTCAGTTGCTGGTCGGCGGCCGGCGTCAGTATATGCCCCTGATACTGCGCCAATGAACCAGCGTTCGTTTGATCAAGCCTCAGCATTCACCAGGAGGTCGCTCGCGATGCACACAAGCACATGCCAGATGGAATGCACGGATACGATGCATGTATCCAGGCCGGAACCTGTCGCCCTGCCGAATCATATGCGTATGGTCATCCTGATATCCCAGCGGATTCCCCCGCGCGTCAAGCGTTTTATCAAACGCGCGTTAAAGCGCCTCAAAAGGCAGGCTAAAGATAACCCGTCGGATGGCACGGCTGCGAGGCGGCGCGCCAGCCCTCCGGCAGCGGCGTTGCAAGCAGGCGACATGGTACGTGTCCGTTCGCTGGAGGAAATTAAAGCAACCCTGAACGATATCCGACGGCTCAAGGGGTGCCAGTTTATGCCCGAGATGGAGCCATATTGCGGGACAATTCAGCGCGTATACAAGCCTGTGGAGCGCTTTCTCAACGAGGGCGACTATACCGTGCGCAAGGCCAGCGGGATAGTCCTCCTGGAGAACTTGTACTGCCAGGGAGTCGCCGTGGCGGGACGCTGCGACCGTTCCTGCTTTTATTTTTGGCGCGTAGAGTGGCTGGAACCTCTTGAGCCCGGTGAAGAGGGATCGCCCAGTTGCTGATAGGCTCCGCGCGGCCGCGCGAGTTGCGGCATAGTATAGGGCCGCCAGGGGCATGGGTGAACGCAAGATGAATATATCGCCGCAGGATAGCTCGCCCGGTAAGATGCTTTAGGTGCCAAAGGAAATATATGGAAAACAGGCTGGTTGGTTTTGGAGCACGCTCGATATCCCGCTCAGGGCTGGTGCCCGTGTTGGAGACGCTCGAGGTACACCGCGCGAACCTGCTGCGCATCCTGGTTTACCACCGCATCGGCAACCCGGCGGCAGAGGACGGCCTGCTGGACCCCACCCTGGTGAACGCAACCACCGAGCAATTCGAGCAGCAAATGCGCTTCCTGCGCGAAAACTACCGGCTGCTTTCCATTGTGGATCTGCTGCGGGCGATTGAGAACCGCGAGCCGCTGCCCCCTAAATCCATCATGGTTACTTTTGATGATGGCTATCGCTGCTTTGGCGATATCGCCTGGCCGATTCTCGAACGTTACCAGATCCCAGCCCTGATGTTCCTGGCGACAGGCTACCTCTCTGCCTCAGGCCAGATGTTTTGGTGGGATCGGCTCTACCAGGGGCTTCACAAGACGCGCCGCACGCGGCTGAGCCTGCCGCAAATCGGCGACTATCCGCTGGAGACCGAGCAGCAGCGCTGGGCAGCCTTTATCGGGATCAAGAAGCAGATACGCCCTATCGATAACCCGAGCGTGGTGCGCTTGCTGGATCAAATCGTAGGCGAGCTGGATGTCGTGCCTCAGGCGCCGGATTGCCTGCTTACCTGGTCGGATGTCCGCAGCCTGCATGCGCGCGGCTGCTTTTTTGCTGCGCATACTCGCAACCATCCTATCCTGTCGCGCATTCCCGCGCAGGCCGGCTTGCAGGAAATTCGTGATTCCCAGCAGGATATTATCCGCGAAATCGGCGCCACGCTGCCGGTGGTAGCTTATCCTTCCGGACATGCCAGCGATTGCAGCGCCGAGCTGACGCCGCTTTTAAGCCGGGATGGCTTCAAATTGGCAATGAGCTCTATCCCGGGCATCAATGTGCTGCCGTGCCAAGATCTGTATCGCTTGAAGCGCATCGGGTTATCCCCGCGGGTGAGTATGTCGATATTCAGGATGGTCCTGACGAGCGTCTACCGCCACTATTGCACGATTCAAGAAAAAATATTCCACAAGGGTTAAGGTCAGAAATCCCGCGTTAAGGACGTTTATGGAAACACGTTCTCCCTATCATATCGAGCGCCTGGAAACAGCGGCACAGCTCGATGCGCTGGGCCCCGAGTGGGGCGAGCTGATGGCTGGCATTCCTGATGCCCCCATCTTTTTGGCGTGGGAATGGGTCCGCATATGGTGGCAGTATTTTGGCCGCGGGCACAAGCTGTGGCTGCTCACCGCCCGGGACGCCGCGGGATGCCTTGCCGGCCTGGCGCCGCTGATGCAGGTACAAACTCGCTGCGGCCTGGCCAATCTGCGGGTGCTCACCTACATCGGCGCCGGCCTGGTCTATCCCGTGCACCTCGACATCCTTGCGCGCCCAGCCGACCAGGACGGGCTGGCGCAAGCGTTCCTGGACTATCTCAACAGCCGTTCCGGCGAGTGGGATGCTATCAGCCTCGCCTCGACAGCTCAGACATCCCCGCTGAACCGGATGATACCGGCGGCAGGCGGCCGCGCGGGCGCCAGTACGGCTTCACCCTATATCCCGCTACCCAGCAGTTGGGAGCTGTACAGCAAGACGCTCAGCAAGCATCTTAAGCGCAACCTGCGCTACTTTCGCACCAGGCTGGAGAACGAACATCCCGGCAAGGTGAGCTTCGCCTGTCTGAGCGCTGCGGAGGATGTCGACAAGGCGGTGGACAGGCTGGAGGAGTTGGGCAGGAGCAGGTGGCATGCCAGGGGGCAAGCCACTGCCTTTGATAGCCAGGCCTTTTGTGGTTTTCACAAGGCGCTGGCGCAGTTGGCCCTCGAAAAGGGATGGCTGCGCTTTTACCAACTGACGGTGGAAGGGCTTGTGGTGGCGCTTTTTTACTGTTTTCGCTTCCATGACCGCATCTATGCTTACCAGATGAGTTTCGACGTCGACTGGAGCAGGTACAGCCCCGGGCGCCTGCTCATCGCCTACGGCATCCAGTCGGCCATCCAGGAGGCCGCATGCGAGTTGGACTGGCTGGCGGGCGAACATGCCTACAAGCTGGCCTGGACCGACCAGATTCGCGCGGATAGCGAGCTATTGCTTCGCGGTACCTGGCGTGGAGGCCTGTGGATTGGATGGCAAGGCATACAAAGGACGCTCAAAGCCAAGGCCAAGCAGGCGCTGCCCCAAGCCGCCCAGGAACGCCTGCAGCGGCTTGTAGCCGCGCAGCCCAGTGCAAGCGAGGAAGCAGGTGAAAAAGATGAAAGGTAAAGACGGCGTAGGGGGCCTAATGTATGTTCACCCATGAACAGGAGCGCCAGACCGACCGGCTGAAGAGGTTAAGGAGCATGCACTTACCGATACATGTCTCGCGCACCGCCTGGAGGACGCTTGGTTTTCTGCTCCTGCTGACAGTAGCCGAGTTGCTGGTAGCCATAAACCAACCGCTGGCCGGACTGATTGTACACGGCGCAACTCTGGTGGCGCTGCTGCTGCAGGCCGCACTGATAAACCAGCCCGAGCTGCGTAATTTCTTCCTGGCGTTGACCCTGGCGCCGCTTATCCGCCTGATCAGCCTGTTGATGCCGCTCAAGCTCTTTGCCACCGTTTACTGGTACCTGATTGTCGCTGTGCCCCTGTTTGCCGCCGCTTTCCTGGCCGCGCGGACTGCCGGCATTACCCGGCAGATGATTGGCCTGGTGCGCTCCCCGCTATGGCCGCAGCTTTTGATCAGCTTATCCGGTTTTGCTCTCGGTTATGTCGAATACCAGATACTGCGCCCCGCGCCGCTGGTATCCGCACTGCGTTTAGAGCTCATCTGGCTGCCTGCCCTGATCCTCGTCGTAGCGACGGGATTTCTCGAGGAGCTTATCTTTCGCGGGCTGATGCAATCCGCCGCCACCCCTCCCCTGGGGCATTACGCCATTCCCTATATCGCCGCGGTCTTTGCCGTGCTGCACCTGAGCTACCGATCTGCCTGGGACTTTCTCTTTGTCTTTGGCGTCGCGCTGCTCTTTGGGTATCTCGTCCAGCGTACTCATTCGATCCTGGGGGTTACCCTCGCGCACGGCCTGATCAACGTGATGCTATACCTGATATTCCCGTTTATTCTGGCCGCGCCGACTACCGCGCAAGGGTTGGTTAGCACAGTTACGCCCGCGCCGACCGCCGGCAATACGCTTGCCGTCGCAGCAACGCTCCCCGCCAGATCAAGCACGCCGACCGTCAGGCTGGAAGTCTCGCCGACGGCATCAGCCGCTCAGCTTGTCGCCAGGGCGACTCTGCAGCCTACATCCACACCCACGCCGCAGCCGACGCCCACCTTTACGCTGCAACCTACATCCTCGCCGCAAGCTACGCCCACGCCGCAGCCAACGCCCACCTCAACCGCGGCTGCCTGTGCAGGGGCTTTGCCGGCGCGCCTCGCCGTTGGTCAGCCGGCCGAGGCCGTCGTCGGCATCAATCTGCGCCAGGAGCCGGATAACAAGGCGCGGGTTATCACTGTCTACGAGGCGGGGGCGCGTGTCGCTGTTGTTGGCGGACCGGAGTGTGTGCCTAGCAATGGGGTGGATTACCTGTGGTGGCAGGTCAGGCTAGCTGACGGCACAAGCGGCTGGTCGCTTGAGGGGTCGATCGTCCGCAACCGCTATTACCTGGCACCTGTGCCATAATGCCGTTCGGCCGCTCCCATCGATAAATAGTAAGAAACATGAAAACTCCCGCCTGAACTCAGGCAGGAGTTTTTGTAGAGATATATAAAATCAGCCGATAACAGTAATGCCCTGAGAAACGACAATTAAAACAAAGGCTATTAATAAAGGCAGGATCGCAATATTGACGATTTTGGAAACGCTCTGAAAACGTGTCCCGGCTGAGGAAGCTAATTCTTTGACACAAAGCAAGGATAACAAAAGAAGGATGCCGAGGGAAGCGAGGATGCCAGATAGGGAACCATTAATGGCTGCAGAGACAGTCGACAGGGTCAGGGTTGAAATCATAGTCCATTATTCCTTCCCCCCCAAATTCTCCAGCCTGTTTATATTATACTATTACTCACGGCAATGTCAATAGGCTATTTAACTTTCTTGCAGCGAGTTATTCCGCATTTCCTTGCTTGCCTTCCCTATTATGCTGCCGCTTGGCATCGCGTTATTAGCGGAACACGATAAGTCTCAACTGCCGGGTACCGGTACCAGCAGCCAGATAGCGGTGGCCGTAGTCGCCTTGATCTGCTCGATCCAATAATCGAGATTCATATGCGCGATAGTGTCCTGCGCTGTATGCATATATGGATTGCGCTCGCCCTCGTAGTACTCTTCAATTTGCAGAACCGTCGTTATCCCCTTCCCACGGAAGGGACCTTCGTCCCCTCAAGCACAGCCTACGGTGACATCAGGAACCAGGTTCACCCCATAATGCAAGATGATATCCTTGAACGACGTCGCCAATGCTTTAGACGGGGCGTGATCCCCGTGGAAAAGCTGCATCACGCCATCGGCATTGGCATCATAGCCGATCATATCGAGATCAACCACATACTTGATTTTGCTGATCTCCGCAGCCGACAGCTTGCTGAGGTAGCTGTTCACGCCCAGCGACCCCTGCTCCTCCCCCGTTGAGAAGAACAGAACCAGGGTGCGGCTGAAAGTATAGCCGCTCAATATCCTGGCGGTCTCGATGAGGTCTACTGCTCCGCTCGCATCATCATCGGCAGCCGGGTATATGCCTCCCGTGTTGCCGGCCCCATCCAGGTGCGCCACCAGGTAAATCTGTTCATCAGGCAGCACGGACCCCAGTTTTGTGGCGATGACGTTCTGGTCCGAGTAGCCTTCAGCAGACCAGTTATTGCGCACAACGGAATATCCCAGGTCGGCAAGCTGCGTTTCGACATAAGCCTTTACCCTGCCAAGGCCCTCGCTGCCCGTCGGGCGGTTGGTCACCGTGTAGCAGTCCGAGCTGCCGCAAATCGGCTCGCCGCCGGTTACCCTGCGCAGGTCAGTCAGGGCTCTATCCCGGTTGATGCTGGCCAGCGCTTCCCAAACGATATCAGAGGGTTTGCCGTACACCAGGGGGGCGTTGGTAGAGTAGGGAGTGACCGTAGAGGAAGCGGCTTCGGTGTCGATAACCTGGGCTTCCGGAGAATTGGCGCAGGCCAGATTTGCGCCGACGACAGTAAGAAGCAACAACCCGCATAATACAACAAAACGAACCAATCTGCGTCGATACATCATATCAAACGTCTCCCGTAAAACACTATCAATACTCGCCAAACACTATCAAGTTGCCGCAGCATTATGAATGCTAACCTATATTACACTGCTATTTGGCAATTGTCCACATTTTCTGACGGGCTGCGGCCCGGCATACCGTCGGCGCACTGCATCCTTGACAAGCCGCACCGCCGGCGTTACAAGAGGATACGTTGTAAACTCGACCGAGCCGGGGGGCTATATGCAAAACTCGTCCGCAGCCGGGCGTTGGCGCCGCACCTTTTTCACCATCTGGGGCGGACAGGCGCTCTCGCTCTTTGGCAGCGAGCTAGTGCAGTTCGCGCTGGTATGGTGGCTCACCCTGCGCACCGATTCCGCCACCGTGCTCTCGATCGCCATGCTGGTAGGCGCCGTACCGCGCATCATACTCAGCCCGCTGGCCGGGGCTGTTATCGACCGCTACAACCGCCGCATTATCATGATCCTGGCGGATGGGGGCATCGCCCTCACCACTCTGGCGCTGATACTGCTGGATGCCCTGGCGCTGCTCCAACCCTGGCACATTTATGCCGCGCTGGCGCTGCGCGCGGCCGGCTCTGCCTTCCACTTCCCGGCTATGGAAGCATCCACCTCGCTGCTAGTGCCCGAGCAGCAGTTGGCGCGGGTGGGCGGCATGAACCAAACCCTCAGCGGCCTAGTGAATATCGCCGCGCCGCCCCTGGGGGCGCTGCTCTACGGCCTGCTGCCGCTCTATGGCATTCTCGCCATCGATATCCTCACGGCAGCCGCCGCCATCGGCACACTGCTCGTATCGCATATACCGCAGCCGCCTGTGGGAACCCCCAGCCACGCCAACCCGTTCCGCGCGCTTTTGCAGGATAGCCTCGTCGGCTTTCGGTATATTTACGCCTGGCGCGGATTGTTCCTGCTGCTCATGGTGGCATCGCTGCTGAACATGGTGCTGAGTCCAGTTTCTGCCCTGCTGCCGCTGTTAGTAACACGCGTCTTTAGCGGCACGGCGCTCCAGCTCGGCCTGCTGGATTCAATGTTTGGCATCGGGATGATTCTGGGAGGAATCGCTCTCTCAGTGTGGGGCGGCTTCAAGAGGCGCATTTACACCTCGATGTCGGGCATATTGGCGATGGGATGCGGTGTCCTGGCGATTGGCGCCGCGCCGGCCGGCGCCTTCTGGCTGGTATTGGTAGGAGCTTTTATCACCGGTGCGATGCAGGCTTTCGCAAACGGCCCTTTGACGGCGGTGATTCAATCCAGCGTAGCGCCCGAGATGCAGGGGCGCGTCTTTACCACGATGAACAGCCTGAGCAGCTTGATGACGCCGCTCGGGCTGGTGCTGGCCGGCCCTCTGGCCGATGCGGCCGGCATTCGGGTATGGTTTTATATCGGTGGGCTGTTCTGCATTATCGCCGGGATACTGGGCTTTATCTCGCCCGCGGTGCGCAATATCGAACACGAGCGCACAGCCCAGGCGTAGAATGGGCAAGAGCTTGTTGCGAGGCGCCCACCTTCCCGCGGTGAAGGGAGGTAGAGTGCCGCAGCTCTAACCGAAATCTGCAGAGATACCGGCCGCGTGGAGTGTGGCAGGAAAATTGTATAGATACATCGTACATGTATTAAAATAACTCAAATAACAATATAAATACGTCATTCCCGTGCAGACGGGAATCCATCCGAATTGCGCTTACGGAGTGCAGCTCATAAACTTGTTGCGCGGCTCCCCAAAAGATGAGGGTATCGCACAACCGGGCCGCCGGGAGCGCGTATATGAGAGCAGCAGCGAGCGTTTCGGGCGGCCGTGTCCATTGTAACATACAGAGGAGCGAGACGATGTCCTGGTTCGGTTGGCGTAAAAGCAATCCCTGGCTCGCATGGCTCGGTATAATCGGCGCGGGCATCGCAGCAGCTCCCCTAATCTGGTTGGGGATTCGCGCCGTGCTGGCCTCCACGCCGTACGTCACCTTGCAGCCGCGCCTGCAGGAGGCATGTCGGGTCTGCTCCGGCGCGCCACTGGACGGCACTAAACCCTACCGCATCGGCCGGCTGCTGGTAGTACAGCCCAGCGGCATTCCCATCGGCCAGATAATGGCCGATGAAAGCCTCGCGGGAATCACCGCCCCATCCAAGAATACCATCGGCACGCTGGTATGCGTGGGCGAACCTGTCTCGGTGCGTATCGGCACAGCCTCGTGCGGCACCCCGCTTTACCGCCAGTACCGCGAGGTCTGCCTCATCGATTATGCCACCCAACGCGTGCTCTATCGCACCAATCTGGCTGGCTCCCAACCCACGTTTTCCGGTTGAAACCAATCTATCGTCACCCAGGGGGGTGACCCACTCAACCAGGAACTGCTGGACTTTTTGCGTGCCCTGCCGGAGGGGCAGCCGCCCGCCGAGTAGCGCAGCTCACTCGCCACAGAACGCTGTCATCGATCACCAAACTTTTCCTGTTATCAACCGCAGGGAGAACAAGATATCCGGGGGATATTCTATTCCGCGCTGGTCACTTGCAGCGCGCTCAATTCCAGCGCGTCGCCGAGCGCCTGGCCGGCTGCATCCGCCCAGGTAGCGCGTCCGCCGTCGCTCAGACGGTAGAGTCCCGTAAGCAGCGCATATGCACCAGGCGCCAGGTCGGCGGGCAGGGCGAGGTCGAACCACTGCAGCAGTACGCGCCCCTCCTGCCAATAGGCCTCGGGCAGGCTGAAGCCATCGTCCTGGGCGGCCTTGCGGCCGTCGGCATAGAACAGTTGGTTGAAGGCCGAGTGTTGGGCTGCGCGCGCCTCATCGGGCACGGCGCCGAATGTCCAATACGTCGCAAGCTGAGCCGTCATGCCGGGCTGCGCCTCAGACAGCCAATCATAACCGGTAAGCTGCAATCCCGCATCGCTGGCATAGTGCACCTTGCGGTAATAGAGCGCCTCCCAGGTTGTCTCTGCGGTATGCGGCGAAGCATAGATATAATAAGCAGTGCGGCCATCCGGCAGCGCTACGGTCGCCATCACGCGGGCGTCGAGCTTGGCGAGCGTGGCAAGGGTGCGTTCGGGAGCGCTGGTCAGCAGGTAAAGCGCGGGGCGCTCCACCGGCAACAGCAGACCTTCCTGCCCGCCCTGCCCCACATAAACCGTGCGCGCGCTATCCGCGAGCAGGTAACTCAGCACGGCCGGCTCGGTATCGATCGCCGGGTCGCTGCCTTGCGCCGTGATCCAGATTTCCTCGGCATCGGTGGTGCTGAGCAGCTCGGGCGCCTGCTCGCTGATGCGCAGCCAGCTCGAAAGCGGGATGCCATAGTTGGTGGCGTGGCTCTGGACGAAATCCGCCAGATAAAAGGTGCTGCCGATGTGGTGCGCCAGCACCAGCACCAGCAGCGCCGCCAGGGCGGCTGCCAACGCCCAATGCGCCGCGCCGCGCAGGCTGTTGAACAGCGTCCTGCCGATGTACTCGGCCGTGATGCCCATCGCCATAAACCCGGCCGGGAAAAGGATGACCATATAGTGCACCTGCAGCTCTGCCGGCTGCAGGCCCATCACCAGCAGTGGCAACCATAGCCACAGCACCAGGATGCGCCAGGGAGCGGCCGCCCGCGCGCTCATATGGTAAACCCAGGTGCCGACGCCGCGCCATCCGGCCAACAGCAGCGCCCCAATGAACAGCGCCGCCAGCAGCTTATCCATCTGACCGAGCCAGAGTGGATCGGGCATGAATTCGGCAGCCGAAACGCCAGCCAGCGAGCTCAGGTTGAGCCCGCTGTGCAGCCATACGGCATACCAGAAGGTTTTCAGCCAACCAGAGATGCCGCCGCCCTCCGCGGACTGAGCGCCGCCCGTGGTGAGCTTGGCGAGCACGGGGGCAAACTCGCTGAATCCGCTGCGCGCCTGGTAGATGAGCCAGGAAGCCAGCAGCACCAGGGCAAGCGCCAGCCCGACCAGCAGCCATTTGACTTTGACCTGGCGCAGGTTGCTGAAAACCAGCACAGCCGTCAGCAGCGCGAGCGGCCACGGCGAGAAGGTGATGCCGAGCAGCGCCCCGAGCGCCGCCAGCGCCAGCGCCAGCCCACCCGGACGTCCATCCGCCAGCCAGCGCAGCAGCCCCACCCACAGGAGCAAGCAAAAGGGCGCCAGAATATCGGCGGTAAAGATATCGCGCGAGAAAAATACCGCCCAGGGGTTGACGGCATATAACAGAGCGGCCAACAGCGCGGGCAGCCAGCCAAAGTAGCGTTTGCCCGTCCAGAACAGGCCGCCCGCCGCAGCCACGTTAAGTAAAGCGATAAACCCGGCGGCCAGGCGCGGGTCGCGCCCGAACAGCGCGGGAATAGCCAGCAGCCATGTGAACAGCGCGGGCTTGGCCACGCCCACCGATGAGCGCGAGCCGACCAGCGGGAATTCCTGGCCGGTGACGATGCGCTGGGCTGACTCGAGGTGTCTGGCCTCGTCCAGCTTGAACTCGATTTGCGAGAGGTTCGTCAGGCGCAGGAGGGCGGCCAGGATGAGGACGGCGCACAGCAGCAGCACGTCGCGCCGCCGCGCAAAGCGCGTTTCATCTGCGGCAATAGTCGCCGCTGGCGCTGCCATGGTGTTTGCTTGGGAGCTCATGCACGCTAGTGTATCTCTATGCGCGCACAATGACAAACACACCCTGCCCTGCCTCATTTCAACATCGCCATTGACGCTGCACACTGTAGCGCAGCCGCAGCGCAAAATACAGGTTTGAGTATTCATTCCAGCGTATGCACTAGATCCTTAACCCAGCTTTAACCGGTCGTTAATTCGCCATTAATATGCGTCTGCTACACTTGGGGCAGATTACTAGATGACTGTTGACGAGCGCTGAACACATAATGACGCTTTGGTTGAATTGGACGGCAGGCAATATGAAAACAATCACCTGGGACGCTGAACCGCTGGAATGGAAATGTGTCTCGGAGCAGCGCTTTGAGCTGATAGCGGGCGGCGTGCTTTATGCCGTGATGCGCTGCGACAGCCCCTATGCGCTTTCGGCAACGGCGATGACAGCCCTCGACTCCTGGACGATGCGCTGCGTGCGCTTCCTGGATTCGCAGTTTGTTGTGCAGAACAAAGCCGAGAATGAGGATATCGCGTTTTATGTGCCTACCGAGCCGGGTAAGGGCTTGCTGCAATATGTCAATGGCCGCATATTCAAGCTCCAGGCGCAGACTTCCCTGGCGGGTCTGTTTAAAGGGCAGCGGTCATGGAGCTGGCTGGACGAGAACGGGCGCGTGCTGTTGACCATCCAGCCCCAGCCAAGCACCTGGCCTAACCAGTTTAAGCGCGATGCGCTGGTTACGATGACCCCGCAGGCGGAAGGTGTCACCGAGCTGCCCTTATTGGCCGTCTTGGGCTGGTATATCCTGTTGGTGCACTACGAGGACGAGGAGACTATCTTATCTCAAGTGCTGCTATCCATCGCGGCGGTAAATATGTAGCTCTCGCACAAGGAGATTCTATGGCTTACCATTCCACCCGCGTCGTGTGTAAATTGTGCGGAACCGAAAGCACAGCCATCTCGCCCGCCTCTTACAGCTACCTGGGCTCCCCCGATTTGGATACGCGCCCGCCGGAAACCTCCCGCTCCGCTCTGCGCTACTGGCTGCAACGCTGCCCGCAGTGCGGGTATTGTGCGCCTGATCTTGCCCAGGGCTTGACGCTGGCTGCTTCCATCATCACCCAGCGCCAATATCAGGCCCAGCTCAGCAACCGAGCGCTTCCGGATTTGGCGAATACGCTGTTGTGCTGGTCTCTGATTCAGGAACGAACAGGCAATTACCGCGCTGCCGCCTGGGCGTATCTGCGCGCGGCCTGGGTCTGTGACGACGCCCTTTTAGCCGATGTCGCGCAACGCACCCGTTTAAATGCCATCCTATTGTTTAACCAGGCTCCCCGTTTGCCCGGTAATTATCCATCCGAGGCCGGCACGCACGAGTTGGTGCTGGCTGACCTCAACCGCCGCGCCGGGCGCCTGGCTCAAGTAGCAGACATCTGCTGGCAGGGGCTGAGCAAAGATGCCCCCGCAGAGGTGCGCCGCGCCCTGGCTTTCGAGATGCACCTGGCGGCCTGCCATGACACCGCCTGTCACACGCTGGATGAAGCTTACCAGCGGAGGTACCGCTCCATAGTCTACCCGGCCAGCTTTGGCGCGGCGGGGCAATCCGCGCCGACGGCGGCAGACGGGGGAATTGAGGCCTTGGCATCCTAACGAGATCATTACCCCGCCCGGTTGGGCGCCCAGCGCAGGAACTCCTCCTCTGCGGAGCGCCGAGCCGGGCTAATCGCATTACGCTGCAGGTTCGTGGCCTGCAGAGCGCTCAACCCCAGGCGGCGCTCGAACGTGCACGGCCAGATGTTGCTCCGGATGGTCAGCGGGAGCGAGCCGCCGAGCTGGCGGCTCGCATTGCCGCCAACTCCAAACACCGCCGGCGACAGAACGAACGGGACACGAGCTAGCAGAGCGCCCATCCCACAGTGCAAATCTTTTGGCAGCACACTGCCTATTTATGCCTGCAATGGCGCTGAGGAATATGAGGGTGTGGAAAAAGTATCCAATTGGAGACACCCTAGTATCTGAAAGACAGAGCTATGAACTCGCAGATCATTCCCGCGCAGCAGGAATCTATTCGATTCTTGCCTTTATTCTTGTTATTATATGATATATTACACTATATATCAGATTAATACTGGATTCCGGCCTGCGCCGGAATGGGCACGCTGCGCGTGCCCCCGCGAGCAGATACACAGGGAGGCAAATATCAGGACAGACCTCTTTTTCAACACCCTCCAGGCGGCGAGGGTGTGGAAAATACCTTACGAAAAGATGACCAAGCGCCTCGGCAGACGAGTTTTAGCTCGAAGGCTCAGTATTTAACTGTGTCCAGGGCGTTACGGCTTCCTTCAAGCGCTTTCAGGGGGCCTAAACAGGTATCCAGAAGGTGCCCTCACCCTTCCCTCTCCTGCTGGGAGAGGGAAGGGTGAGGGCGGAATCTCTGCGACTCTTTTTCAACACCCTCAGGAATATTTCGATTGCACAGCGACCCTAAAATGGCGTATAATATGCTACTATGGCGCGCAAGCAGGAGCTTTAAGCGCCTACATTGTTGGTCGTTATTCCGCAGTGCCGCCAATCGGCACAGGACCCAATCTACTGACGCGGAGGATGGTATGACTCTCGACAAACGCAACCTTTACCGTATGCCCTGGTCGATGAACGATAACCCGATCGCCTGGCTCGAAGTCAGCGATATCTGCAATCTGCACTGCGAGGGCTGCTACCGCCAGCATATGACAGGGCACAAGACGCTCGAAGAGGTCAAAGAGGAGGTGCTCTTTTTCAAGCGCTGGCGCAACCCGGATAACGTCTCCATCGCCGGCGGCGAACCGCTAATTTACCCGCATATCCTCGAGTTGGTATCGTTTATCGCCCAGCAGGGGATTAAACCGGTTATCCTGACCAACGCCTGCGCCCTCAAACCCGATTTGCTCCATCAGCTCAAAGTA
>JAJFUJ010000172.1 GCA_021372475.1 Chloroflexota bacterium | reverse complement strand
TGCAGTGTTTCGCACCTTTTTGGCAAACGGCAATAAACCATTATCGATTATGGAACTGCACGCTCAGCTTGACCGCCGGCCTCCGGATACCTTGCTGCGTATGCTGACTGCCGGGCAGGTTTACCTGGGCATTCGCCCGGTTTTATCCTGAACCAAAGGCGCACAAGTGCGCCTTTTTCTTAACTAACAGGTGGCCATGTGAGTGCCTCGAAATACCATCAAAAGCTGTCCACGCTGCTGCTTGTTGTCGTTTCCGCTGGATTGATTGCGCTCTTTTTGGGACGAATCCTATTTTCTTCAAACGCCATCTACTCGGGGGATACCGCCCGAGGCTATTTGCCGCAACGCACAGCCCTTGCAGCCGCACTGAAATCCGGGCAGCTCCCCTGGTGGGAGACCAAACTTGGCATTGGGTACCCGCTGTTAGCGGAAGGCGAGACCGGTGCCCTGTACCCGTTGAACTGGCTGCTGGTCGCCTTGTTTCCCCCGGATATCTCACTTAACCTCTCACTCGTGCTGCACACATTATTGTGCGGCGTCGGGATGTTCCTGTGGCTGAGGCAGCTAAAACTGGGGACCGCAGCAGCGCACTTCTCTGCCATTGTATTTACTTTTGGTGGTTTTTTTAGTGCACATAACGGCCATTTGAGCATCGTTTCGGTAACGGCCTGGCTCCCGTGGCTGCTGCTAGCGACCGATAAACTCGTGCACGCTCCCAGCAAAAAGGCCACAGCCGCATGGATGGGGGCATTGGCCCTGGTTGTAGCTCTCCAGTTCCTGGCAGGGCACGCCCAGATATCGCTGCTTATCCTGGCAGTAACAACCTTTTACGCAGTGTACCTTGCACTAGTGCGCACAAAACCAGAGATGGGGGAGTTTCTTCCGCCCGCGCCTTTCCCCTGGCAGCGTTTTCTGGCATGGGCAGCCGCCCTTGCACTCGGCGCTCTATTGGCCAGCCCGCAATTGGCTGCCAGTTGGCAGCTCAGCCTGCTCTCAGATCGGGCAGGCGGGCTTGACCCCACATATTTCACCAGCTTTTCGTTTCACCCATTGCTGGCTGCGACCTTTCTAGCGCCCTTTCTACGCGGTAATCCTTATCCAAATGGTTCCGTCGAGTTAATGGGCTATGTCGGTTTGTTGCCCCTGGCTCTGGCCGGTTTCGGGCTGCTACGTAATAAACGGCCAATCCGGTGGTTCCTGCTGGGCGTGGCAATCCTGGGCTTTCTACTGGCGCTGGGGCGCTGGAATCCGCTGTATTCGCTCTTGCTACGCATCCCGCTCATCAACATGCTTCGCGTACCGGCACGCTTCCTGCTGTGGACCAGCTTTGGGCTGGCAGGGCTTGCCGCGCTAGGGCTCGAATCTGCTCTGGCCGTAGTTCGACCGACGTTAAAGCGCAGCCGATGGATTTTGTCCTCACTCATATTGGCGCTCCTGATAGCAATACTTACACTGGTACTGACCAGACGTTTAGCGGATGAGCTGGTAGCATTATGGCGCTGGCTGCCGATCGTCTTAGCCGGTTTGATAGCGCTCCTGGCGCTCGCGCTGCGGCGTGTACCGCGCACCACCTGGCTTTTTTTAGCCGGTTGCCTGCTGATAATCGATCTGTTTGGTTATAACCAGGTTCTGAATCTAACCTTCAATCAGGTAAGCCCCACCTCAGCAACCCGGGCATCCCCTCGCGTTGCAGACTGGTTGGCTCAGGATGATGGCTTCTACCGGTTGTACACAAAAGAAGAGATCCTGCCGATCGAGTTTGTGCAAAAGGAATCGCTCTATCCCAACTACGCGCTGACCTACGGTCTATCCAGCGCCAATTTGTACGCACCCCTCCTGCCTACTGCATACCAAGACTATATGGAGCAGTTGAACGCCGAGCGCCTTGATGCTCTGAATGTGCGTTATTATCTGATACCACAATTGCTGCCTGTAGATGAAGCCAGCGAGTTGTACGATGTAGAGAATCCCTATGCGAACCTGCCTTACGAGAGTTGGCTGACTATCGAGCCTACGGCAGTCTATTCTCTGGAAATAGAATCCTACTTATCGCATTCCGCGAGCCTGAGTAATGGGGAACTGGCCGCCAATATCATGTTGCAGACAGATGCTGGGCAGGTAATTACCATACCAATCCGCGCGGGCATCGAGACCGCGGAATGGGCTTATGAACGGCCAGATGTGGCGCAGGCAGTGACATATCCGATGGCAGCAGTGGCGAGCACTTTTCCGGCTCGCTCGGGCTATCCGCCGGTCGACCACGCCGGTCACACCTATCTGGCCTCATACACCTTATCAGATTCTGTCAGGATTCAGGCCGTCTATATCCAGCCGGTGCTGCCAGCAGCGTATACGCGCATCGAGCAAATCACATTCCATACATCTGATGGTCAGATGGTTCTGCTCAACCACATGGTTGGTCTGGGAGATCAGCACATTGCGTACCGCAGTGAGGATGTCCTCGTTTATCGTAATGATGACGCTCGACCGCGAGCCTATACTATCAGCGCACGTGAGGCCGCGAAAACCGGCTCTGCTCTGACCCTTAGCAGCAACCTGGAGGCATTGCATGAGGCTGTTATCAGCACATACGATTCGCAGCGTGTCGTCGTGCAGGCTGATCTGGAGGAGCCCGGATATCTGGTGCTGGCCGACCTTACTTATCCGGGCTGGAGCGCCCTGGTGGACGGCCAGCCGGCGGACATCCTCACGGCAGATACTATTTTCCGCGCTGTCGCGCTCGAGGCGGGCGAGCACCAGGTCGAGTTCCGTTATCAGTTCAGCTGGTTGAGCACAGACTGAGGAGTTGCAATGAGCTTGTTATCCACATATTTAGAGAAGTTTGAGCGCCTCATCGATCCGCAGCGCGAAGAGCGCATCAAGGCGCGTTACCAGGCTGCCTTTCGTTGGGAAGAGATGGAGCAGCTCCCTTTTTGTTGGAGCGACCTGCCGCCCACAGCAGACCAGGACTGGCCGGACTTTGCTTATAACGACACTTTTATCGATCGCGAGAAAATGCTGCTATCTCAACTGCGCCCGGCATATTTGCACTACACCAGTGGCGATGACTATCCCCTGGGGATCCGCGCCAACTATGGCACTATCATACTGCCCAGCATACTAGGAGCGCACTGGCAACTCACGGAAAACTCGATGCCGTGGGCGCACCACCTTGAGGGACGCGACGCCATTCAACGCCTGGTAGATGCAGGGATGCCCTCTTTGCGCTCAGGCCTGGGCGCCGAGAGTATGGACACCACCCAATACTATTATGAGACCCTGGCGCACTATCCCGCTCTGGCACATGCCGTCAAGGTTTTTCACCCCGACTTGCAAGGACCGTTCGATACAGCTCATCTGCTCTGGGGGCCTGACATCTTCCTGGCCCTTTATGACTGCCCCAAGCTGGTTCACTCGCTGCTCGAACTGGTTACAGCAACCTACATTGCGTGGCTCTCAGCCTGGAAACGCCTCGCCGGCGAAGGGAACGACTGGACGGTGCACTGGAATATCTGGCAGAAAGGCGGAGCCATGCTGCGCGACGACAGCGCTGTGATGCTCTCGGGTGACCAGTATCACGAGTTTGTCCAGCCTTATGACCAACGTGTGCTGGATACCTTTGGCGGGTGCATCCATTTTTGCGGGAGGGGCGCTCAGTTTATTGCATCGATGAGCGCGAGCCGCGGCTTGTACGGTTTGAATCTATCGCAGCCGGAATTAAACAATATGACACGCGTCTCGGAGTTGTGTGCCGCCAGACGCTTAGTGCTGCTAGACCTGAACGAAGACTATGTGCCGGTGGGAGTTGATACAGGTGTGACTATACGCCGTTCATGGGCCAAGAACAAGGGTAAATAAAAAGAAAAGGACGCCATTCAAACACTGCGATTTTTCCAGTAAGACGATGCTCAGCTATGGCCTACACATCGGTATTCAGTTTTGTTACAAACATTATCTTGATATCAACCATTATGTTTTGCTTGCCCAAATCTAAGATAGCGCTTGATGGATTTATGTTATTTTCTCCTATTGAGTTGATGACATAGAAGAAGCACAGTCCGAAAACTGTGCTTAACCAGATATTTTATTGCTCGAAGGTTCGAATCCTGCTAACTAGGCTCACCCACAAAAATGGGTGAGGATGGACCGATACATATTCTTTTTGGGGGGAAGACTGAACCCGATTTAGGCAAAAACCGGTTGATAACCCATCATCATGATAAATCAGGACTATCAACCTAAACCACACGCGTTGATTCGCCAGCTTTGTAATAAAAAAGCTTATACTCCGTATATCACACATCACTCTAACTGAAGATAGCCAGCAAATCGTTATAATACGAAGCGAATTTACGGATCATAGCGCAGACAGGCCGCATCAATTCATGGTCCTTGAGTTTATGCTTTTCCATGCCAAATCCGCCCTCAAGGCCCATAAACGTGTATATGTCGGCATCCATTTTCTTTATGATGGCGTCAATGGCCGCCAGTTCTTTAACATCGGGACATAACTCTTTTGCCCGATTCAGGAAATGAGGACAACAGACATTGGATGCAATGATACAGAGATACTCGCCGTAATGCCGCCAGATGTCAATGTCTTCGGTGGGGACGTCGTCAAACGTTCCGTTTTCAATGTTTTCTGCCCAGTCGAGGAAAGCCTGCACCCCAAACGACACGCCGTCACGCGGCGACGCCACATTGTGGACAGGGATGTTTGCTATCGCCTGGCGATAGATGTCCGGCAGCGCCGGCGCCAGCTTTTTCCCCTCAACAAAGACAAGCGTTAAGGGGATATCAAACGAGAAAGCGGTGGGGGTAATGGATTCCTCCGGCAGGAAAAGCAAGGTTTCCCCGCCGTTTTCATAGCCGACGACGCAGGAGATCTCCTCGACCAGCCATATTCTGTCACTCCACAATACATTGAACCCCTTGACGATGACAGGCAGGCCGCGGTTGATGTGCTCCATAACCTTTTTCACATACTTTTCCCTGTTTGCGGAGAAGGACTGTGGGCTGACAAAGGTATAGTCATACCCGCAGGCATCGAAGACACGCTTGATGAGTCGTTCATCGAAGCAGGCGTGCGAAAGACATTGATACCATCTGGTTAAATCCTGTCCGTAGACCTGTGTGAAGCAGTCCCCGGAAACCCCGGAGAAAAACCAATAGTCATAGTCCTTGCTTGCTCCCAGGCATTCCATAAGATATGCCATGCAGCCGTTGAAAACGAAATTCTGTCCTTGATACTTGTCCATTAGGTGATGGATGTTGCCGAGTGTTTTACTGGTCTGGTTCATCATTGCATCTCCTTTAACACGTATAATCGACGATGTAAAGCTGATGCGATCATACGCTGGAAGCACTGCTTTTATTTCTCTTGCTGCCGTTGGCGTCATACCGTATCTGCGTTTGAACGCCACACAAAATGCGTCGGACGAGTCATAGTTGTATTTTACGGCTATGTCGATAATTTTAGCACTTGTGTCGCGTACCTCATCTGCGGCGCGTGCAAGCCGTCTTAGCCGTATATACTCAGTCAATGTGACATTTGTCATCAACACGAAAAATCGCTGCAATACAGCAAGCGGGCAAGCCGCGATCTGGGATAACATCTGATTGTCAATTTCATCGTCAAGATTTGCCTCCACATATGAGATCAACGTGTTCAACCGATTCAGCGATTCCATAGCACCGCCCTCCTTGCTACAAGCATCATATAAGAGATATCAAAGGAGTGCTCGTTATTTTTCATATGGAAATTGTCGGTGCCACAATTTGACGCATATGATGAAAGTAAATTCCCAGTTCTGCGTCCATTCTAGTAAAAAGCCTGCCGAAAAAGCTAACATTGCTTTTTCGGCAGGCTTTGATGTCTTGATGAAGATAACGAGACTCGAACCCTTGACTTCGCAATACGTATATCGCCGAAGTTGGCAACACACAGCGTTGTGCCATCTGTAGCGTAAGCTAAGTAATCAGATAGACCCCATACATGAATATATGGTATGATGACCATGCTCACCTTGTTGAACCTTTCCCCCGGAGTGGCTAAACAACATGACCCAGGTAAAAACAAACGAGGGAACTGCTAGCTCAACAGCAGTTCCCTCGTGATCCCCAAAGCACAGTCGACAGTTCGCTGTGACAGCTCCGCAAATGAACGGCGTCGTTATAAACTAGTTTACCAGCTTACTGGTGCGGAGAGCATCCCCACCAGCAGCTTGACAGAGTTCAATACATCGTTGTAATCGACCATCTCTGATGGGCTGTGGACATAGCGCGTTGGAATCGAAAGGCAGCCCGCGGCGATGCCATCTCGGCTGGTCTGTATCGTATAGGCATCGGTCGTGCCGCCGGTAAGCACCTCGAGCTGGTAGGGCAGCGCCAGTTTTTCAGCAGTGGCAACCATCCATTTCTTAACCCCTGGATGCGCCAACATCCCAGCATCCTTAACCTTGACGGCCGGGCCTTTGCCCAACTCTACTGACATCGGCTTGGCCAACGGGATATCACCAGTGAGCGTCACATCGACGGCCACGGCTACTTCCGGCTCGATACCAAAGGCGGCTACCATGGCTCCCCTGCAGCCTACTTCCTCCTGTGTGCTGAAAACAAAATACACATCATTGGGGGATTCAGCCATGTCCAGTAAAGCCTGCAGTGCAACAGCACAGCCGATGCGGTCGTCCATGGCCTTGGAAACAAGCCGCCCACCGAGCTCCTCAAAGGGGCGGTGAATGCAGGCTACATCGCCCACCTTGACGGGTGAGTCCTCCGGTGAGGTTGCGCCGGTATCGATAAAGCACTCCGCCAGGGTCCCCGGGCCCATCCAGCCGTCCTTTTCGTTATAGAGCACGGCGATGGTGCCATCAGCGAAACGCGCCCGGCTTCCGGTCAGGGTTGCCAGTGCGATACCTCCGATGTTGCCGATGCGTGCAAAACCCTTTTTATCGATGTAACTGACCATCAATCCGATCTCATCCATATGGGCAGAGATCATAATGCGTTCGCCGCCACCTGATCCTTTTTTAAGCACAATCAGGTTGCCAAGATTATCTGTGCGGATCTCATCAGCTTTGCCAGCGGCTTCAGCCTGGATGATCGCCCTGACTTGATCCTCATATCCAGAGGGCCCAAAGGCCTCCACCAGCTTTTTAATCAAGTCCTTCATGCTTCAAGCCCTCCTTCCAATTTGGTCAAGGCCGCTTTGAGCAGCCTAGCGGCGTTATCGAAATCTTGTAAGCTCACTATACTCACCGGAGCATGGATGTAACGGCACGGAACAGAGAGCACCGCTGCAGGCACGCCTTCGCGCACCAGGTGCAGAGCACCAGCATCGGTGCCGCCCACCGCACCACGTTTATATTGATACGGGATGCCTTGCTGCTCGGCCGTCTCGCTGAACAGCGTGACCAAGCGACGGTCGCAGATTACAGAGCCGTCGCGGAAGCTAATCGCAGGTCCTTTGCCCAGCTCTGTAACCGGGCTAAGGTCACGGTCGCGCTCCTTGGGCAGGTCATCGCAGACGGTGCCCTCTAAGGCAACCGCCACATCGGGGTTGATGCTGTAGCCGGCAACCCGAGCGCCGCGCAAACCCACTTCTTCCTGTGTGGTAAAAGCCGCGTAAAGGTCAAAAGCATACTCCCCCTCGAGCGCCTCTGCTAACTCCGCACAGCCTACGCGGTCATCCAGCGCCTTGCCTTTGGCGGTACGGAGTCCATCCTCAGTTAGCACCTCGAAGGATGTGCGAAAGGTGACATAGTCACCTAATTGAACCAGCTTGGCGGCCGCATCGCGGCTCGAGGCGCCGATATCGATGGCTGTCTGGCTCATGTCGGCCACCTTTTCGATGCCCGACCTACCGATGAGATGGATAGGACGGTAGCCGATGACACCCGGCACAGCCTTTTCACCCACTAGAACCTGCTTCGAGAGGAGCATGCGGTTGTCGATGCCGCCTACCTTTTCATACCGCAGGGTGCCGTCCGCGTTAAATCCCGAGATAATCAAGCCCACCTCGTCCATGTGGGCGGTTATCAATACCTTTTGAGGGGCAGCCGGGTTAGCAGCCGGCTTGCGCGCCTTTTTCAGGCACAGCAGGTTACCCAGAGCATCGATACAATGCTTATCGATTGTGTTTTCGACGGCTTTGAGCAGCAGCTCGCGGACAGCCGCCTCGTTACCGGAAACGCCGCGGGCTTCGGAAAGTTCTTTAAGCAGCACCTTTCCCTCCTTCTAGTCCGAGTTCATTCGCGAATGCATCATCGAGCCCACTGATAAAGAGCGCCATCAACCGTCCGGTGCGTTCGATATCCTTGATGTGCATGGTCTCAACCGAAGTATGCATATACCTCAGTGGAATCGAGAGCACCGCTGTTGGGATTCCGCTTCGCGCTACCTGAATCGCCCAACCATCCGTGCCGCTGCCGCCCGGTATAACTTCCTTTTGCAGCGGGATCTCGAACTTGTCCGCCGTCGCCGACAACCTTGCCTGCATCCTGGGATGCACGTTTGGTCCAATGGCAAGGGCAGGGCCGGCATTCATCTTGATGGACTCGTTCTCACTCACGCCGGGTTGGGCGCCAAAACCAACGTCCACGGCGATGCCGATATCCGGATTCAACCCAAAGGCTGCCACTGTCGCCCCCTTGAGCCCCGTCTCCTCCTGAATGGTAGAGACTGCGTAAACATCCCAGGAGTGCTTCATTGAGGCGAGCAGTTCCAGGCATACTGCCAGGCTGGCTACCCCCGCGCGGTCATCAAAAGTCTTGCCGGAAACATATCCTTCGGAGAGCTCGAGAAACTCACGGCGCAGCGTTACGAGGTCGCCGATATGTACGAGCTGTGTGACAGTTTCCTGCGGCAGGCCGGTATCGATAAATAACATATCCCAGGGAACCGGTTTTTCATAATCTGCCGCGGAAAGCACGTGCGGCGGCCGCGAACCAATCACGCCGGGCAAATCGCGCTGGCCGTGGACAATTACTTCCTGTCCAAGCAGGGTGCGGTAGTCAATTCCACCAACATCGGTCACACGTGGGAATCCATCCTTAATATCCTTGACTATCAGGCCAATCTCATCCATATGCGCGGCTAACATGATGGAATGCCCGGTGCTCACAGGCTCCGTTCCGCGCCTCGTAGCGATCAAGTTGCCGAGGGTATCTGTGCGAAACTCGTCAGCGAATGGTTCAATCGCCTGGCGTACAATATCCCGCACCTCACCCTCATATCCAGAGATGCCGCTAGCCTGCGACAGCTTGCGCAACAGTGCTACGGTATCCATAATCCTCCCTTCGTTGTCTCCATCATGAAGTGTGCTCCTAATATGAATGAACGTAGGAACAGCAAACCTGGTTATGGCATAGGGGTCAAAGTAGGAAACAAGGTTGGCCCGCTAGTCGGTTGAATTGTGGCTGTAGGTACAGGGGTCTCGTTGGCTTTCAGCAGTTGACTGCGCAGGATCAGGCCAAATCCGCCCAGCATATAGAGTATGACGATGGCCGACCAAAACACGATTACCAGTATTTGTTTAGCGCGCTGGGCATCAGGTAAATCACGCCAGCGATCTTTACGCTCTACCATCTCGTCCTGCTTTCAGGCAAAGGCAGGGGATGCTTAACCCGCATCCCCTGCCTCTATGATAGTAGTTAGAGCTTCGCGAGAGTCTCTCTAAGCGCATCACGCTCCGCGAGTAAATAGTCCAGGTTTATAAGGGATGACCAGCGTTCCTGATCGAGCTGGTTGTCTGTCCAATCATCCTCGCGGTCGAAGCTTTCTTCATCGAAACCGAGCTTATCAGCTAGCAAGCGAATCTGCGACTCAACCAAATGCAGATGGCGCTGCAGATACAACTTTCGTGCAGATGCAGGCATCTTTTCAACCGCGGAGCCACGCAGCGATACCAAAGCCGCTATGTGGCCGTAGTTGTAACCCTTTGCTGCTCTTGCCATCGTTCCTCCCCAATCGCAGAGTGCATATTACATCCGGAGAGGGAGGCTGTCAAACATTTACTAAAAGCACCCCAACTGGCAGGGTGCAACCTTAAAATGCAGCGCTTCAACAATATTCGCCACGCCAAGTCGCGGATACTTGAATTGCTCTGCGACTTCCCACACTGCGACGCAAGGAATGGCATCGTTAACCAGTCGCGCCTTTAAAGCAATCTCGATCTCCGCAGGGACGTCCCGTGCAGCCAAGATTATTTTATGCTTGTTTTCCGCTTTGGCGCCATAGCCGAATAAACCGAGTTGGCAGCGGTTAAAACGCAGACCCGTAGCGCGGTTAACCGCTTTGCCTATCTCTGGCGGGCTGACGCTTAATACCAGAGCGACTTCATGGGCATCTGCACAAGCGATTTCACCCGCAACGGCTTTGCTCTGTACGGCTGCCAGTATTTCTTCTCGCATAAATACCCCTCTCAATTACTTCTAGTATTATTCTAACACTGTAGCGGATGTATGTAAATCCGTCGTCTTGAAACTCGGCCCTACTCAGCTATAATGATGACAAAACGTCGTTGGAGGCAGACATATGCGCATCCTGATGCTAAGTTGGGAATACCCGCCGTTTGTGGTGGGCGGTTTAGGTAAGCATGTCGCTGAACTACTGCCCGCTCTGGCAAACAGCACTGCCGATATCCATCTGGTAACCCCCATACCCTCGGGAGATGCCGGCGCAGAGCAGACTGAAGGATTTACGGTCCACCGTATACCCGTCGTGCGCGCGATGAACGATGATTTTTACCGCCGCGCGGTCGACTCCAACGCCATCCTGTACGATTCCTGTGCAGATATTACCGAGCGTTACGGTCCCTTTGATCTTGTGCATACTCACGACTGGTTGACCAGTTTTGCCGCGATTCGCTATAAAAATGAGCACAAGATTCCTTTACTAGCGACCATTCACGCCACCGAGAGAGGACGAGGGCATGGGGGCCTCGGAAGCGAGATGGCCCTGCGGATTAACGACGCCGAGTGGCAGCTTGTATACGAAGCCTGGCGGGTGATTTGTTGCACCCAGTACATGCGTAACGAACTCTTTGATTACCTGCAGACCCCGATGG